>NZ_JAOCNC010000005.1:0-300000 GCF_032860985.1 Chroococcidiopsis sp. SAG 2025
ACTAGCGGACAATTCGCGAATTTTTCCTTTCAGCTCCTCCATCATTCTACCTCTGCAATTAAAATTCCCAAATTTTCGGCTACCTGATAAAGATGATCTGCTTGGCTTTGCAACAAACTAGCATCATAATTCTCTTGTGCGATCGCTCGTTCTACCTCAGTATATAGGTTGGCAACAATCTCTTGAAGCACAATATAAGCTTGCTCCATTGCTGCTTGAGTTCTAGCTTCGATAGCAATTCTCCAGAAAAATTTTGTTGTTTGAAATTAAATTAGTTACTGTTTGTATAAGATCTTACCTCAGTGTTTTCGCGCTGTAACTTTGGTAGGCTGAGAAGGACGATAACTTCGTCTGCGCACCGCTTACGCGCAGTGTCCGCCCTATATTCTGTGTCATTTGATTTTTCTCCCATTAGCTGCAACTTTCTTCGACAGCTCCTCCAATAGAGGACTTGATGCTTTGGGGCATCGGGGCTGCTTCAACTTGGGTTGGTTTTGCTTGTGGTAGTTCTAGTGCTTGAGTGATTTCATCGCTTGCCCCCAACCAAAATCGAATAAATTCTTTTCGCTGCCAAGTCGTTTCTTCAGTAGTCGAGGCAGCGATCTTTGGCAATCCCCCAATCAGGTACAATGCTGTTTGCCCTTTGGGAGATCATCCCACTACTATGTCTCGATTCCCCCGAGGAGCGTAATAATTTATTACGCTTCCTGCATCAAGTTCTCGGTTGCACTCAGGATTACGACCACATCTAGCTTGGCACGGCGCAGATTGTTATAACAGCTTAGGCAGGATGAAAATCATGATTTCCTCAGCCATCGTGCGATCGCCGTATCTAGGGAGAATAACCCCCCACCATTGACCAGGAAGAAGCCAAACCACATGGCATAGAGCGAAGCCGTTTCCAGCGGTGGAATCTGCCAGCCATCTTTTTTGAGATGGAAACTGACAGCAGTTAGCATTGTGAATAACAATGTCAAGGCATTCAGCCGAGTGAATAATCCAAGTGCTAGCAGAATAGAACTCACAATTTCCGCGTAGGCAGCACAATAGGTAAAAAATCTCGGGTATGGAAAGCCAATAAAACTCACAACCCCATTGGCAAAACCCTGCACATCCGCCAGCTTGCTAAATCCGTTATGGATCATTAATAAGCCTACCAATGCTCGAAAAAACGTCCAAACAATCTGAAAAGCGCGGCTTTCGCTCGCTGTGGATTGCAGAATACCGCTCAGTAACGTTGGTTTCGTTTGAATCATAGTCATGGCTAAGAATGGCACCAGTTAGAAGATGTATGAAAAGCCTAAAATATGACTTCTGTGTATTGAGAAAGCAGGAGTTATGCCCCGACAACTCTATCCAAACAATACCGTAACGCTTCTCGATCTGGGTGAGGTATTCCAACTCTGTTGGAGTGAGAATGACAAGACGCTCCAGCATCGACAAGATTTCTTGCTCGAACGGGTCGAGTTGGCACGAGCGTAGTTTGGTAATGCGATAACAACGTTTGCGCTAAACGCTGCGCTACACTCCGTGAACGCTAACGCCTATTTCCTCAATTTGCGGCTCTTGTTCTGGGGGTAAGGAATTCAGTGGTTGGGGTGCGATCGGCAATCTTCAACTTCAACTTTGTAATGCGCCTCCAAGCAAGAGAGCAGCATTTCTTCAACTTCTGTCAGGTAAACTTGTCTGCCCACTCCCGCTAAAAAGTGATTCGCACCTCGATCGAGCGTCCCCACCTGTCGCAACCGCTGGATTCGCCTGAGAATTTGTGGCAGTTGCCGATGAGCTTCCGGGGAATCAAGTTTTTGAAGGTTTTCTGGTTTCACGGTGAGATTTGTGTCGTGTACGTCAACACATATAGTAAATTGCCTTAGCTCGATTGCAACACAAGGACAACCATTATATTTACGCTCGTGATCTTCCAACTTAGTTAAAACAAACACATCTCCAACCGAGCAAAACTCAGTGGCGTAGCGTAGCCCTTTTTCCTTCAGTTGCTTAACAATCCCCTTGACGATTCGACCGTTGGGAATCTTACCATGATTCGTGTCAATCGCTTTTCTCCAGGCTTCTATGCGCTCGGATGAGGCTTTTAGCTTGAGTAAAGGTCTGACTTGTTCTAATGTCGTCGGTAAGATTTGCCGACGATTCGTCGGCAAATCCTCTCTAATTTCTTCTACTACCCGACTAGCTGAAATTTTGATGTCTGCCGAGTCCCGCCCAAATCCAAATCTCTCTTGGCAGTATGCCTCCCACGATTTGTGAGTCGAGCGATACAACCGTCGCTCCCGTAACTCTCGCAGTGCTTTACCCGCTTCAAAAAATGCACTTTCTACGCGCAACTCCAGTCGGTGACGTTCTCTTTCTTCTTCTGGTGTAAGTGTTTCGACGCTCTCAACTGCGGTAACATCAGCAGAAATCGCAGCAGGCGCAATAGCTCCAACCCGTTCTACAGATGACTCCATTGCAAAGGAGCAAAGATTTTCGCCTTGAGCTGGAGACGAGCGCAGATATTTCATCGGAATATACTGCCGTTCGCCTGATGCTAATTGGACGACTGCGCCATCATTTGATGAGGAAGCATAAACCATGCCTGCGCCGCCATAGTACGGATGGGTTGATTCTACAAAATCGCCCACTCTTAAACCTGCTACTATTTTGGTGGCAGTATCCAGAGCTTTTTGACGTAAATTATTTCTACTCATAGTTACATGTTGAGTTGAGGTTATTCATGACGAGCCGATGTCAATTTTCGTAATTTGACCGCGCCAGCAGATGTCCACAAAACCGAATTAATCCGCGACGAGCGCAACATCAATCAATCGCCCCCGCTCGTCCCAATCGGGCAGCAGGTCGTCTCGCTCCATCACCAAGCGCGCCAATTTCTTTCTCGCCTCCTCTACCAAAACAGGTTCGTCGCTATGCAACCATGACAAATACATCTGCAACGAATCAGTCGGTTGCTGTTTTTTCGCTGTTGGCTGTAGAGTTCGTTGCCGAACCAAAGCGCCTAGACGAGCGCCAAAGTTGGGGTCTGGTGCCATCACATCTTTTGGTTGAATGGAATTGCTCGACAAAGCTTTCGCTTTATCCGCCACAACTCGATCGCTCACTTGGGAAACTTCGCTCAAACATGAGGGCAACCTGACTTCTATCCCCGCCACCTCTAACGCTAAGGCATTATCCAAAGCCAGGTTGTAAAACTGTAAAAACTCTTGCCACAAAATCTTGGTTTTGAAGCGGTTCTTGTAAAACTCGCTGTAGGCATTCGTTAGGGGAGAATCAGCCCAGTGACCGCCTTGGTTTTTGTAATGCAGCGCTCGCCATTGCAGGAAGTAGGGGTAGGGTTGGTTCGGGGCAATTTCCCAAGCTTGAGGAACGGCGGCGGAAAGTTTGTCCGAATTTACGATCTTGCGCCCTTGCCGTGGCAACTCTGGTTTGACTTTACTACTAACCGATGAATTTATGGTAGTTTCCACCTCTTCGGTTTTGTTCTCTGTTTCTGGTTTAGAGAAAGTATTGCCAGTAGTATTGTTAGTAGTTATTGGTATTCGTTGACAGTCAACGGATGTAGTCGTTGAACTGGGTACGCTTGCATCCGTTGAATTAGATCCGTCTGCATCGGTGGAATTATCTCGTTGGGGATCGGGTGAAATTAATTGTTGTAGGAAGGGATGCTCGTAGTTGACGGTATACCAACAAGTGCGATCTCTTCCCGATTGTCTCAAACCCAATTGACTGACTTCGATCAGTCCCAGTTCTACAAGAAGAGAACGCACTTTGCGAAAAGCATAATCGGAGAGCCAGGAAAATGTTTCTTGCCACGAAGAGTAGGACTTGTAGATCCAGCGCCTGCCATCTACAAGTGTTTCTTTGACTTGATGGGGGATGGAACCGAATTCTTGACAAATGTAGTAATGTATCTGCTGCACCATTGCCGCGCAATTAACAGCGTACCCCTTGAGGCGATATTCTTTTCTGGTTTCAAACAACGAAACAATTTGGTCAGCTAAAGTTTTAGGAATCGGCGTAGATTGCTGGCTGAGGAGTTTAGACATGACTCATGACTCCCGCAACAATTGATTCACCTTTTGCACCCTTTGCTGAGGATTTCCTACCATTCGTGGTTGTGATTGAATGCATGACAAATTTTCTCCGAAATTGAGCAGCGGACAAGAAAGCAGCCGTCCGCCTCGGCGTTTTTGGACTAGAACGGAGCTTCTAGTGCATCCGGTAAGAAGTAGGAGACAACTTGCCATGACTCCAAGAAGCCACTCGCTGCAATAGTTGCTCTATCGCTTGGAGTGTCGGCTCTGCTACCAATACATCAATTTCTTGGGCGTTAACTGGGACAGGGCGCGAGTCTTGTATTTCAATTCGCTTGGACACCAACTCGACGAAGTATCTGTGTCCGACTAACTTCTGGGCGCTCACCTGGGGGCAAGTTACCAATGGTAGGATACGAGCGCGCCCGTGGGTTTGTGTCATTATATTCTTGTCCTGTTTTTGTGAATGGGATGGGCGGTTAGCTATCAGATTGAATCCCTGGAGGGCTAACCGCCATTTAACTATTTTTATCGTACAGCGTTAGCTTACACTTGTCAAACGTTAGCTAACAATGTATATTAAATGATAGCTAATGGTTTACAAATATAAGTAGAGCAATAGATGGATAAGAGTATGAAGGTAAAGCGGAGTATTGAAAAATATGCTCCTGGGTTAGGAGCAAAAATTCGTCAGGCGAGAAAATCTGATAAACGCTCGGTTGAAACACTGTGTGGCTTAGCAGAAGTTTCTCGTGTTTATTGGTATGACATTGAGAACGAAAATATTAGGGACGCTTTACCAGAAGAGACTTTACGCAGGATTGAAAAAGTTCTGGGTGTCGATCTAGGCGTTAATTTTGAGGAGGCGATAGCCTCATGAGTACGATCGCGCGATCGCGGTACAGTAACTGCAATATCACTTACACAAAGCAAAATAGCGCTCGGTCGATTGGAGAAGAATTATGAGCGACAGATGGAATGACGACAGACTCGATCGCGATCGCAGCATTGGTGGAAGCAAACGAAGTACAAGTGTCTGCCAATTCTAGAGATATTGCGGCGCTGGGAGAATTAATTGCTACTAATTCTAGAGATATCGCTGCACTGCGCATGTCAACGGCTTCCAACACCACGGCAATCGAGCAGCTCGCAGCCATAGCTCATACGCAGCAGCAGACGTTAAATGCTATATCGAGTGGATTTGAAATTTTAACCCAAGAAATTAGGGGACTACGGGCAGAGAATCGCCGAATTCTGACTCATCTATTCGGTCAAAATCGGGAAGATTAGCGAAATTTATTGGTTTACTCCCCTAGCAGCCGCTGTCTGTGTCCCTGTTTCATTGCCCACAACCGATCCAGTTCTGATAGATATTCCAGCGGTAAATACTGGCAAGGAGCAGCAGTCAACCCACTCTGGAGTAAATCTGCTTTGCCGATGGATTCGAGCCAAGTTACGACATCAGCTGCTTTTTTCATCCCGTAGCGTTTCGCCAGTTTGGTTTTGGAAAGCCCTGTATAGCTTTTGATTGGTTGACCGCGCTCGTTGCAGAGGATTGTTGTTTCCACTTGGGTGACTCGCTCTACGACTGCATCTGGCTTACCTAGAATCAGCGCCACCATCCCCGAACCGTGTAGGGTGGCAATTGCACTGGTGGTCGCTGCCAAGCGTTCTTGAGTTTTAGCTAGTTCCAGTTGGAGAATAAGCTGCTGGTTTTCTAATTCCAATTCCCGAATCCGATCTGATTGAGCCGGAATCACTTTTTCCACAGCATCTAGCAAGCTTGTTCTAACTACTTTGGCTACTGGAGAATCCCGTAGCAACATTCCCAAACGCAAAGCGGCGCGTGGTGTCCAAATAGTTAAACTTGGGGCTTTAGAAGTAATGGACATCTTGTCCATAACATCCTTCAAAGCTTTACCTCGTAATGTTTTCAAACTATCAAAATCCAGCTCATCTCGATGGCGTTGAATTACTTTTTGTACAGCCTCAACCGAGACTTCATAGAACGCAGCCATTTGCTCAGTAGTGGCGATGCCTTCTCCTTTCCAAAGCGCAAAATAAAGGGCTTTGACTTTGGTAAGAGCATCAGTAGCGTCTGAAGCGGAAATGCCTTCAAGCTGACGATCGCGAGCAGACTTCGACTCAACCAGCACAGATTCGGATAAGATAATGTTTGCCATGACTTTTATGGTTTAACCAGCCTGGTTATGGTTAAGAGCGATCGCAGAATTCTTGGCAGGAGGTGCGGTCGCTACAAAAAGTGCTAATGAGAACAAAACATTTGTTTTGTCAGCGATGAAGGCAAAAACTTTATGCTGGTTTGTTATAGACGAATACAGCATAAGAACTCTCGATCTGATTTTTGGGCTTTCCTCCTTGCCATTTCGTAGTTTTGCGTTTGGTATGTGCAAAAGGTGCTGATGTTTTGCTGCTAGGTACTAAAACATCATGTACGTACTCAATTAATGTGTTGTGAGTAATCACCTCATCAACAGGTTTATCTTTTGCCAATTTATTCAGAGCATTGAGCAATAAGTCTAACTGCACACCGTCTAAACGGGGCATAGTTTTGGCTCTACGCAAGCCAGAAACGGCATTAGTGCTGATGTCTAGCTCCACTGCTAAATCTACCCCTTTAATGTCATACCTAGCCATTACCTCTTTGAGTTTCCACTTGATCAATTTTGTTGTCCTATCCATTAAACTCAACACCTTTTAACTGTACTGCACCAAGATTATAGCATTTAAATCAAAGATAAAGCTGTATTTGTAGTATTTTGCAGAAACAAATTTACTTTTATATTTGACAAATACAAGTTAAAACTGTATATTTAGATTATGAGGCAAAGGGAAAGAGACAGCCCCCACCCGAAACGGAAAAAAGTCTCAAAGTGATTCCAAAAACAGCAGAACTTTGACAACTGCATAACCCCCTCCGCATTCCGCAACTAGCGTGGCAGGTGCAAACCGCAGAACGAAGAGCTAGGACGGAGGATTTGAGCGAACTGACTGAATGACCAAACAAAATGCCCCAAGAGATAGCTGCTCTTGGGGCGATCGTATAACTTATCTAACGACATTGTAACCATGAGTACACATACAATTGTCACTCGACAATCTCACCCTTCAGTTAAACAGTCCCAGATTTGGGACAAGCCAACCGCCGTTGCCCAAGTCGGAGACGAAATCCGCGCTGCTTTCACGCCAATCATGCAAGTTGTGGAGAGAGAAGTGTTAGCCAATGGACGAGTCCGGCTGCTAGTTAAGCCCATAACTGCTTCGTACTCCGAAGAATGGATTGTAGAGCCTCAAGCCACAGTAGAGCAACAACCAACTCAAGCTCCGCCAGAAACAATAGAACCACGACAGCCAGCAGAATTAGCTAGTGACTCTGTTACTCATCAACCCCAACCCGACTGGGAGGCGCTGGCTGAATACTCTAGTGGCAACACCCACGGGAAATACGACGCAGCGGCTCGGATATCGCCAATGTGCCAACAAGCAAGCTGTCCCTATTCTCGTGACTACCTGGACGGCTATAACAGCATTCAAGCATCTTCCCAACCACCAGCCCCAGTCCCAAAAGCAGTCGAGTGGAAAGTAGTTCACGATCCTAGATGGGACTTGTATCAAATTTGGATTGGCGAGCGCTGCTTGATGGAAAAGGCAATCAGCTACGAAGAAGGAGAAAGGATCGCCCAAAAATACATCGCAGCAGAAGAGTTACGGCGACAGCATCGGGAATTGGTGATGAGTACGTTTGCTGCTTAGTCAAATTTTGTCATCACTTTTGAGCAGAGGGCGCTTTCAAGATTAAACTTGAAGTGTCCTCTTGCAGCTAGACTCTTCGCAGCTAACCAACGAGCTAAAGTCATGAGTGCAGTTTTGACCATCGAGCAAATCAGACAACAATATGTCGATGAATGGATTTTAATCGCTTACACTCAGTTAGATGAAGAGATGAACGTGCTAGCGGGAGAAGTTTTAGCGCACTCCAAACAGCGCGATGAGGTCTATGAGGCATTTGACTCCAGACTTGAGAGGGCTGTTGCAGTCGAATATACCGGCTCCATTCCTGAAGATGTCGCGTATTTACTGTGAAATTCTACCGACTGCAACGCAACGGAAATTTACTTTGGCTGAAGGCGGCGGTTGGTGGCATTAGTGGTGAGACGGCAATCTTCCGCCTGTTAGTCGATACAGGCGCAAGTTACACGACGTTGCCGACGAGACCGCTAGAGTCATTAGGATATGGCACAACTCAAGCAACTCAAACCTTGCGTCTAATTTCTGCTAGCGGCATGATGAGCGTGCCGGTTGTTTCAGTCTCTTGGTTTAATTGTTTGGGTATTAGGGTAGAAGATTACTCTGTGATTTCGTACACGCTACCTACTTCTAGTTTTGTGGACGGCATTTTAGGCATGGATTTTCTGGCTGGGCATGAAGCAACGATAGCGACAGCGACAGCAGAAATTCGTCTGCCGCTATGATGTTTGCTCGTTCTAAAAGTTAGCAGCATTGATAATAGCGATCGCCCAAGACGGCAAGCACTAATGTTTTGGCAGCTTCAAGATCATCGCTCGGGACGTTTGTAAAACTACAGGCGGCGTTCCTTTTTATTTTTAACGAGGAGACTTTATCTATGCCAATTATGGCAATTGAATTCAATCATCCACAAGCTTCACCACCTAAATATACAATTGGCGATCGCGTTGCTATCACCGACAACTGCCCGCCGAAAGATTGGCTAGTAGGAAAAGTTATCGGTTTGAGCTTAGAAGAAAACGACGAAATCCGCTGGTGGTACTCTGTCCGACTTAATTCCCCAACCGGCTTCACAGAAGAATATCAAGACCAAGACATCGTGCCAGAAACAATAATCTCGATGCTACAAGCTCAGTGGCAGCAAGGAGAAGCAATTTGGGATTGCCAAAGTCGTAATTCTGCATCTGACTGCCCACCCTTACCTAAATTTACATCTGGAATGCGCCTCAAGTTTCGTGCCGAAACTGGATGCAACTTGTTCGAAGACTTTGGTGAGGTCATAGGTAGTCGATACGAACAGACAAGTAATTGGTCGGGTTGGGTCTATCAGTTAGTTAATCAAGACTTGAGCCAGCCAATTGAAATCGGCGAGACTTGGCTAGAATTAGCCACCCAAGAAGAGTAGTTTTCTTCTAAAACGTCCAATAGTCCAAGCTGTTTCAATTGCAATACTATCTAATCGAAAAGTCATGCTGACCAAAACCGATGTCATTTTTGAGTCCGCGCGTTTTTTATCTCAGCAACACGGAGATAAGTCAGACAGTCTCAACCGAACCAAAAGGCTAATAGCTGCTTTCACCTTATTATGTAACCGCCTCCCCGAAGACAAGCCGCAAGAGTGCTTGCAACAAATTGCCAGCTACGTCAACAACGTTTTTGGCGAACGAGCGTACTGCAACAGACAAGCATTCATCAAAGCGCTTGCACCACAACACTCAGGAGCTACCAGCCAGTGAAACAGCGCCCCCATTTGCGCCGCACTCATCAACTGCGGCAACGATTCTCCCTGGGAGATTTTGTCATGCCCAGTTACAACCCAACCCAGCCCAGAACGATTGTCGTCCAGTTGAAGTTTTTTGATTCACTCACGGCAATAACAGCAGCACTCCCAATTGTCGAAGAACTGATGCAAGAAATCGAGTTGTTGCAACAGCGTCAACAAATCACCCAGTTGCAACCGAGCGCCCAAATAACTCTAAGATTCAGCTTTCACGGCTCGGATGCAGCCACAGCAACGATCGCTCAAGCCATCAATAACTCAGCTTACCAACTCGAAGAATTACGCAGCCAGCGGCAAATTACCGACTTTGCGGTGGAGTATGAAATTTTGCACTCGAAGCACTCGCGCCGCCAGCACTCGGATGACTTTTAAAGCCAACTTGAAAATAGATGAAATATTTTGGCTTTCGCTTGATTCCTGCTCTAGAACTTGCTATGAGTGCAGTTGGTAGCAGTTTTCCTACCTGTAGAACCGCAAGTGCTTGCCATTATTTTAGAGTTGGTTTGACCGGAACGCAAAGAATTTTCTACCTCTGACTTTGCCGCTTTAATCCAAGCTGAATGCTCATGATTCAAACCCAAACGAGCGACCGACAACCATTAGTCGCTCTTCATGGCGATTTGCCCGAGGAGCTTGCCCAGTTAACTCTAGCGCAAGCCTACAACCTCATAGTGGGAGATTGCCCCGCTGAGATCCCTTTTGTCGTCTGGCTACTAGAAAACCCCGACAGTCCGTTTGCCTTACCAGGAAAGATTTCCCTCCAACAACACGATTGCTTGCACCTACTCCTGGGACGGGGATTTTCTGCTAGTGACGAAGCTTATGTCATTGGTTTTACGATGGGCAACGATTTAAGTACGAAACGATGGCATATCTGGCTCTACAAATTAGTCTCGCTGCTAATTTATCCGCCTAAGTTTAGATTTAGCAGCACCGACTTAGCTGCCTTCGACCTCGGAGTTGTTAGAGGGAGAAATCTACCGATTAAGAATCTGAACAAACTCGACTTCACCGATTATCAAGATTGGCAGCTATCGAGATTGAGGATTGGACTGGGGTTAGGGAGAATTTCAAATTCTTCCTCAATGACGCGATGCCGTTAACAGTGAAACACGCATCCATACGATCGTCGCCACAGTAACAGTTGATTCAACCACTGCGATCGCAAAGTGGATTTATCGCACTCAGATGCATACTCAATTCAACGTATTTATAGGGTTTTCACACTCAACGTATTCGGTTTACCCCCCAACCCACACTTAGGAGGTAGAGATGACGCATTCTTTTGCACTCGCCGGATCAAAAGTAACATCCAAGACGAACTTACCATCTTTTTCGTGCGCTCCAATTGCTTGTCCTTGCCCCTGTCCGATTGTTGCCGAGCCTAGAGAAAGCGACGATTGGGGATTCACTGAGCCTTGCCCAAAAGACTATCTCCAGCCAGGAGACATTATCAGTAGCCCTGGGGGTCGCTTTGAGTATGAAATTTTGAGCTATCCCTTTTCTCGTCTCTACCTGGACTTTCGTGGATTGATTGTTGGGGTAAGAGGCACGGAAGTCACCGATACCCAACTACGGCAATTCTACAAATTTCTGTTTCTGTGGCTAACTAAGGCAATTGCTAGCAACCAAATACATTTACCTGTTTGGTTACTGCTAAGTTTGACCGGACGATTGATGCCACACTTAGATAATAGCGCCTGGACGGGATACCCAATTAGAAGACCAATCCGCAGCAGGCGGGGAAACTACCTTAGCTACCAACGTCGCATGGTTGGTGGGGAAATGGTAGAAACATTCACTCTGCGGTGGGAGCGACACAGGGAGATCGCATCGTGAAAGTGAGAAAACTAATTCGACTACTCAGCCAGGATGGTTGGTATTTAGTCGCCACTAAAGGCAGCCACTACCAGTTCAAGCACTCAACAAAACCAGGAAAAGTTACGGTTCCCGTCCACGAGTCCAAGGACGTTCCGACTGGGACTGTCGGGAAAATCTGTAAAGATGCGCGAATATGTGCAAACGTGCGCTCGCCGATTAAGCGTTTCTAATCGAGCGGCGCGAGACTTTCCGGTCATGCGAGCATTTTAAATTTGTCAACTCAACTTCTGCAAAATCTATGAACTTCAAACAAGTTACCATCAAACAACCCCAAACTCATCAACTCATTCTGAAATTTGAAGTTTCCGGCGTAACTAATTGTTATGAGTGCGAGCAACTCGTCGAGTCTTATGCCGAGGTCTTGCAAGAGCAAATCCTTCTGGGAAATACGCACTTGAAGATATCCTACTCAATTAACAGTTGCAGTTGCGGAGCGAAGAGGTCTCACTCTGACGTGCAATTGCCGCGTTTTTAAGCGACAAAACTTAAGAGTGCGATTGAGCGCATAAACTCTGTTATCGCTCCAGAAAAAGGCGCTCGCTTAAAAAGTGAAAGTTTCGACTCCTCTTTCTTTATAGTTTGGTAATCAATGGGAAGTTAATGATGCAACAAACAGCTCATCAAAATTGGTCAAACGAGTGTCAATCTAACAATACATTTACCCACAAACAATCTCTATCTGACGGAGCTTTAGAAGATTGTACAGTTGAGATCGATCGAGACAAACAAATGCAAATTCCTTGTACTATTACTAGTTGCGAGAATGGCATTACAATTGCTGTTGAAGGTTACGAAGATAATATGTCCGTCCACTTTGAATACTACAATGGCAACTTGCAAGTCTTCATTTGGGGAGAAGAATCTCTAGAACGGGAAGGAGATTGCGCTCTCAAATATATCATCACGGACAAGTATTCAGATTTTCGCCACCGCATTGACGCGCTTTATCGAGAATAACCGCTCGCTCTTTAGTTTTTACTGACTAAACTAAAATTGGAGTTTTTATGAAATCGCTTAAAGCAGAAATTGACTTGACGCAAATACTAAAGCAATTGATAGAGCGGTTGGAACCTATTGCTGTCACCACTGAACCAAAATGCTATTTAGAGGACGCATCTATCAACTATTGCTGGGATTGTGGGATGGAAGAAATCGGTTAGTATAGGTGGCAGTTGCGACTGTGTTTGTGGGCAGCATTTGACTACGGCATCGTTCACTCGTTCTCCTGCGATGCAATTGTAGTTGGATTGAAACTTAGTTGTTTTATTTGGGACTTGGCTTGCGCGAGAGACTGGTGGATCGAGGGATGGTGGAAAGGGGAGGAATATTGGTCGCAAACAGACGAGAACCAGCCTATAAACTACGATTGGTAGGAAAGCGACCATATCGAAAACTGTGAGTGCTGCGGTAAGTTACTCGGCACCACATTAACTGAATATGGTGTCGAACTAGAACTAGCTTTCTGGCATAGTCACCCTCCAACATTCCCGCTTTCTAGCTACGAAGCAAGGCAACTAGAAATATTGCTAACTAGCATAGTTGTCGGGGTGGGAATTCAAAACTGCGATGCCGTTGGCGGAACGCACAGGAGCGACCTCCGCCACCAGCTAGAGAGTTTAATTGAAAAACTACAACCATTGATGTAGAGATTCAGTCGAAACTGGGAATTGACAATAATAAGAACTTGCAAGTTTAATTGCCGTTCAAAAATTCGCTCGCTATGAGATACGGCAATGGGAGAGAAATGAATTTTAATTAAAATGAACAATACATCAGCGATAGAAAACGAAATCTATCAAGCTTGTAACGAGTATCCTCGTGATTTTACTCTTAGAGAGATGGAGTATATTCGCTCTCACTCTGACGTTAGAGATACTTTAATCAGTTGGTTTGAAATGAGTTTAAGCGATGGGTGCTGGACTCAGGAGCAAGTCAAGTTCATGCAGTCTTTTTACGAGTGCTGATTATGCAAGCCACCTATTGTTCGTTAAAAGTTGGATACGATAAGCTTGAGATAGATCATCATTTGATTGCTGAAGAGAAAAAATACTTGAGTCTTGCTATAGACCTAGCACAATCATATCACGTCCTTAAAAATAGTATTTTTTGGAAAACAGCACGTCCGAGTGTAAAAAGGCGAGTCAAGCAGCAATTAAATATTCTTGCTTTTGATTGCTGTTCTAATTTTCTAGCTGGCTGTGAGTGTATCAACGCTTATGTAGAAAAAATGAATGGTATTGCCCCTCCTCCGATTTGGTGGAATGATGTAATAGTTGCCTTTACTCTTGCATATGATGCTCTGACACGGGAACATGAAAACGAAGTTGCCAGCAAACAGCTATCACTTTGGTAATAGGCATATGCATTCCATACACCCTATTTAATTTAAGTGATTGACGAAATGTCAGAAGCCGCTAATCAGGATGAACGAGTACGACATTTTAAGATTTGAGATTTCACAACGATATGATGCCGAGCTAGAACTGAAAGTTTATTCACTGCACGATCGGCATATTACCACACTTTCTCAAGGCGATTGGCAGGTAGCTTGTGAGTTGGAACGCACTCGCGATCGAAGTTCATCAAAAACTCCTAGAGCAACGCAACAGAAGCGTGTCGATTGTGGACTGGCTCGAACTTGATTCTTACTTGAGAAAGTCAAAAAACCTATCCCGACTGCTACGAAGATATCGGCGTGAAAGTAGAAACCGAGTCGGAATTTTAATTAGGTCTGAGAGTCATTTTCGATGTTAGATAGCTGGCAAATTGGAGCTAGTAGCATGAACTCCGAAAAGCTCCCTTATATGGAATATCAATTAATACTAAGTATTGGATTGATGTCTAAGCAAACTGATACAGTTCACCCAAATACTGATTTCACCAAAGAAGAATGGAACAGATTGACTAGAGAAGAACAAGAAACTTGGTTAGACGAACAAACTAGAGAGTGGGCTAATAATTACATAGATTATGGTTGGCATATCGATCGAGAGTCAGATTAAACCACGAACAATTGCAATGATTGAGATTGCCCGTATCGATCGACAAATACAACCTCAAAAAGCAAGCGAGACAGTGAAACAGATGAGTAATAATTTAGAACGAAAACTCATTCGCACGTAACTATAAGTAAGAGAACCATTCTTAATGACACAGCAAATATTAAATTCCCAAATCGAACACAGATTTGAATTGCACGACGTATGCTTGTGTTTTCAATTATTATCGCAAGCAGCTCACTTGGGGAACGACATGGCGTACCCAACTCATACTATTTTGTGCGATTGCCAAGTACAAAAAATGTATGTGGGAAACTATCAAGAAATTCGTCACTTTGTGAAAACTCATCGAGCATCACCGAATGATGCGCGTTGCAAAAGCGTGATGCAAAGCGCTTGCCCAACAGAAATTCAATCTACAACGAATTAAGCATTCTCAACCAGTTCTTTACAACAGTTGCTGTTGTAATACAAGCCCAATTCGGGCTAATGCCTACCTAAATCTATCTCCATTTTTCACTGAATATAAATCTGCAAAAAGCCGCCTTTGGCAAGATTTATTGATGTTCAAAATCCGACAAAATTGTTCTCACAATTGAAGAGACACTACTCATGAGCGATATTTTTGGTACGAATTCCAACGACACTTTGACTGGGACGGGCGATCGCGACAACTTATATGGGTTGTCGGGTGACGATTTGCTCTTTGGACTGGGAGAGGACGACAAGCTCTACGGCGGCGACGGCGCTGACGAGCTGCGCGGCGGCGAGGGCGATGACTTGTTAGCAGGCAATGGCAATAATATTAACGATGACGATCGCGATCGCCTCTTCGGTGATGCTGGCAACGACACTTTAGTTGGCGAGGGAGGCAATGACTTTTTGAGCGGTGGAGAGGGAAATGACACGCTCGATGGCGCTGGTGGCAGAACAGGCGATCTATTCGGTAACGTCAGTCGTGGCAGTGGTGAAACCGACATCCTCTATGGTGGAACGGGAGCCGATACGTTTGTTTTAGGCGGAGGGTCGGGACGCAAGGGAATCGGACCCTACTACAGTGAGGGGGGCGAACAGGACTTGGCGATCGTGTTGGGGTTCGATCCTAACGAAGACGCGATCGTACTGAGCCAAACTGCCTCAACACCTGCAACTGAGACAGTCGAGGTGGAATATACTTTGGGCGCTCTACCGGAAGGCTTGCCACCAGGAACGGGAATCTACGCTAACACCCCAGGTTCCCTGCCAGAACAAATCGCTTCTCTCCCAGGCATTGACCCAACAACTTTGGATTTGAGTGCCGATTACTTTCAGTTTATTTAGTCGGGCAAAAAAAGCAACGCTCTTTCTAGCTCCACAGTAGCCAACTCCCCGTCTGCTTGCGATCGCGGATGGGTTTTGTGCCCCTTAAAAGCAGTAAGAGCCAATCTATTAGTTCTTAGGAGAGAAATATATGGCAGCCACAACAAAATCTCAAGTCATAGTTGAAGCAGCAAAAATACTCAATGGGCGGCTTTCATCTCGAAAAGATCCAAACTTAAATCTGGCGCTACTCGAAGGTAGACTGCGCTACTTGTGCCAAGATTTGGCAGAAGATCGAGTTAAGGAAACTTTCGTTCGAGTCAACCAAATCATTCAATTACTCTTTGTCAAAAAAGTTTCCATTAGAGAGATTTTACCCGCAGATTTAATCCGAGCAGGCTACCTTAAATCGGCTAGCATTCCAAAACAAACCGAACGAGCGCGAACGAGTGATACTCAAGGATCGCTTCAGAAATCCCGCAATCGAAAATTAGTACGGGCTTAAATTACGGTTGAATGTCAAATTGCCTCAAATAATCCAAATCGATCTTCCACTCAAACTGACTGCGCTCTGCCCAAACCTCAAAACATCGATCGGTATAACTTCTAGCCCAATCTAAAGACCAACCATTAACTTCGGCAAGATGAGTGAGCGCGATTTCACCTCGCCCTTGGGTGTTGGCAAACCCCATATGCTTGCATTCGTGGCAAGCGGGACACAAAGCCGTCAGTCCGACTAGCGTTTGAGTGCAGTTTTTGTCGTCATAATGCCAAATTTCGTGGCACTCGACTGGGTGCTTGTTACCGCGTCCGCCGCAGACTTCACAACGATAGCCAGCACGTTGAAAAATCTGTCGTCCAATTTTTTTCCAATTGTCTTTAGAGATGTGAGAACGAACGTTGGAGTACCAGCAGGTGCGCGGCACTAACTCAACCGTCAGTTTTGGCTCACTATCGTCTGTTATTGCAGGCGCAGGCAACCAGTCCACGAACGGAGCTAGAGCGATCCCTTTTGGGACATACCATTTTTTTGCTACTGCGTCCCATCTGGCTCCTAATTGTTTTACAACATCTTTTTGGGAGTAACGAACGTTCAAATATACATGCGACATTTGCCTACTCTGGAAATACAAAACTTTATCGTGCGTGTAATGCCACACGCGATCGAGAGTGTGGACTTCTGGCTTAACCATTAACTGGGGTGCAGATAGATTTGACATCTATCTGGCAGCGGCGAGAAATCACCCGACAGTACTCTTTCGATAGCTCGATCCCGACAGCTCTTCTCCCTAGTTGTTGCGCTACTCGTAATGTAGTTCCAGTTCCAGCAAATGGGTCTAAAACTACGCCGTTTTCGGGACAACCAGCTAAAATGCACATCTTGGGAATTAGGGGCGGAAAACTTGCAAAATGTTCGCGAGCGTAACCAGGAACGACATTAATCTGCCAAACAGATCTTTTATTGCGCCCCAAAGGATGGTTCCATTCTCGCCTGCCTTTACCAATTGAAGAGAGCTGGGCTTTGTCACCCCAATTTTCATTACGCTTGTTGCGGATATTTGATTCAGTGAGGTGCGGCTCTCTAATCGCATCGGCATTGAAGTAATATTGGGGTGACTTTGTTAGTAAAAATATGTACTCGTGCGAGCGGGTACAACGGTCTTTGACCGATTCGGGCATGGGATTGCCTTTGTGCCAAATTATGTCCTGTCTCACCCACCAACCGGATTCTTGCAATGCGATTACCAATCGCTGTGGAATCAGGCATAGCTCTTTAGATTTAATAATTTCTAGTTGACAACTGTTGGCATAGCTATCGCCGATGTTGAGCCAGAAAGTTCCCTCACTTTTCAACACTTTTTTGACGCGACCGCAGACCGCAACAAGCGCATCCACATAAGCCCGAACCGAAGTTTGCGTGCCAATTTCAAACTTTCGGTCAGGGCAATCGTTGCTCAGATATTTGCGAAGCCGGAAATAAGGCGGAGAGGTGATACAAGTATCAAAGGTTTCGTCAGGAAAATGTTGCAGTACCGTTTGAGCATCACCGTGAAATACAGTATTCTGCATAAAATAATCGGACTCGATCGTCAGAGTAGAACAGATAATCAAACCGAATAACTTTCTCGCATTAATAGCTATAAACTATTTTATGTACGTGCGTTTATGGAAAAAGCTGGACGCGCATTTGACTCTCCAGCTTTTTTGTTTGGTATGCATATATAAAGACTTTACCATGTCTAAAAAGTATTGTAAACTAGTTGCTTTTAATTAACTACTTAAACTTTTAATGTTGTATCGCCAAATATAAACAAGACCAGTTATTGCCGTAGCGATCGCCACAAAAGGGTGATGTTCTAGATCGATTGGTTGAGTATAATGAATAAAAAACTTGGTTAAGTGTCATGACTGTTTTGGTAGCAATTGAATGTCCTCACTGTCACAGCACAGAGGTGACTAAATACGGCCGCTCACCAGTAGGCAAACAACGTTATCGCTGCCAAAATGCTGATTGTCCTTACCGCACTTTCGTTCTGACTCAAACTTATCCGGGAAGGACACGAGAAGTCAAGCAGCAGATTGTGGAGATGACGCTCAACGGTAGTGGAGTGAGAGATATTGCGCGGGTGTTGCACGTCAGTCCCACAACAGTCATTCAGGAATTAAAAAAACTCACTTTCCTCAAGCAAGTGAACCAGAAGCTTCTACAGCAGCTAGAACCTGAGAGTGTGGAGGTAGAGATTGTCCGAGTTGAAGAGCCGGAAGAAGCTGATACTAAAGAGTCAGAACTGGACGAGATGTGGAGCTATGTCGGCAAAAAGAGCAACCCGAGGTGGTTATGGCATGCCATCGACCGCCAAAGTGGAAAAGTCTTAGCTTACGTGTTTGGTCGCCGAAAAGATGAAATTTTTCTCCAACTTAAGAAGCTAATAGAACCATTTGGAATCAAGCGGTATTGTACAGATGGATGGGGAGCTTATGAGCGACATCTACCAGCAGAGCTTCACGAAGTAGGTAAGCGCAAAACTCAGAGAATTGAACAAAAGCACTTGAGATTAAGGACAAGAATTAAACGGCTAACTCGTAAGACTATCTGTTTTTCCAAAACCGAGGAGATGCACGACATAGTTATAGGTTTATTCATCAACCGCTACGAGTTTGGTTTACCAATTTGAGGTAAAAGCAACCGATCTAGAACATCTCCACCCATCCCTCCCAAATAATGCTTTTGGCTTGACTGCTTACCTATATATCGACCACTATAGGAACTATCATTTGGGTTACTTCGTTCCTGATATCCATTGTTTTGAGTCTTTAGAGGGTGTCTATCCACCGGGGGTCATTTGAGGTACGCTGCTTTGGTTGCAGATCCTAACAGTCCAAACCCCTTGCCGGTTATTTCCAGCCCAAGGTGTGTCCGGAACACAAGCTTATATCCCTTGGTGAGATCTAACGATGGCTCAACGACACTTCGTTTACTCTCCTCATAAACTCTTGCTGGCAGTTGGTGCTTTCAGCAATTGCCACCATTAACTGCTTTCATCCCCGCTTTACGAATTTGATAGTCAGTCTCCTTCGTAGGGGCTACCATTACTGGTAGTTTATGCGCTTTCATCCCCGCACCAGGGTGGTAAGAGTTGGCTTTCTAGGTTAATCGCCTCACTTACATGGGTATCAAGTTGTCACTAGTAGAGGATTAAAGTGCGAACTCATCCCATTAAGGGTTACTCTACTAATGCCTGGAATCCCCCAAATCTGGGTTTCTCCAGAACGAATCGCACTTGCACTTATCTCGGCTCTATGCCAGCATAAGCTTGAACCCATCTGTACACAGTTGTGTGGTCAACTCCCAATCCTCTCTCACTCATCATCTCTTCTAGATTCCTGTATGACAGTGGATATCTCAAATACCATCTCACACTACTACAAATCGTTCACTTACACTCAAATAGATAATAGCAACATTACTTCATATGAGCGCGATAGAAACTGTATCAACCTCAAAAGATTGGGCAAGTAGAGCTAGTTTTACATCGCTCAATTCCTACTGGTTTTCAGGTTAAGACGGGGACAATTATCAAAGAAGCAGACGGTTGGTATATCAGCCTAGCCCTAGAAGATAAAGAAGTCCCAGTAACGGTTGCAGAGATCCAACCGACTGAAGAAAACCTGACGGGGCGCGTGTCGCCCCGTCAGCTTATGTACATCAATACCGATGAAAACATTCTTTCCCGTGTATGAAGGTTTCTTTGATGAGCTATTCATAGTAATCTCCTTCTTGGACTACTACTTGAATTTTCTTGAATTCTGATGAAGGATTCTACTCTTGCTTACAACTCATCATAGAAACAACACAACCCAGGAGTATGGCGAACGCGCCAAGGTCTTGAAACTAGACCTGAGTGCCAATCAACCAATTGCCGAACGATTTGGGATTCGCAGTATTCCTGCTGTGATGTTCTTCAAGCAGGGCGAGTTGGTAGAAACAATCATCGGTGATAAGTAGTAGGGCATAATTAAACGTAAGATAGAGAAAAGCCAAAAACTTGCTGATTTTGACCACTCATGCCTGCTCCTTTACGTATCGTTTTGACAGAGTCAGAAGACCGGACGTTGAGTGAACTTCGGGTTGCCAAAACCGTTGCTCAACGTACCCGAGATCGAGCACAAATGCTTCGACTCAATGCTCAAGGATGGGTAGTGCCAGCGATTGCCGAAAATTTTGAGTGCCAAGAGCAGACAGTGCGCGAAACCATCCGCCGTTGGCAGCAGCAAGGGTTAGGTGGATTATGGGATGCTAGTGGACGAGGAGCTAAAGCCAAATGGCAAGAAGCAGACATGGCCTACCTAGAACAATGCCTAGAGCAAGAAGCCAGAACCTATAATAGTCAACAGCTAGCCCAGAAGCTAGAGCAAGAACGACAGGTAAACCCTAAGTGCTGACCGGATTCGCCGCATTCTAAAAAAAAAAGGGCTTTAGTTGGAAGCGGACTCGACACTCGCAACGGGGCAGACAAGATCCTGAGTACAAAGCACTCAAGCAAGCAAGCTGACTTAGACACACTCCAACTAGCTGCCTGTGAAGGGTACATTGACCTGAAGTATCTTGACGAATCGGGATGTTGTCTGGAAAGTCCAGTCAGTTATAGTTACTCTCGCATTGGAGAGCAGAAACACCGAAGAGCAGGTCAAATCCTATGGAGACCGCATTAGTATTCTAGGGATATGGCAACCAGAGCAGTCGTTTGACTATGCTCTGGTACAAGGCAGTTTCCACAAGGAACGCTATGTTAAAGTGATGAACGCTCCTTGCCCAAAAGAGTGAGCAGACATTGCTACAAACCGGACGGCTCACAGTCGTGGTGCAAGATAATGGTTCGGCTCATACCAGTCATCTTGCCCGTGAGCACTGGCAGCAGTGGCAGTCGAAAGGCTATATATCTCTTTTTTCTCCCCAATACAGTTCACATATGAATCTGATTGAAGCGCAGTGGCATCAACTCAAAACCCATGAAATAGCCGGAAGGATTTTTGATAACGAGTATATGATTTAGCGAATGCCATGATTGAGGGCATGGAGAATCGAAGTCAACAAGGGGATGGACACTGGAACGTTTTATGTTTAAATCTGCCTAGCTACTTACTACCACTTCGTCAATTGCCGCTCGGCGCTGAGCCTTTTGCTGCCTGCCCTTACGGTAATACGAGCGCTTACTGTGGCATGAATCTCCCACCCAACAACCATCGCCACCACAAGCAGCATCGTGGAGTTTTCGAGCTTCTGCTGGTGTGAGTAAGCTACACGCCCAACATTTTTCATTTAATAGTCGCCCCATATATATAGATGCCAGCACTGCTTTCAACTAACGGCAAATTCCGTGAACTTTCGCATGAATGGTGATTGAAACCCCAGCACGAGATCTTCTTTGGGAACGCCAAGTTCGGTGAGTTCGTTGGCAATGCCCACTTCTGTACCATCCTGCTGTATCCAAATTTTTCCATCTTTAATCTCAAGGTGTAAAACGCATCCATAAATGCGATGACTGCCATGCCAGCCAACATGAACTAGAAGATAACGATCGTTTTGTGGATCAAAAATTGTTTGTGCTTCTACTTCATCGCCAGCTGCTTGATGCCGAGCGTGTTGCCCAAGAAGCTGTTGAATATAGCTGCGGTACTGCTCTACTGCCATCTTTGAATCTCCTCAGTCTCTGGACTATAAACAATCAAATTGACTTGATACTGCCCAATTGCAGCTTCTACCAACTCCAGTGAAAAAAAGGTTTCGTAAACTTCCAAGGGAACTGCCAAGTACAAAGTCCGCTCTGGCTCCTGTTGCTGTAAGCCTAAGCGATAGGTGAGAAATTGCCCCAAAGCTACATAAAATTCCGAGATTCTAGAGGGAGCAAGGAAACTTTTAACTTCAACGGCAATCTTTCTGCCCTCTCTGTCGAAATTGAAATGGTTTGAGATCTCGATCCATTTCCAACTGTATCTCATTCGCTAGCGAATGAAAACTCATGTATAGCAATGCTTTCAAGCGTCGATCGACTTTTGATTTTTAATAGATCGTTACCAATCCATGTCAAACCATTTCTCAAGTGTATCTTTGTGTATCTCTAAACTGTATCTTTGTGTATCCCTAAACTGTATCTTGGCTGACTAGTGTAACTGTATCCCGCTTGCTCTAGTGCTTGTTAAATTTAGACTTCGAGCATCATGTCACTAAGTCAACTTAATCCTCAAATCTGGTGAAAACTCGCTCTTCCAACCAATTTACTCAAGCGATGTTTAAGAAGTCGCTGAGGTGAATTTAGTCAATTAAGTTTAGTATATTTTTAGATTTAGAAGATTTTTCTACCTACTGAGTCATGTAAAGTTTACGAGAGTTTGTGTCGTAGACAATGCCATCAGCGCAAACGAGTGGAGCTATTGGTCCTGAATTTAGACAAAGGCGGTACACATTCTCACTACCGATGAGATTTTTGTCATAACACTCAACTAGTTGAAGATAGCCAATTCGATAAAGTTGATAGACAAACTCTTCAGCAGTTGATTGCTCGATTTCGGAGCAGATTTCAATTTGAGAAGTAGTGAAAGTGCAGAGAATTCGCATACTCGTCCAAGCACGGTTACAATCGGTGACAAAATATGACTCGTTGAATACACGAAGATCTATTTCTTTTATCGTTTGCCGAGAGCGACTACTGAAGACAAGATATAGATAGAGCTTTTCATGATACGAAGGCTCTACTTGATAACGCGGATATCTCCCAATTTGTTCGAGCCTTTTTAAGTAACCCGCTCGCTCAAATTGACTTAATAAGGTGAGGGCTTGCTCGTCACTAATTCTCAACCAAAGTTCTAGCCACTGCATCGCATCACAGTCTTGCCGAACCATTGAGGATGGTCGTCCCAACCATTGCATAGCCAGTGTAGCTTGCCAAACATCAGACCAAGGGCGATCGCAATAAAATTCTTCTGATTGACTTGAGATAGTATTTCGCCGCTCTAATTCAATTAGTTTCTCTCCTGGTTTCATTCAGCCGATTGCTAACAATAAATATGCAAAAAATTCATGGCTTTAAGCAACACAATTTCAGTTGGAAAAACAATCAAAAGCTGCAAACAATCGCCTACATTTGTCGAGACAGAAAAAATGGTCGTCCGCTCCATTGCCCAGCAGTAATAGATTGCCATCTCTGTGCCTTAGTAAAAGCTTCTACTCGACTTAAACCTACTGTAATCAAGCGAATACTACCATTCGATAACTCGTGTAGCTTGACTAGCAAATCCTCATGGATCTCGATTTCACAAAGTTCTTGAGCTAATAAGCGCGTATCCTCGAAGTCGCAGGGTTGAAACTTTACCCATTGAGAAATCCGTCCCGCGACTATTTTGCGATTGGCGATTTTCTTCTCCACACCGTCAATCCCAATCAACCAAACCGGAAGTTCAGTAAGGTCGTGGATGTCCCGTGCTACTTGCAACATTTTTGGATTATGGAACAGATAATCCGCCTCATCGATAAACAAAGGTCGTTTGCGTAATTTCATTTGCTCTTTAATCGCCGTCAGCATTTTGGCGGGTAGACTCGGAGGATCGACAGACAATTCGAGCAGAATTTCTTGTAGCATGGCGCTGGGACTCCAAACGGAAGTCGCTCTAACGTAAATACCGTTTTCTTTATTCACCAGCCAAGCAGTAGCAGTCGTTTTGCCAATTCCGGTAAAGCCGTAAAGCAAGCCCATGCGAGGCACTGCTGAGGCGCTATGTTTCGATTCTTGAAAGGCACTGGCAAGACTGATGATGTTTTTGACTTTGACTAACTTGTGTCTCATAGAAGATCTGAAATAACAATCGAGAGTGAATTAGGTCGCAACTGTTTCTAGCTGAGATAGCCATTGACAGAAATCTTGTTGCTCTTGTTTATCTTCTGCTAGAGCACTCAACGTGCCTTTTCCAGCTGGAAGTTGAATGTAATGAGCGACAAATTCTCTCTCGCTCAATAGGACTTCCAGCCCTTGCTTCCATTGTTGGAACACTGCTTGGAGTAATTGATTTGGATCGATAGCAATTGCGCGATCGCTCCTGTCTCCAGCCAGCCACGAGCAAAAACGCTGTTCCTCTTGTATGGAATCAGTCAGGGCTGCTAAATATCCTTTGCCCTCGGTAGTTTCCAAATAGCAAGTGAGATCGGTCAAGATTTGAGTGGAGTTTTCGGTGCAATTTCCTCCGGCTTGCCAAACTTCCAATAACGTTTCCAGTTTCGTATTCAGAACGATCGCCTGCTGCTGTCGTACCAGTCGCTCAGCTTCGGATGCTTCTAGTTGTGCTAACTGGGCTTGGTATTGTTCGGGAAATATCTGTGGTAACGGCTTCTGTGGTTGGGTTGAAGCGATCGCTTGCACGATCGCACTTAAAGCAGGATAGTCGTAAAGTTGAGACTGAACTAGCGGTAAAACCTCTTGCACCTGACCTAGAATTGACATAGGATCTTGGGCAATTTTGCGTAGTAATGCTTGCCCGCGCTGACGAGATTGTTTGACTTCCTGCTTGAGGAGTTTGTAGACAGCTTGTGCTTGTTGGGCAAATTGTGCCAAGTTAATCTGCCCAGCTTCCCGCCAAAAGGCTTCACATACGTACTCCGTGAGAGCGGACGATTTATAAACGTAGATCCGAATTGGATCTTGGGGTGAAAAGCAGACGTAAACCCGTTTACCAATCCAGTCTCCCAACTTGCTAGCAACGTACAATCGCCCGCCCAGCGAAATTCCCTGACGACCCACTCGACGCATTCCATCTTTAGTTGGTGCTGCCATCATCAAAAAATCTAATTCGCGCTCGTGGCGAATCTGTTGCTTTTGCCACCCTTGAGCGATAACTTCGTTAAGCTTCGCTAACGCGGCTTCCAGAACATCTTTAGGTGACTTGCCTTCTAGACCGATCCCCGCTCGTCCGTGCGGTCGCTGCTCGTAAGCTACAATCCAAGCTGCTGCCCAAGTTTGAAACTCTTCTGGTGACATTGCTAACTCAATCGCTTTTTCATACCAATCTGGGTGACTTCTCAATGCTTGTCGGTCGCTCACGCTATGTCCGACAAATCCCGGTAGTTTCGGTAAATCTCGATGTTAGAATGTATGGATGAATCGCTCGATAAAAGCTTTCTGTTCTGGATGTTTGGGCAAGCAGCGACTGGTTTTCACGCCTAAGTTTGACAAAAATCGTTGGACTCGGCGGCTGAGATATTCCTTGCCGCGATCGGTGCGGACTTCTTCTGGTACGCCCCATTTGATAATTGCTGTAGCTAACAACTGGCAAATGGCTTCTGCCTTGCTGGTATCTGAGAGCAACAACAATGCCCGTCGCGTGTACAGGTCGATACAGCCAATCAGAGAGTAGCGTTTGGCTGTTACAGTTTCAGTTAGTGGGCATTTGTATTTGAGCACGACATCGTTCCAAAAGCTATCCATTTCCCAAACTTGATTTGGGCGCTTGACTCCCCCAGAACGAGAGCCAAAAGCTGGAGTTGTGCTTTTAGCACTCTTCGCATCCATATACATCGTCCACTTTTGGGGATGTCGTTCGCGAAATTGTCGCATCCAGGCACGCAATTGCCATAAGGAAAAATCCTCTGGCTCGTAGCCAAACTCCAGCAGCAGAATGTGATAAACTTGGCTTGCTCCCCAATGTTTTCCTCCTGCTGCTAGACAAGTTTCAATCTCTTGCTGTAGAGCTGATTGGCATCGATTCTTCCTTTGCTTTTTCTATTGCCATAATTACCGCCTAGAGCGTTTATCCTCTCACTTGTCTGTCTCAACTTGTGTTTGCGCTTCAGCGAAGAGTAACTTATATGAGGTATGGAGTGATAAACCCAGTCAGGAAAATCTAGCTGTTGTTGGTTGTAGACTTTGGCAAATACCAGAGCGCGAACTACAGCACTAGAAAAACTGCTACTTTCACACCACAACTCGTGAGTTTTCAGAATTTCTAACCAAGAATCAGTACGCTGCTCGACTTTACTTTCGGTAGTCTTAGCTTTAGTAAAAAGCTAAGAATTGGTTGAAGATAGATTGGCGATCGCTTCAGCAGGTGTTTCGCTAAGAGCAACCTTAAAGGTAGATTGGGCAGGTAAGACAAGCGATTTATCTAATTCCTGCTCTGCCCAAAGTGTTTTTCGTACCTGACTGGCTGACTCTACTACTAGGATGCGATCGGTTTGAGCGAGATTAAATGTAGACAGTGCGGCTTGAGTCACTTGGAGTAAGCTTTCCATAGCATATTCTCGACCGCCACCGCGACCGTGACGAGCGCGGGACTGCCAACCTTCAGAGCGAGCCTTTCTCGTCACGTTGGATCGCGCCGCAGGCATCCCTGGCAAACCAGCTAGTTCGGAGGCAGAATACCAAAACTTCATCTGGGGTAGAACGTGCTCTAACGTAACTGAAAGTCAAGATGACTCGTACAAGTCATCCTAGAACGCGATCGCGCCTCTATTTCTGTTTCTCTAGCTTCAGCAGAAAAACGCAAGTAATAGTTACATTTGATACATAAAAGTTTATAGCTGCATGAAGATAAAAAGCTAAAAACTATGTATATTCAAGTAAATAGCACGCTTGTAGAGAAAACTAGCTCTACTCGTTCGTGTATTAAAGCTTGCTAGCTTACGAGTAGGGAGCGCAACTAAATCACTAAAAAAAAGTAAGGTGACGAAATGCCTCCTTACCCACTACCAACCTTCAAAACTACTGTCATTGCACTGACTTGAGGCTGTCAATACTTCTAGTAAATAAATCGGTGAAGATACTCAGAACCGGACGCGATCGCACTTTGACATTTGTGCTAACCGATATCCCCAATTGTAGTGACACGCTTCGCCATACTCACCACTACCTTTTTTCAAACCGTGCATCATTTGTATATATTCGTCACTTATTACACGAAGTTGTTTGAGCCGTGTTACCGAGATGGGTGGTTAGTGGAATTGAACGGTGTATCCTAGTTTGGTCAGTTTATTCATTACCGATCGCTAATTCTTCTCGGCTTTTTCTTTGAGGGTAAATTTCTGGAAATTAATGTGCGCCAGCTCGTACCTCAAATGAAAACACAGCCCTAATTAACTTGACTCGTTCATCCAAACTAGGTGTGTCAACAAATCATCAGTTGACGAGACTTGCTAGTGCCGTGACAAGAGCTGCTGCCCAAAGTCCAAAATCTGGGTGCTGATGACTATAGTATTGTGCTGCTGTCATTCCAGCCGATCTCAAATAAATGACAATACCACTTTGATCGAGAAGATAGGAAGATAGTTACGGTTGAAAATCGCTCTAAATCTTCTATAGTTTAAGTTATGGCGGCATGATACTCATCTCAAGAGTTATATGATTACCCTACCTGGTATCATCATCCAAGCCAAGCTTTATGAAAGTTCAGCAACTCTTGTGTATCGGGGGATTGGAGAGCAAGATCGTCGTGCAGTTGTCGCTAAAGTCCTCAAGCAAGATTATCCCTCCTCCCAAGAATTAACCCGCTACAGGCAAGAATATGAAATTACTCGTTCCCTCAACCTAGAAGGTGCGATCGAGGCATACAGCCAGCAAGACTATCAACACACGCTGATCATCCTTCTAGAAGACTTTAGCGGCGAGTCTTTAGAACGCTGGCGACAGCAGCAATCGGACTTCTACCCCATGCCTAGTGCGAATTTTCTGAGGCTGGCGATCGCCATTACCGATATTTTAGGCAAAATTCATGCCGCTAATGTGATTCATAAAAATACCAACTCAAGCAATATCGTCCTGAATCCGAATACTGGCGTTGTCAAAATTATTGATTTTGGGATTGCTACTCGCTTCAGCCGCACCAATCCAACGTTTAAAAGTCTCCATCTTCTAGAAGGAACCCTTGCCTACTTATTAAATCGGTAATAAAAGGTACGAAAAGAAGTCTAGGTTTTTCAAAGGTTCCAGCTTCAAAAATGCACTCTCAATTATTGCCGGAGTAATAGGTAGAACAAATGAATTTCGGAACGTGTTGCGAGTAGACATCGGTGATTTCACCTCCTGAAAAAATGGGAAAAGCTGTTGAATGTAGTTCATTGGCAGCAAACTTAGGAATTAATCAACATATACGATTTCATCTTCTTTGCGCCAAGCAGGGTCTACGATACATAGAAATACCAAAGGTTCAACACCATAATTCCGAACAAATTGCTGAGAATTGGGTGGAATATAAACTGTGTCACCTGCTTCTATTGTCTCAATTTCACTGTCTATATGCATTTCTCCTTCACCGCTGAGGATGTAGTAGACTTCAGAGGTCTTTAAAGAATGCGGTTTAGAAGTTTCTCCTGCTGGTAGAATAGCGTGCGCTAAACTGTAGCTTAAGAGCTGATTTATAAAGTAAAAATCAAGCAGCTAGTCGTCTCAGCATCAGCCGTACCATAGCAGCGTAGACCATAGATTCACTTATTTCCGGTAGGAGTTCATAATCCTTACTTAGTCGTCGATAGCGTCCTAGCCAGCCAAAAGTTCGTTCAACTACCCATCTTCTGGGCAAAACTTCAAACCCATCTGTAATCCGCTTAACTATTTCTACTTCTGCACCGCAGACTACCATTACAGCTTGTGCAAAATTCTCTCCACTGTAGCCACTATCTGCCCAAATTAGCTCTAAAGACTTAGAGTTATAGCACTCTTCTAGCAATGCCACTATTGCTCCTAATCGTTCTGAAGCATTAGCTTCGGTGATTACTACACCCATTAGTAGTCCTTGAGGATCTACTACGACATGGCGTTTGCGACCTTTAACTAGCTTGCCGCCATCAAAGCCGGATACTTCCCCTTTTTTTCCGTCGTTTTTACGGACTGGCTATCCACAATTGCAGCAGTAGCTTGATGAGATTTGCCCAGCTTCATCCGTACTTGTTCACGTAAGGCAAGATTTATCTGCTGCCAAATTCCTCGTTTTTGCCAACGCCGAAAGTAATAATAAACCGTTGAATAGGGTGGGAAGTCATGTGGTAGCATCTCCCAAGCACAGCCAGTTTTCAGCAAATAAAAGATGGCATTTACTACCTCACGCATATCCACAGTACGTGGATGTCCTCCTGGTCTTACAGGTGGAATTAATGGTTCAATGATTTGCCATTCTCGATCGGTTAAATCACTTTTGTAAGCTTTTCTACTCATGAGGCAATGCTTTGGGCTACTGTCTTGTCATAGTAAAAGCCTCTTGCCTCCATTCTCGCTGCTTTCAACTTTTCTTTATAAATGACCTCTAACTCAAAAGGTTGCTTATCAGGATGCAAAAGCTCTCTCAATTTAGTACCATCTCCAGCAGCAAAGGTTTTACGTTCACTCAATTTTTGAATCAGCATTGATTAGACTCCTGAATACAACAAGGATGAACGATTTATTGACACGTCTTGAATTTCAGATTTCATGCACAAAAACAGAGTAGTAGGGTGGGCATCGTCCACCATTTTGTAAAACCCTTCACAGTAAGGTTTTGTGGGCACTGCCCACCCTACTGGCTTTTGCAAATCATTTACGCCGCGCTGCTGGTTTCATTCTTGACCTCGGTTTTGATTACGAAAGCTCTTAATTCGACCATCTTGTCGCCGCGAAAACGCCAGATATCGCAGTACGAGAATCAGCCACCTTCCCGTCTTAGGTTTAAGCGGCATAACGTTCCCGCTTACCGGACGCAGATCGCCTGTGCTTGTGACCAACAACCTATATTCGTTCTGGTGCAGAGGGTTTGTTAGCTGGTTTTTGTTGCATCGAACATGGAACTTTATGAGTTCAACGTCTTTTCAATCCGGCGATCGGGAATGAGCCACAGGACTGCAACCAAAACGTATAATGCACAGGCAAGCCAAGAAGTTGCAAAAGCAAGTGGAATTGCAACTGCATAAATCAATACCGATAACTTGCCTTTAAGATCCCGACCCAGAGCGTTCGCAAGTGTGGAACCTTGACCGTGGTGAAAAATCAGCGTGCGGGTCAGAGTGAAGTAGGCGATCGCAGCCAACAATAGAACCACACCATAAAGCGCCACAGGCAACGCCGCAAAGTTATTTTCACCCATCCATGCGGTGACAAAGGGGAATAATGATAACCAGAACAGCAAATATAGGTTTGCCCACAAAGTTGAACCATTCACTTGTCGGGCTGCCTGAAACAGGTGATGGTGATTGTTCCAGTAGATACCAACATGTACAAAGCTCAACACATAGCTTAGAAAGGTTGGAATCAGTGAACGTAGCGCAGCTAAATCTGACTCATGAGGTATTTTCAACTCCAGCACCATAATGGTGATAATAATAGCAATTACCCCATCACTGAATGCTTCTAACCTACCTTTAACCATTTTTGGGTGTGCTCCTTGTCTGCTTACCGCGTTGTGTAACTTTCAGCAATTTGCAATTTGTTAGCCTTACACGGTTGGAGTATGCTCTAGCGCAACTCGATCCCAATGTCCTAAGTTGGCTGCTGCTTCATAGGTGCTTTGGAAAAAAGCAAGGAGCATTGCATCTGGATCGTCAGCTTGTCTCACTGCTTCATAGGGTAGGATAAACTCTTGCATCTGGGAGCTATAAAAAGCTTCTCTGGGTTGGATCGGGTAATCTCGAAACCCTTCCGACGTAGGGTAAGCGTAAGCGTAAAAAACAGGCTCCACAATTGACCCACCCCCTGGCCAAAAGCCGCAACTACTAACTTCGTGTGAATAGGCTTCGCGCGTGACCCAATCTGCCATATTCGGAACCCCACCGGGATGTTCTGGCGCACGACGACCAGAGAAACGAGTCACAGCCAAGTCAAAACTGCCCCAAAAGAAATGCACAGGGCTGGATTTACCAATAAACTGCGAACGAAATAAGGTCATGACCCGATCGACTTGCACGAGAATTCGCCAGAACCGTTGTGCATATTCCGGATCGTAAGCGGCGTGTTGCTCATCCCTATCGAACGGGATTAGTTCTGACACTTCTTGCGGCATCGTCCAGATTCGGACTTCGATACCGATGTTGCTCAATGTGGTCAGCACGGTTTGATAAAAATCTGCAACAGAGCGAGGAGCCAATGCAATTCTTTTAGTAATGCCGTCGCTAGTGTCAATTTGTAGTTGATGGTCGAGAAAATCAAAGCTAATTTGAAAGTTACGAGTTTTGTAAGGGATTGAAGCGGTTGTCAGTCCACGCGGTGTGACATAGAGAGTAGACTGCCACCAGTGATTGAGTTTAGGAGCCAATGCCAACCGAATTTTACCAATGACTTGTGTCCATAAATGGACAGTTGTATATGTATCCTGCCAGGCTGCTAGGGGCAAACTGGGCCAAACAATGTCAATGGGAGTACTTTGAACAGAAACTGCCATAAGAAGCCTCCACTTGAAGAAAATATGCTAAAAAATGAGAAGAGAATCTAGATGAAATCAGAATCGCCATCAATAGTCTTTCCCCTGTTCATCTGCAAAACACCATAACCACTGCTCTCCCAGTTCAGCCGAGCTAACTACTGCATGACTTGTTGCCTCATAATGACGGCGAGCATGTTGATGCTCAGAAGAATCACAGCACAGCATTTTGCCACAGGTTTGGCAAATCCGCAGGTGTACCCAACGGCTATTTATTTTCATGCACTCTTCACAACGAAATACGGGATAGACTGCTTTAGAAATCAGGTTTTCCGCAGTTAGATTGTTGAGATGTTCGCAGGTCATAGTTTTTTGGTATCCTTGATAGGAGACAGCGGTGAACAGAATGATTGAGGCTGATGTGAAACCTGAAATTAGGTGTTCTATTCTTTTATCAAGACGCTACGCGATCGGAATAACAGCTGCAACCAATTGGTAAAGTTTGAGCCTGGCCATTCTGATAGGGTGACGCTCACAATTGGCATAAATTTCCTCCCTAACTTACATACAAGCTTTACGATGTTTGCTTCCAGAAACAATCTACCTATCGGAATAGCTTCATTCTTTAATTGCTCGACTCCCAGCTTTCTAATACCAATTCATTGACAACTTTACAGCTTGACCATCGTTGGTTCGTGACTGTGCAGGTTAGCGAACTGGAAGGGCTGATAGTCGATCGGGAGAAGAACGCTATCTTTGGGTGTGAGAAGCGCCTGAAGTCCAGTCTTGCTCATGGTTGTTTCCTCCTTTGTCCTTGGTTGGATTTCTGACATCTGAATCTCTCCTCTGTTCAAGTGGATGCTTTAACGGAGCGAGGGCAGTTTCTCTATCGGCGCGTCCTTCTCCTCAGCGTAGTCGCCGAATCACTCCGTTGCCGCTTGTGCAAAATTCACGGAACAATTGCAGTCACGCGGATTTCAATCCGCATTGTTGGAAGTGCAAGAGCCGCGACTCCTACCTCTGTCCAAATTGGGGCGTGGCTGGGCATGTAATGACGAAATAGCTTGACCATCACATCGTTAACCTCTGGGGGAAACCCGCCAACATGGTAAGAATTGATGTGGACAACATGATCCCAACCCGCACCAGCAGTCGCCAAGGTTCGCTCTACGTTCCGAAATGCCTGAGCAATCTCGTCCGCAAGCGATTCGGGAATTTGCAGATTGTCATCCCAGCCACCTTGACCTGATATCTCTACTCGATCGTCAATTTTTACCGCTTGCGAGTAGTGCAATCTACTCAGCATGTATTCCCCATAACCAGGGGTGACAAAAAACTCTGGCTTTTTCATGGTGTTCCTATTGATGAAAAGCTTGCTCTAACATTTAGTTGCTATGACTAGCACGATCGATTAGTGTATTCGAGGGCAAGTTCCGATTCATCAATTTACGCGCACTATCAACGCCCACAACAGGCAGTTTTTCAGCATCCAACAAGCCGATTTGAACCAAGACACTCGCCTGATCCCAGTAGAGGTGTTCATGGGCTATCTTGCCATCACGAAACCGAATAATCCCCACCACTGGCACTTCAACCCGTTTAAGAGTCGGAGCAACGCCAGGGATCATCCAGTCCATCTGAATCGTATGCGTGAACTTAGCCACCATTTCATCAACGAGTCGATCCGTCCCGATCGTGCGCGAAATCGGAACTAGCTCGAGGTCTGGCGGAATCTGGGGAATGAAGTCTTTGGAATAAAACTCACCCACTGCTGCTTTTCCGACTCCCCCAGTCATCACTGGAACGTTATTCACATAAGCGTCCTCAACCATCGTAGCGAGAGCATCTTCAGGGCTGTGAGTACCAAACTCGTGCCCGATATGCTCTTGCCAGACCGCTTGCAAGGCTGACTGAGCGGGTGTCAGGCTTGGAGTTGCCTGTACTGCCTGTTTGTCTGCTGTTTGCTCTTTGACCATGTTGAATTCTCCTAAGTTCTATCTAAACTGCATTGATTCCAATGCTTTACTTCTTTGAGATCCTTACAATGATTCGTCAGATTCTTACGAGTTGCGCGTCTATCCAGCACATCACACCCAGGGTGCCTGTCCGCTGGATGCGGTGAGTTCAAGACGCTACGCGATGGTGATGGAAAGACGGATTGCGGACTCGTCAGCCGTAGTGGTGGTTTGAGCTGTTTGTGAATTCATAGTTTTGAGCGATTGGATTAGAGTGATGCGGTTGCCTCAATTTCAGGTGCATAAATCGTCTCGTCTTCTTTGCGCCAAGCTGGATCGACTAGACAAACGAAAACAATGGGTTCGTCGCCGTAGTTGTGAAGGAACTGCAAGTGGGTGATCTTGAAGATTCTGCCCGACACCCGGCAAATCAAAAACTACAGGAATGCCTACTGCCCGCAGATGTTCAGCTGGTCCAATTCCAGAAAGCATGAGCAGTTTAGGAGAATCGAAGGCGCCAGCACTCAAAATCACTTCCCAGTTGACCCTAACTTGATACTCCGTTCCGTTTTGAACATACACTACCCCTACCGCGCGCTTTCCCTCAAAGAGTAAACGAGTCACCAATGCTCCTGTTTGAATGGTCAAGTTGGGGCGATCTTTAATCGGACGCAGAAATGCCACTGCTGTACTTTGGCGCTTGCCATCTTTCACGGTCACTTGGTAAAGTCCTGCACCTGACTGCTGTACGCCATTAAAGTCGGGATTTTGCTCATAGCCCTGTGCTTGAGCGGCTTCCACAAAGCGTTGCGACACTTTTGCAGGAGAGAGTGGATCTGTGATGCTAAGTGGTCCATCAACCCCGTGAAATAACGATGCTCCCCGCTGCTGGTTTTCCGATTTCTTGAAGTAAGGCAAGACATCCTGATAACTCCAACCAATATTACCTAACGCTTGCCAGCTATTGTAGTCACGTTCATTGCCTCGGATATAAATCATGCCATTAATCGAACTGCTGCCGCCCAAGACTTTACCGCGTGAAGATAAAATTTTGCGGTTATTTAAGTAAGGTTCCCCTTCAGTTAAGTATGCCCAGTCCACTTCCGAGCCTAAGAGTGTAGTAGGCCACAAGTTCGGAACTTGAAGTTCTGGCTTGGTATCAGGACCACCCGCTTCGAGCAGCAATACTTTAGTATTAGGGTCTTCTGTAAGACGATTAGCAACAACGCAGCCTGCTGAACCGGCGCCAATCACAATATAATCAAAAGCAGCACTGTGATGGTATGTAGTTGTCATGATTTCTCCTTTTCAGGTCATTGTTTGTTGAATGACGGTGACATTAGTGGGTTGGCGATCGCAAATTCTGCTGCTAGTCGCGCCCTGCCACAATAATCTTTTCTGCTAAACCGATCGGGTTAGAAAACATGACCTCATGACTACCGGGCATTTGTACAAGCCGAAATAGCCCCAAGCGGTTAGACATTCTCGGATGCCAACCCCACTGTTCGCCTTGAGGGAAGACATTATCTTCTGTACAGTAGAGGTAACTTTTAGGAATGGGCAGCGAGTAAAACTGCTTCAAGTCCAGCTTGTCAATCCACGGTTGATACGGTTCAGGGGATAGTTGTGCGTAACTCGATCGAGCCAAATCGAGGTCAGCATCATTGATCAGCACTTCTCGCCAAAGCTCAAACGGCAGCATCATCGTACGATCGTCTGATTCTCTAGCTAGAGAGTCAAATAACGTTTGATAGTGCGGCGGAATGCTATCTCTGAGGCTTTCACCATCATTGAGGACAAAGGCATCGAAGAAAATGAGCCGTCGAATGCGATCGCTAATCGCTTCAGCAACTTTCGCAATGATTGTTCCGGCAAAACTATGACCTAAGAGAACAATATCGGTTAAGTCTTTGCCAACAATGTAATCGACGATCGATTGTGTGCATTGAGCATGGTTAACGTTTTTATCTACGCTTTTACCATGTCCGGCGATCGTGGGAGCAAACGCTTGATGCCCTTTCGCCTCCAGATGTTGGATGACAGCTTTCCAAGCAGAACTATCATGCCATGAGCCATGAACTAAGATAAAAGTTGACATAGAATTTCTCCTTCAGATGCGATCTAAAAATTAAGCCCGTTTGTTCTCTCTTGAACGACTAACGACCAAGATAAGTGGCAGCAGATAACCTTTGCATTACCACCAAAATCTCTCAACTACCCACTTCATCGACTTGTTAGCTGGCTGGTGCTACCAACTGTCAACTAATTCTTGAATTTTAGATTGTGCTTCGTCTAGCCCTCGCTTCCGTGCCTCGTCTCCCATATCTAGACCATTGGCATGAATAAACTGAATATCGGTCACACCCATGAATTGAAAAGCGTATCGGAGTGCAGGTTCTTGACAATCCCATCCTTCATAAGGAGAACCTGCTCCAAATTCAACGCCTCGTGATGTGATGAACAACACTTTTTTACCGTTTGCAAGTCCTTTGACTTGACCATCCTCATCCGTGAATGTGCGACCCACACGAACCACCTGATCGATGTAAGCCTTGAAGTTAGACGGAATGCTGAAGTTGTACATCGGCACACTGAAAACACATTGATCGGCAGCCAAAAACTCATCCACTAACTCATCAGAAAACTTCAGCAGTTCAGCCATTTCTGGAGTCAGTGCTTCTGGAGGAGTAAAACAAGCCGCAATCCATTCTTCGGTGACGTGAGGAACTGGCGTTTGTCTTAGATCGCGATAGGCGATCGCATCATCAGGATGTAGGTCTTGCCAAGCAACTATAAACTCCTTGGCTAATTGGCGAGATTTAGAGCGATCGCCCCGTGGACTTGAATCAAGATGCAAAATGCTTGCCATAGTGCCTCAATCAGAAATTTCAATTGCCATCTAGACAGTAAACTACCGCTTATGCAAAACTCACGGAATAATTGCAGTAACGCGGATTTCAATCCGCATCGTAGTTCACGAATGCATTAATGTCATGAGCATTGATTGCTGCTTCCATCTTGAGCAGGACTGAGAGGTTGCTTTCAGTGGGAATAGTATTCATCTGCATATCATGAACTTCTAATGCATGAGTCTTCAATATGGCTAATCAGTTGATTACTTCAGTGCTGCTGTTGCCTCAATCTCAACCAATGTCTCTGGAGAGGCGAGTGAGGCAACGCCGATGCCCGTCAGCGCTGGGCGCGACTCTCCCAGATATTGCGTCAGAATCGGTGCGATCTCCTCAAGGAATTCTCCAAGTTCGCCCCGAACATAGATGCGAAGGCTGAGCAGATTCTCGATCGAACTTCCCGATGCATCTAGAACGGTAGTTAGGTTAGTCAGCGCCGTCGAGAGTTGCCCCTCGACGGTATGGGATGAAACTTGGTGGTTCATGTCCCAATCAACTTGACCAGAAATGTAAACAGTGCCTGTCGCGGTATCGACAACAGCATGGGATAATCCGTGCGGTCTGCCATCATAGTGTTCTGGCGGATTGATCAGTTGCTTTCTCATTGTGTTTAATCCTTTTGCATGTGAAATTTTCAACAATGCATCCACACTCGTTTACTGCGCGGTTGCAGCCTTCTCAATGAGCTTGGCAACAGCATCTGAATGGGAAACCATCACGACATGGGACGCGCCATTCACAACAACGGTCTCCTTCGAGTTAGCCCGCTTCGCCATGAAAGACAGTGCTGCTGGAGGAATGTTCAAGTCGCGATCGCCATAAATAAACCAGGACGGGGTAGATTTCCATGCGGGCGCACCGGAAGCTTCGTTCAGCGCGGCTTCCTTAATCGGGCGCTGGGTGCTAGCCATCAGTTGCGCGTCGTTAGCGGGCACATCCGCAGCAAACTGGGCGTGGAACTTGTCCTGCTGAATGTAGAGGTCTTTACCATCCTTGGGCAGTTCAACGGGTGGCGCGAGTGTTGGTCCGAGTGTGCTGCCCGGATAACGTCCTGAGAGTTCAATGGCAGTCTCGCCCGCCTCAGGAGCGAAGCCAGCAACGTAGACCAGTGCTTTCACGTTCCTGTTACCATTGACGGCATTGGTAATGACCGAGCCTCCGTAAGAATGCCCAACCAGCACGATGGGTCCGTTGATGTCTTTAAGGGCGCTGGCAACATAATCTGCGTCGCTCTTAACGCCGCGCAGAGGATTAGCCACAGCAACCGTCGGATAACCTTTCGCGATCAGCCTGGTCAATACACCGTTCCAACTAGAAGACTCGGCGAATGCACCATGAACGAACACGATCGTGGGCTTGTTGACTTGTGCATTTGCAGTACTCATGATAGCTCCTAGAGAAGTGATGGTAAGAGTTCCTAAAAAGAGAGTGACAATCAGAAGCAGGCGGATGCTGTTCCTGAAGTTAAGCATGTTCATAGTGCGATCTCCATTTGAATTTGGGTAGTGCTTTCCTTCTGTTTCAACGAGCATTGACTGAAAATGTGATTTCTTGATGGCTGAACTTGTATTGGGCTGCTTCAGTTCTTGGTGAAGGCGGTAGTCACAAGATATTTGCGAATGTTTGAAGTTGTGCTACTTAGGGCTATTTTTCAGGTGACGATTTAAAGCGATCGGTGAGGACAATCTAACTTTTGGCAAATTCCAGCACAATTTTCCCTTGCGTCCCCCCTTGCTCTAGACGCTGATGTGCTTGGATTACCCGATCCCAAGACAGCGTTGAATCAATGACGGGGCGAAGCTGAGTGCGCTCGATTAGTTTTGTCAAAGCATCTAATTTTGCTCGGTACTGTGGCGTGAAAACAAAATGGATAGTCAGATTCTTGCCCCATGCTTCGATGAGTGATTGCGGCGTTTCAGTGTCTACAATACTCACAAGCCTGCCAAATGGGCGAATAATTTCTGGGCTGCGCTGGATTGTTTGCCCACCGAGCGTATCCAAAACTAAATCAACGCCTAGCCCGTCTGTTTCCTGATAAATAACTTCCGCGTAATCTTCGTTTTTGTAATCAATGGCTCGATCTGCGCCAAGTTTTTTCACAAAATCGAGATTTTTAGAACTGCACGTTGTAAAAACATAGGCTCCCATCGCTTTTGCAAGTTGAATTGCAAGAGAGCCAACGCCACCAGCACCCGCATGAATTAGAACCGATTCCCCAACTTGAAGATTGCCTCTCGTTACTAGGCAATCCCAAGCCGTCCCCCCTGCAAGCGGAAAACACGCTGCTTCAATGTGCGACAAGTTAGAAGGCTTAAGCGCAACAATCCCTGCATCAGCAACATGATATTGAGCATAGCTGCCAGATTCTCCAAAAATCTGCGGCGAGTAATAAACTTCGTTTCCTACCTCAAAGTCTGTCACCGACTCTCCAACTGTCTCGATAACCCCCGAAATGTCAACTCCGATAATTGCTGGTAATCGAACCAAGTCTTTGTAGTCACCACGGCGAGTCTGATAATCAACTGGATTGATCGATGTCGCACACACCCGTACTAAAACCTGATTAGGTTTTGGTATTGGCTTGGGTACAGTTTGAATCTCAAAACTCTCAGCACCACCAAATGTTGTCAGCACGGCTGCTTCCATATATTCCATCTCTGCTAACCATCCTTGCTTTATAATCAACGGTAAAGGTATTTCACATACCACTCAATGTATATAGTGGTTCTCTCTTGTCCCGCAAGTCAGCACCATCTAGTAAGGTAGTTACTGTTTAGTCGCAAATGCAGTCATCACAATCCCGTAATTTGCCAAAAAAAATCCCTGCTTCTCAACCAACTGTGGCTCGTATCGTGGAGCATACTCTTGGTTGTAAATGGATGCTGGAGGTTTTACGCTTAATTCGTCAAGGTACCAACCGCCCAGGAGCAATGACTCGTGCAACTGAGCGATTGACCACTAAGGTTTTGAATGAGCGATTAGTAGATCTCGTCAACTTTGGTATTGTCGAGAAAGTTGCTTATCCAGAAATTCCGCCCCGCGTGGAGTACAAGTTGACTGCCTTTGGCTCTCGGTTCGTTGAAATTCTAGATCTTATTGATGATCTAGAAGAATATTGCCAAGGTCGCCTCTAGAGCATTGGGATAGATAGTAGCTTATGTGCAAGTTAAAGCGCAACCCAAAACCGCGCTGCACCGGAACGCTTCAATATGGTCGGTTGAGTTGCAAAGGTTATCTGCGTCCGGTGAGCGCGAACGTGGGTCACACCGCGATAGATCAACTGATGAACGGCTAAACTGCCTGGGATTTCCGTCGTTAAGAGCGATCGGACTTTCTGAAATGGGTGCTTTGAAGTTTCAGAAGGGTGACACTCGTAGGTAACACCACGATAGATTAATTTCATCTTTCATTGTCCTAATTTCTTCTAAGGCGTACTCAGTTTTAATGCTTGACTGCTTTGGTGATTCTTACAATGTTTTATTAAATTCTTACGATTAGCGCACCTGCTTCGGTGTCATTCCAGTGATTCGCTTAAACTGCTGCGTCAAGTGGCTTTGACTGGAAAACCCAGTTTGGAAAGCAATATCAGCAATGGTTAAATCCGTTTTCGATAACATCGATTTCGCCCGTTCTACCCGTTGTTGAATCACGTACTGATGCGGAGAAATTCCCATCGTCTGTTTGAATAAACTGGCAAAGTAAGTCGGGCTGATATTGATCGCGCTGGCAAGTTCAATCAGTGACAAATCTCGGTCAATGTAAGTGTGAATATAGTCAATCGCTTGCTGCAATTGGGTGTGCGTTAAGCCTCTGTTCTTGAATTCAATTGTTGGCGTTGTAATTGTTAGCATGGTTCAAAAATTGGCAATCTTGTTCAACAAAACAGGCAAAAGATAGCGATCGCGCATTAGATATGGGAATCCGGTTTGATTTATGAATTTACTCGTGAAAATAGGGAACAGGGAACGGGGAACAGGGAACATTTTATGTACTGAGTTTTTTTCAAAAATCAAATATGAGTCCTATAGCTTACCAGCACTAATAAACAAGTCAAATATAAAATGGGAGCAAAGATCGGGGAGTTTAATGACTTGCAGCAATAATGGCTGTCATCAACTGGGTCGTGTTCCAGCGCCCAGTATACCGAATGTTATTGATAAATAGGGCTGGGGCAGTCGTTACTCCACTGTGTATTCCGCCTTCGATCTCTTCATTGATGCGAGCGACATGCACTTGTTTAGACAAATCTTTGAGAAACTGCGAGATATCAAGTCCTAAATCGTTGGCGTACTCGACAAGATAGCCGTTTCCTAACTCTTGTCGATGCTTGAATAGCAGATCGTGCATCTGCCAAAACTGACCCTGGACAGCGGCGGCTTGGGCGGCTTGGGCTGCCCGTTGAGCATGAGGATGAATCTGTATTTGCGGAAAATGACGGAAGATAAAGCATAAATAATCCTCTCCAAAAGAAGCACTAAGCTCTCGTCCAATCGCTTTAATCAGCTTGTAAACCTCCGCACTTCTAGAGCATTGATAGTCTCCATACATCACCAGCACTACCTTGGCACTCAGCACACCTTGCATCCAATCTTGGGTTGAAGGTGGTACAAGCAAGGTACTGTGGTTACGAGCGTCGTTCATTTTTTTACATCTGCATCAAACATGGAACCTTGCAATTGACTTGCATGGGTTCATTGATTACATAACGCTCGGCATCACCCGCCGCGCATTCAACTCTGCTACGGCCAAGTTCTCGATGAGAGGCACGCTAATTCGCGGTCGGGTGCATGCCGTTGTTAGACCGCGTGCCACAAGGCCAGAGTCGTCAATTAGCGCACGAGCAAGTCCAGTTGGCGTACATCTAGACCGGCCTCACGATGGTACTTCCGAGTCAGCTCAAGTGCGGTGAAACCATCCTCGTAGGCAGCAAAGCCGCCGTCGACCGACTTGTTTAGATAGATCAGGCCACCCTCAACTATGAAAAGAATTATCGCTGGCTCTGGTGAGTCCTCGGTGATAACCAGCGTGTGAGCCTCACCGGCAGGTTCGTAAATAAACGTTCCGGGCTTTGCCACCCAGTCATACTCTAGGTATCGCCAATGACCACGCATCGTATAGCCATGAACAGTGCCCACGTGGTAATGAGTGCCCAGCATGGCTCCGGGGAGACCTTTCAGAACTACGCTGAATCCACCAGACGTGACGTTGAAGCAGCAGGGCTGGAACCAGACACCATCTGCATAAGGAACCCAGAGGCGGTCATCTTCCAAGTTGGTGTTGGTAATGAAGTGTTCGCGGCTCCTTCGATTAGGATCGAGACCGTCGGTGAAACTATTGAAAGCGGTGATTGGCATTTGTCCCTCCTAAAAACTAGCTGCGTGTCAATCGTTCAAGGCGAATTTCATTGAACGATGTGTAGTACTACGATGAACAGCGGTCTAACCTTGCAATTGACTTGCATGGGTTCATCGATCGCATAACTGTTTGCATAGATTCAATATAGGCGATCGCCTTCAAGCCGTCGTCTATAGCAAGTTAAAATTTTTACAGTATAAATTGATAGAGCAACCCTTCCATCGTGGAGTAGAAGGCTGGTTCTAACTCAAGTTAGAATCCCAATTCTATCGAAAGTACATCCTATAAATTAACAATGCCGCGTTTAACCGCAACAATCACAGCTTGGGTGCGATCGCTCACATCTAACTTATTCAAAATCCGATTCACATGAGATTTAACAGTGCCTTCACCGATAATCAAAGCAGCCGCAATATCGGCATTACTCATCCCCTGTGCCATTGAACGGAGTACCGCCAGTTCTCTTTCACTCAATTCTGGATTGCTCAGGCGCTGTACCAACTTTGCTCCCACATCAGGCGGAATATACTGCTGACCCCGATGAACGGTACGAATGGCATTCAGCAGCTCGTCAGGTTCAGTTTCTTTCAACAGGTATCCTTTTGCTCCTGCCTGCAATCCCCGATAGATATCTTCGTCACTATCATACGTTGTCAGGACAATAATCCGAGCCGATTTAGATTGGGCGCGAATGGCAGTAATCGCTTCAACTCCTTCAACTTCAGGCATTCGCAGATCCATCAGCGTGACATCTGGTTGGTGTTGGCGAAATAAGGCGATCGCCTGGAACCCATTTTCGGCTTGCGCAATCGCACTCATATCTGGGTCACGGCTAATAATCGTGGCTAATCCTTGCCGAAAAATGGCATGATCGTCTGCAATCAGAACCCGAATTGTCGTGGCTTTGCTCATCGTGTGACTCACTCCCGACTGACGGTGACAACGATCTCTGTTCCTCGCCCAGGTTGACTCCTAATCGTTAGTTGTGCGCCGATGCGCTCTGCCCGTTCGCTCATGCCTAATAAGCCAAAACCATCAGAGGATTGAATACTCCCAACTCCAAAGCCCTGCCCATTATCTTTCACGCGCAAACAAAATCGATCGTGATCGTAGATTAGCTCCACTCGAATTTCATCAGCATTGGCGTGTCTGATCGCATTGGTTAAGGCTTCCTGCCCCATCCGCAGTAGGTTACTCTCGACTTCAGCAGGTAGAGAATACGCTGCACCCTCGATCTCATAATACAAAGTGGTATCCGTTGCAGCAGTTCTGTGTTGAGCGACGAGGCGATGTAGAGCGCTCTGTAAACTGCCCGACTCTAAAAGCTGAGGACGGAGCGCCACGACCGATCGCCGCGCTTCAACCAGTCCAGTTCGTGCCAATTCTTTGATCAGGTCTAGATGTGCCCCAGTTGCTTCTAGATCGTCTGTTAGCACCTGGTTTGCAGCTCCTACCTGAGCCAGAATGCCTGTAAACGCCTGAGCGAGTGTATCGTGAATTTCACGCGCCATGCGGTTGCGTTCTTCTAAAATTGAGGCTGCTTCCGCTTGCTTTTGCAGCGTAATATCTCGCGCCAGCCAAATCACCTGTTCGTGCTGAATCAGGGCAATGCGAGCCGAAAACCAGATTTCTCGTCCAGCGATCCACTGGCTGTATTCAACGGTGAGGACTTGTTGGGTTCTCAGCACCTGCTGAATGTGATTCAGGAATTCATCGGCTTGTTCTTTGGCAAAAAGTTGATGCAGCGTTTTGCCAGTACACTCATCTCCATAGGATGGATTTCCTTTGATTGTGCAGATCAATTGCCCTTCAGCATTGAAGATAGATAGCGGATCGGGAATGGCTGCAAGGAGCGCCCGTAATTCTGCTTCAGAGGCTTGCAATGCTGCTTCTGCTTGTTTGCGATCGCTAATGTCCGCAATCACGCCTTCCACACATTCATCGGCAACACTCGGACGAGCCGAGTAAAGTGCCCAAAACAATGTGCCATACCGTCTTCGCAACTGCACTTCAAAGTTCTGCAATTGACCATCGCGGTTGAGTAATTCAATCGCTGAGGAGCGATCGCGGGGACTTACATAACAGTCAACACCATGCAGAATCCCAATCACCTCTTCCGGTGAATCGAAGCCAAATAGATTCGCAAAGCATTGATTCGCATCGAGAATTAATCCATCCGAGAGGCGAGCGCGGAAGATACCGACCTGTGAGTTTTCAAAAATGTTGCGAAACTTGGCTTCACTGCGCTGCAATGTGGCTTCAGTTTGTCTGCGCTCAGCGATCTCTTGCTGTAAGGCTTGGGTTCGCTCTTCTACTTTCCTTTCCAGGGTTTCGGCATAGTTTTCTAACTGCTGATACAGTCGAGCATTTTCTAGTGAAATTGCTGCCTGAGCAATCAATAGGTTGAGAACTTGTAAGCGATTGCTGGTAAACACTCCGGTACTGAGATTGTTTTCCAAATAAAGGATACCAATCAGTTGACTTTGCTTGAGAATTGGCATACAAAGGAGCGATCGCGTCTGTTGATTTTGAATGTAAGGATCAGTCAAAAAAGACGATTTGTTGACTGCATCATCAAACACCACAGTTTCTTGAATGCGCACTACCGTGTGAATGACGGAGATAGGAATCGCTGCACAACCAGCAACAGCAATCTTTTCCAGGTCGCACTGTCTACTCCCACTGCATTGAGCCACCACAGTGAGTCGATCGTCTTCTAGGAGCACCAGAGCGCCTGTTTCGGCTCCGGCATTTTCTATCACCACTTGCATCAACGTGGCAATCAATTGATCGAGATGGATTATTTCTGAAAGGGCTTGAGCCGCTTTCATCACCGCAGCCAGATCGATCGCCGCAGTTGGATGACAGATCGTTTCATCGGTCACGATTGGATTCAATTGTCGAACCAGGTTGGTGTTGAGCAGTTGTGGATAGCGTTTTTCTAAATCTTTAACTTTAGCTATTGCGCCCCAGCGATCGTAGCAATAGTGCGCCTCTTTCATGTAAGTCTGGGCAATCTTTTCTCGACCTCGCGCCAGATAATGTTTAGCTGCTAATTCATAAGCTAATGCTTCTTCCTGAATAAACTCATGTTCAGCAGCACCTGCGATCGCTTGTTCATAAAACTCTTCAGCCTCAAGAAATTGCCCTAAGACTCGCGCTTTCTCTGCCTTGACTAAATGGTATTTGTGCAAAAAATTCATTGGGGCGTGTTCTGCCCATTTTTGCATCTTTTCTTGGTTGGCATTAACGCGATTCAACCAGGGTGCTTTTTCAGAGCTTGAAGCATTTGCCCACAAGCTCAGAACGATTAGGGAGTCATAGAAATGAAATAGAGCTACAGAGAATAATGATGTGGCTGCGCTTAAATACGGTTCTGCCAAAGTAGCCGTTTTTGCAGCTTGCTCATACTCCCCGAACAGGTAGCATAAAATCAGCTTATTTGAGTAAAAGAAGTGAAGGCCAGTTCCATCCTTGACCGCGATCGCCAATGACAGTGCTTGCTCTTCGTCATAGATACAACCCACTAAGCGACTTGGGTTTTCAGATTGACCTCGCAGGTTAATGATTGTTTGTTGCAACATTGCCAGGTAGGTGGCAGGAATCTCTCGTCTAATTTGATGGGTGGCTTTACGATAAATCGCTGTTTGTTGTTCCAGTTCTGTCAGTTCGTGTCCTGCAAAAAAGGAGTTATAACATACGTTTAATGCACAATAACCCGCAGATTCAAACTCTCCACTTTCTATACCGCTTTGATAACCCTCAGCTAAACCAGGGAAGGTTTCTTTAAGGTGGTCTTTCCAGAGAATGATATGGATACTCACCATCATCAATGCTTTGCAATTACCTCTCTTGTTATTCGATCGTTTCGCTAAATTTAAGGATAATTTGCCAAATCGATAGCCCAGTTCAAAGTCTTGTTCAACGCCACATAGGATCATGCCATAGCCAACATAACCAAGCAGCGACCAGATAGCGTTTCCATGGGCGATCGATAAATTCACTATCTTGCATATAATCAGCACCATCAGAGCGGGTGTCGAAATAAAAGCCGGACTATATATGCCTACTAAAATGTAGATTGCTGCCAGTGGCACAGGTTCAGTCATCTCTGGCAAATCAATCAAATCTTCGACTTCCCGCCCAGCCAATCGTGAAGCGGTTTCCTCTAATCCCGCTTGAACATCTAACTGACTTGGAGCTTCCACTAAACTAATTCCTAAGAGTTGCAGCACTTCCAAGCCAGTTTTAAGGGCTTCTTTAGGCTCTCCCCACGACATCCATGCTTGAATCCTGCTATCGTAAACTTTCACGGTGTCTAGCACTGTCTTCGCACGGTTGAGCACTGCTTCTACAAGCCGCTCCATTTCGTCAAAGCGACCACTGAGGTATGCTGCCTCTGCTGCCTCTGAATGCAACACCAAAGTTAGGTCATACTCACGCTGCCAACTTTCCCCATCAAGGAGTTTAAGTCCTATATTGAAATACTTGAAAGCGGCTTCATAAGCCGTCGCTGCCAGCGCTTTCTGACCTGCTTGCAAATTCAGTTTGGCAATCTCATTCCGTTCAAATTGCTCAATGATTAACTCGGTTCCAAAATTCAGATGATCCACAATTTCAAACAACCGCTCTGCTCGCTGCTCTGGCGATGTCTTTTCAAGCAAATTGCGACCGATTTGCAGATGAACCACTTGTTTGTGCGACTCATCAATTAAGGCGTAGGCTGCTTGCTGCACGCGATCATGCAAAAACTTATAGTCTTGAACTAACAAGTTTTCGTCTAATTCAGATAGAGGTTGAATTAATCCAGCATGTATTGCAGCTAGTAAATCTAGAGAAATTATTTTCGGCGATTTTTCACAAGCGATCGCTAACGTCTCTAAATTAAATTCAGCTCCAACACAAGCAGCTAAGCGGAGAATTTGCCGTGTTTCTTCTGGCAATCTCTTCAATTCGCTCAGCAGCAACTCCACCACATTATCGGTAATGTCTTGGGCTTCAATCTGGGCTATATCCCACTGCCAGCTTAATTTTTTCGCATCAAAGGTTAATAGATTTTCGCTATACAGCATTCGCAAAAATTCACATGAGAAGAAAGGGTTGCCCTCGGTTTTACGTAACACTAATTGGGCTAAATCACGAACGGTGTCAATATTTTGGTGTAGCGTCTCGGCAATCAATTGACTCAACGGCTCTAGCGTTAAGGGTGTCAGAATTATCTCCTGAAGCACTACCCCTTGTTTTCGCAATTCTAAGAGCGTCAATACTAGTGGATGCGTTGGATGCACTTCATTATCTCGGTAGGCTCCAATCAAAAATAGATATTGGGTTTGCTCGTCGAGTAATATTAACTCGATTAACTTCAGTGTCGCGGAGTCGAACCATTGTAAATCGTCTAGGAAGATGACCAGGGGATGTTCTTTTGAACAAAACACCCGCACAAAATTTTGAAACGTTAGATTGAAGCGATTTTGAGCTTCAGTTGCTCCAACAGAGGGTACGGGTGGCTGTTTGCCAATAATTAATTCAACTTCAGGAATGACATCAATGATGATTTGCCCATTGCTTCCTAAAGCTGAGAGCAGACGCGATCGCCACTGTTGTATTTGCTCATCTGGTTCCCCCAGTAGTTGCTGCACTAGTTTTTTTAGGGCATCGGCGATCGCGCTGTAGGGAATATTGCGCCTAAATTGGTCAAACTTACCCCAGATGAAATAGCCGTGCTTTGCCGTGATGGGTTTGTAGAGTTCCTGCACCAACGCTGATTTGCCTACTCCCGCGTAACCAGAAACCAGCATCATTTCGACGTGGAATTGTGGAGAATTTGCTTCATTTCCCCTTGCGGCTATTCTGTCAAACGCCGCTAATAATGCTTCAATCTCTCCTTCTCGTCCATACAGTTTTTGGGGAATTTGAAACTGCTCGGAAACATCTTGCAGACCTAATTGGAAGGAGTTAATTTGACCAATTTCTGCTAGTTGCCGATCGCAGCGTTCTAAATCTGCTTTAATGCCCCAGGCACTCCCATAGCGATCCTCGGCATTTTTCGCCATCAATTTCAAAATAAGATCGGAAACAGGTTTGGGAATTTTTGAATTTAGTTCGTGTGGGGGAACAGGCTGTTTGGCAATATGACAATGAACTAGTTCTAAAATGTCTGTAGCGGGAAACGGCAACTGTCCGGTCAAAAGTTCGTAGAATGTTGCGCCTAGCGAGTAAAAATCGCTGCGGTAGTCGAGCATCCGGTTCATGCGTCCGGTTTGCTCCGGCGACAGATAAGCAAGGGTTCCTTCCAGAAGATGGAGACTTTTAAACGTTGGATTGGTGCGGCTGAAGCGGGTGGCAATCCCAAAATCAATAATTTTAACCACGCCCGTATCTAAATTGAAGACAATATTGCCAGGATTGATATCTTTGTGTACGATCTCAGCGTGATGAATTCTGCCCAGAATCTCTGTAATGTCAATGGCTAATCGAAAGAAATTGGCTAAGGGCATAGGGCAGAATCTTTCTGGACGCTGCTGCATCCACCTTTCGATAGATTCTCCACCAAAATCTTCTAAAAGAATTGCGCTCGTGCGTTGATAGTTTTGTTGGCTGTATGCCTTGACAACTCCTGGAAGATTCAGGAAGCGCGTAATTTCATATTCCTGTCTATAGCAGGTTAATTCCTGGGGAGAGGGGTAATCTTGCTTGAGCAGTTTGACAACGATCGCCTGCCCGTCTTGCTCTCTGATGCCGCGATACACTAGAGATGCCGCACTCTCATAGATTTTGCTGTGGATGGCAACTCCAGGTAGGGCAATCATACAACTCTCTGCCGATGAGTGTCATCACTTGTATCATAAAGTATATTGTTCGTGTCGTTTGCCAAATTCCCAAAAATAAAACAATTGGGCAAATTTGTTTACTGCTGGCTCTGCTCAACGGTTCAACCTCTATGATTTGGAGTGAGGCAGGATTCTGCACCGCTACATTTTCTCCAATGAGGGCACGATTCATGAAAACGGCGGTTCTTGTCTAGAGCACGCTGCTTATCGCGTTGAAACCGAGTAATAAAATCAACTTTTCGTTCAATTAATTGTAGCCAAAATCTAAAGTGATAAAATCCTCTGTCTATTAAAAGTGTGGCATGCTTTGCCAGATATGTGAAATGCAAGATAAGTGAAATAAAATTGTATCTTCGATCGCGAAGGGTTTGAGATCCCAATTTAAATCGATTTCGACAATCGTAACAGGATTATTAGTACCAAACCTCAATACTATCCGCATTGTAGAATTCTTGCTGCTCTAGCCTAAATCCCCCCAACAACAATGCCATCCAAGTCTTGACCAATTGCGATCCAGATTCCGGTTGCTGTGGGGCTGGATATTGTACATTCTGTACCAACTCGACCATTGGTAGGTTTTGTACCTGTCTGCTGTTAAAATACTCGGCGATCGCCCTTGGCCAAACAGAGATATCTTCCGCGTGTGCTACTAGTCCTGGATCTTCATCCAAGTGATCGGCTGCCATTTCATCCAATGCATTCAACACAGCTGCTTTATCTACCACACCTGCAACCGATTGAGAATTTGAGTGGGAGGAGCGCGGGTATAGTGGTGGTGGCTCTAGCAATGCATCTAAATCTAACGTCATTGTTTGACGCAGTAGTGGAGCCAGTATATCTTCGGTTAAAATCGGTTCGTCATCACATTCATGGGTTGCTTCCCAGCCATCTAGCAGGGATTGGGCGCGCTCGGCATGAATTTGGGCTATCTTCAAGATGGCTGTAGGGATCGGAACAATTCTGGATCTCGCTCTGTATCAAACCCTATCTTTAGCTTGTTTGTAAGCCTCAAGCTCTAATCTCTACAAGGCAGTTATAGCAATGACTTCATCACTTCTCTGTCATTGCACCCTACTCTGCTCAAACTTGGCTCCAGATGTTGAAAAGCTTGATTCCTCGCTCGGTGTGAAATAATTTTGGCACTCTATGATTTCATGGTTTTCGACTCAACGCCTGATGCCATCAGGCTTTCCCAACGCAGAGTATTGAAACATCACAACAAAGTTGCCCGAACTCTATCTCGAAGTCTATCTGTTCGTTCTTAAGACTATCCTCAACCCTATCTTTCTCTATCTTATTTGTTATCTTAAACATAGCCGCTGGTTGCGTTGGAAGCAACAGATAAACAGCAGGGCATGGCTTCATCGATCGTGATTTGATCGATGAAGCCATGCGTTGCAGATGCCAATCCTTTTTCGATTGACAGCTTGCTAACTCGTTCAGTGCTTATCCTCTTGCTTGATGAATTTGGTGCGTGTTCGGATCGTAAAGAATGCCACTTGCAAACAGTAATGGCGCTTTCGCTCCGGTATTGCGAACCAGGCAGTAGACATCTTCATTGCCTGCAAAACAAGGATGGTACTGCTGTTGCAGTCGCAGATAGTTGAATCGATAAAGTTGGGACACGATTCGTTGGGCTGGCTCATTGCCCGTGTCGGTGCAAGCTTGCAGTTGACCAATGCTAAACGTCTGTAAAATTCGCATACTCGTCCACATTCGCCCTACGGTATTCCGAAAATGCAGCGTGTTCTGACATCGTTTTACCGTTTTCGCACCCCTAACTGGCGGCTTTAAGTCAACGCGATAAAATCTGAGATTTTGGTAGTAAGTCGGATGGGCACGAAAACGCGGCGGAGTACGATCGCCAAGACGAGTCACAAATCCTGCTTGCTCCAGGAGCGATAATAGAAACAAAGCATCAGACTCATCGAATTGACTCCAAAACTCCAGTTGAGTGGTACTGCATTGGTCAAGCCAGATATCGAGCCAGCAGGGTTGCCGATAAAACGCATCTGACGACTCTGAGTCGGAAGCGATCGGGCTGCTCATGGTTGCGACCCCGGCGATGAATCATGTTCATTAATCGTTCTCCACTCGACTGCTTCAACGCCTTCAAATCCAAGTGATGCAAGATAAATCGGCAGAACGGTGAGCCATTCACCACATGCATCGAATAGAGCCTGAATGTATTTGTCGTTCCAATCGAATTGCCCCCAGTATCCAGGCTCAACAACACGCTTCTCGATCGCGATCCAGGTTGGAATCTCGCGCGGCAATTGCGTGCATAGAAACACACTGATCGAGGATCGATCGATCGACGTTTGACGTTCGGTATTCATGATGTTGTAATGGGCAAGAATAATTTGGTTCCTTCGGAGAAGCGCTCTGCGCTTAGCGCGCCTTAATCGTCTTGATAGTCCACTTGCCGAGCGAAGAAAAAAGGCAGTCCTGACCATTGTGTGGCATTGATGCTGTCCCATTTCTGAATGCGTGCAAAAGCTTCAATCCGGCTGAGTCCAACCGTGATTAGACGAATACTACCTTTTGCTGCTTTGTGCAATTGTTCGAGCAAATCCGCTTGCACTTCAATTAGACACAGTTCTTGAGCAATCTTTTGGGTATCTTCGAGATCGCACGGCAAGAAATTGACCCACTGTGAGATGCGTCCGGCAATAATTTTGCGTCGGGCAAGCTGTTTTTCGAGTTTTTGTGACCCAATCAGCCACACTGGAAGTCTAGTTAAATCATGAATATCTCGCACGGCATCGATCATGCGGGAGTTATGAAACAGATAGTCGGCTTCATCGATAAACAACGGACGCTGGCTCAGCTTCAATTGATCCACGATTCCTTGCAACATCTGAGCTGGGAATCGTGGCGGTGCGATCGACAACTCTACCAGAATTGCCATCAGCATTGTCGAAGGCGACCAGAGCGAAATGGCTCGCACATAGAGCCCGTTTTCGCGATTGACGAGCCAAGCGGCAGCAGTCGTTTTACCAAAACCTGTCGGTGCATAAATCAAGCCCATTCTCGGAATTCCAGCTTCACGTTTGTGTGATTCCTGAAAGCCGCTCGACAAGCTGACAATGTTTTTCGTAGTGACAATTTTGTAGCGCATAGTTCTCATTTGAAATGATGTTTAATTGTGACGAACAACTCTAAACTTTCACCCTGATGCACTGAGCCAAACTTGAAACTGGTACTCTTCTACGGAATTGGTGTAGGCTTTCACAATCCCCAATCCTTCAAGTTCGTGAATATAATCGAGAAGAGTTTGTTTATCTTCAAAGGCGGTGTCTTGATTGTTGCGCCATTGCTTGATTGCAGCTTCGAGCAAGGATCGGCGATCGATAATTGCGCTTGTTGAGATCGTTCTCCCATTGAGCCAATCCCAAAACCGTTGCTCTTCAAGTGGAGAAGCTGTCACCGCAGCCAGAAAGCCTTTCCCTTTAGTCGAACTGAACTGTTGTTTCACAGTTTCTAATTCACTCGGTTCTAATTCTGGGCAAGGTTGCTGCTGTTGCCACCGCTCGATCCATTGTTCTAGCTGATAGCGTAACGATCGCTGCTGCTCCTGTTGGATCGCTTGCTGTTGAGATTCGTTTCCAATCGTTTGAGTTCTTGATGGTAGGCTTCGAGATCGATCGTCGGTGGTTCTCTGTCTGCGGTAGAGTCAGCCGCCGCAATCGCAGCCGTTACTGCTTGAATCGCAGGATAATTGTGGAGTTGAGTGTTGATTGTCTGCTCTAGTGCTTCTGCTGTCTGACCAATGAGGAAGTAGGGATCGGCAGCTAACTTGCGGAGCAGTGCTTTTCCGCGTTTGCGAACTTGGTCGATCGACCGCAACAGGATTTCATACAAATGTCTCGCTCGACTCGCAATCTGAGCTAAATCCACGTCATTGGCTTCCCGCCAAACTGCACAGCAGATGAATTGACTAAGTTCAGCACAGGTGTAAAGATAAACAGTGCGCGGCTCCCGTGGATTAAAGTGAAGTGGATCCAAATGGTTAGACAGTTTGAGGGGAGAGTTAAGCTCTAACCCAAGGATCGACACTCGCTCCATCAAGCAAGTTCAAGCGATTTCAAACTTTTCCAATAAACAGTATTAGGAGTTTGATAATCTAATGCTTGATGAAATCTCTGTTCATTATACCATTTAAACCATTTGTTGACCTCAAATCTTAAATGTTTCCCATCATCAAAATCTAGTAAGTAAATCAATTCATATTTGAGCGAGCGCCATAAACGTTCAATAAAGATATTGTCATGACATCTTCCTCTACCATCCATACTAATTTTGACATTGACTTGTTTCAAGCATTGAGTAAAGTCAGTTGAGGTAAATTGACTACCTTGGTCGCTATTAAAGATGTTTGGTTTTCCATAGATAGATAAGGCTTCTGATAAAGCATCCAGACAAAAATCTACCTCCATCGTGTTGCTAATCCTCCATGACAGCACTTTTCGAGAGTACCAGTCCATGATTGCTACCAAATAAAAATGTCCTTTCCTCACAGGCAAATAAGTAATGTCCGTACACCAAACTTGATTGGCTGTCTCTACCGCTAATCCTCTTAGCAAATACGGATAGATTTGATGAGCTGGATGGGAAATAGTTGTGCGTTTTCTCGGATAAACTATTTGTAATCCTAATTGACGCATCAGGCGAATTACTCGTTTGCGATTAATTTCGTAGCCCAGTGAACGCAAATACACCGTCAATTTTCGACTCCCATAAAAAGGGGTTTTTAAGTATTGCTCATCCAATAAACGCAACAGCATCAATTCCTCATCTGAGATTTCTTGTGGCTGATAGTAATAGCTTGAACGAGCAATTCTCAATAGTTGGCATTGTCGGACGATGCTTAGTTGTGGATGGTCAGTCACTACCAAGGCTTTTCGTTCTTCAACCCCAACCGTGCTGACCTGTTGGCTAAAAAATCCCGTTCTACCTTCAACTGCCCAATCTGCCGATACAACTCGTCTATTTGGGCTTGTTGGCTCTCCTCAACTTTATTTGCCTCACTACCCTTCTCAAATAGCGTACTAGCTTCCTCTAACAACTGCCGCTTCCAGTTGTTAATCATGGTTGGATGCACTTCGTGCTGGCTTGCCAATTCTGAAACGGTTTTCTCACCTCGAATAGCTTCTAGTGCGACTTTGGCTTTAAATTGTGGGCTGTACTGCTTGCGTTTGTTACTCATGAACTACTCTTGTCATCTTTTGAGTGGTTCAGAGCTTAACCCCCTGTCCAGTTTTTGGGGACCACTTCAAAGCAAACATAAACACTTCGACCAATCCAAGTCGCAAGCTCTGCTGCAACATAAAGCCGTCCTCCGACCGAAATCCCTTGTCGTCCGACTTTTCGCATTCCCGATTTCCCAGGTGCTGCCATCATCAGGAAGTCGAGTTCACGCGGATTTTGAATTGTGCGCTGTATCCAATCTTGACCCATTGCTTCTGACAGCACTTCGAGCGGAGATTTACCTTCCAATCCAATGCCGGGTCGTCCATGCGATCGCTGCTCATATTCGACGCACCAGAGATCGCACCATTGCTGAAATTCGTCGATCGACATTGCTAGTTCAATCGCAGGACGATTCTCTGACGATCGTAAGGTTTGGCGATCGCTGACATTGTGACCCACGAAGAAAGGATTTTTGACTAAATCACGATGCTGAAAGGTGCGATTGAAGCGTTCGACAAACGGCTTTTGCTCAGGATGTCCAGGCAAGCAGCGTAAATCTTCGGTTTCCACTCCTAAGTTGGAGAGAAAGCGTTGCACCCGGCGACTGAGATATTCTTTGCCGTGATCTGTGCGAATGTGGTCAGGAACGCCCCACTTGAGAATCGCAGTCGCAATCAGCAAGCAAACTGCTTCCGTATCGGAGTGTTTGGTAGCGTACAGCATCACACGCCGCGTAAAGACATCGATACAAGCAATCACAAAGGCGCGAGTCAGTTGTACAGTTTCAGCAACTTCCGTCTTGCAATTGATATCCACCCGCATCGAGTCAAGTTCCCAGACGTGATTCGGATAAAATACGGACTGCGATCTCGATCCAAAGGCTGGACTGACTAACCCTTTGGTGCGATCTGGAGTCAGATACAATGCCCACTCCTGCGGATGTCCCAACCGAAATCGTCGTAACCAATCGCGCAATTGACCGAGTGAAACCTGATTGGGATCTAATCCAAACTCAAGCTGTAAGATTTCATAGATTTGGCTTGCGCCCCAATGTTTTCCGCCTGCGACAAGGCAGGTTTTAATTGCAGCTTGAAGGTCATAGTCTGCATCAATTCTGCCCCTGCCGCGCCGATGCCCATACTTGCCGCCCAATGCTGTAATCCGATCGGCAGTGCGGCGTAGTTTCTGCTTGGCTTTGAGCGAACTACGTGAGAGCTTGGGCAGAACCGCATAAACCCAATCGGGTAATTCTAATTGTTGTTGATTGTAAGCATCAACGAATGCAACATCTCGCTCCAACTTGGTTTTGAAATGGGCAGGGTTAATCTCAGTCTCATATAGTCTTAGGATTACTAACCAAGCATCTGTGCGATCGTTGATTGTCGTTCTAAGCTTCGGTCTGGATTCAGGTTGATGTATTGCTGCCTGAGCAACCAGTTCAATCTGAGTGTTACTTTCGTTCAACGCCGCTTGGGTAAGTGCAGGCAGACTGTTGTGAGCATACTCGTTGCCACCCCCTCGTCCTTGACGTGAGCGTGATTTCCAGCCTTCGAGTTTAGCTTTACGTGTGACATTATGGGGAGCAGAGGGCATTCCAGGAAGTCCGGACAATTCAGAAGCGGAATACCAACGCTGTGCATTCGTTCTATGACAATCGTTAAGCATCCTCATATCGACGTTGAAGTGCGATCAATCCGATCGTTGTTCTCCTAATGGGACTTTAAAACTTTCTAAGCCCAAATATAGCCGAACTTAGCTCTGTGAGAGGCAAATACATCAACATGCTCATTAAGCCAGCGGACCAAACGAAACTCGACTGCGGTGCGGAATGCCTCCAATGCTTCGGCAAAGGTTTGTAAGGGTTTGGTTGCCCAACGTCTGCGGAATCCGCCGGTCAACTGATGCCAAAGGATGAAGGTGTAAGCGATGAACACTAAAACCCAATGACGCTTCATACTCAGAGCATCCCGAACTTGATACTCACTCAAACCCAACCAGCCCTTGGCTTCTCGATAGAAGACCTCCACCCAGTTGCGAGCAGAATATGTTTGAGCTACCCAAGCCGCACTGACTTGGTTGTCAGAGGCATTGGTGAGAAAGTAATCCACCTCCGTCGCTTGCTCGAAACTAGAGGCATTGAGTTGAATCGCCAGCCAGCGAGTGCCTTCGAGCTTCGGAACGTGAACTGGTAACAGCGCCACCCAAACTGTCCGGGGCTGCTCCAGATTGAGTTGCACAGGTGTGAACTGCTCCACTGCCAAGGTTTGAGCAATAGCTTCTAATCCCTGCTTACGAGCAGACTCATCACCTGATGTTTGAGCAGTAACTTGGCGGTTTTTGGCGATTGCTGCCACGTAAGTTAGGTTTCTCGACTCCAACTGCTTGAGAAAAGGCGTGTTATTACCGTAGCCTGCATCAATTACAGTCACACCCGGTCGATAACCGCGCTTCAAGCATTGGTCAACCAAGTCTAGAGCCAGGTCAGGTTTTTTCTGGAAGTTGGGGTCTGCCTTGCCTTGCTCGAATAAACTTGCGTGTTGATAGAGTGCAACATCTAACGGCAGACGTCGCACTCCATCATACAAGTAGGTAGTCAGCAGCACAATACCATTGTCAGTCTTGCCAATCTCCCCAATGTACTGCCGTCCTACCCCATCAGTAGCCGCACCACTTTTGCGATGTCCCGAATCATCTACAATCAATGTGAAACCTTGACTCGGGGTCGTCTGGCGACACTGGTGCATCACCTCCAACCGCCGATTATTTAGCTTGACTTCATCCCAAGGGGCATTGTTGAGAAAATGTCTGAGGCTGTTGTAGGAGCCATCTACTGTATTTGTGACCAGTTGGCTCAGGTTTTTGCGCTGACTCTCACCCAGCAGTCCCCCTAGATAAACACGAAATTCCTGCCGCTGCTTCTGACGCGAAAATACATCATCAAACCGACGACACCAGTTCTCAAAGCACTGCGGCATCGCTGCTGGTACTTGATCTTTCACCTTACGTTGCTCCTGTCGAGACTGACGTAAAACGCAACTCCTACCCGCATTCTAGCTCAATTTGCTCCATCTTTCTTACAAAGTCCCACTAATTGTTGACAATGCCGTTTATCCTTCTCGTGTGCAGGCTTAACTGAGGATCGAGCGACCGTTTTTGAATACCGTCAACGAGCCTTGCCCTTGGCGATCCCTGCGCCCTCCCAGTGCTTGGTATTCGTAGCTGCCATTCTTGAATTTGTACACTTGAGCCGCTCCTGTACTGTTGCTCGTGCCCTTGCCCAAACTCAAATCACCCAGCAATCCACCGCCACGATAGAGCAGTTCGCCTCAACCGTATCGCTTCCAGACATTTACAGTGTAATCGTTCGGGTATTTCAGCGTCATGATCAAATCAGCCGTTGAGTCCGCAGCAGCAGGTAAAGCAAAATGAGCCGAAACAATGGTGAATAGACCGAGGAGTAATGCCGATCGTTTGAGTAATGTTTTCATAATTTTCTCCGGTTTGTGTGTATTACGCTTTGGTGTAGTGGGTTGCTTCAGACAGAATGAGCATCTCTGCCCAACAATGTGAGCAAAACCAGTAGAGTTTGTGGTGTTGAAAATGCCGCAATAGCGGGTAAAAACAGCAAGGACATTCGTGCATTGGAGTTGAGCATTATGGAAAGACAATCTTGGGGGCTGCTGCGTGTCCAAGATAGAGATAGGCTGCCGATCGCAAGACAATTTCAGAGTAAAGTATCTTTTGAATCTCTAAGCTGGGGACTCGTTTTGCAGTGAAATTATAAGCTGCGATTTCTCCTTTTAAGCTAAAATCTGTATCGCTCAGGTAGTGGTCGTAGTCGTGCATTGCTTGAAAAATAAAGCCGTAGATCGGGTTGGGATAAATTGCAGAATCATAGCTATCCGCAGCGACCCAAAGTTGCCCTCGCTCAATATCGGCAAACATTTCTTCGGCATCTGCGTAGCGCATGTAGTCTGAGAATTGCAGATTCAGCGGTAATTGATGAAATTCTTCCATGAGCCAATCACAGAGCTGTGCGATCGTGCGATCGGAAATCTCGGCTGGCTTGCTTTCTAGGTAGAGTTTGGCAAGCGTTTCAACTTGAGTGGTTGGTTTTGTAGCTGTGAGCGTCATTTCTTTACCCTCCGCTCGAATTACGATTACTTTGACAAATGCGACCGCGTTTAGTCACTGAAATCAATTTGTGTCATTTGTGCTAGTGGGACTTTGTAAGAAAGATGGAGCAAATTGAGCTAGAATGCGGGTAGGAGTTGCGTTTTACGTCAGTCTCGACAGGAGCAACGTAAGGTGAAAGATCAAGTACCAGCAGCGATGCCGCAGTGCTTTGAGAACTGGTGTCGTCGGTTTGATGATGTATTTTCGCGTCAGAAGCAGCGGCAGGAATTTCGTGTTTATCTAGGGGGACTGCTGGGTGAGAGTCAGCGCAAAAACCTGAGCCAACTGGTCACAAATACAGTAGATGGCTCCTACAACAGCCTCAGACATTTTCTCAACAATGCCCCTTGGGATGAAGTCAAGCTAAATAATCGGCGGTTGGAGGTGATGCACCAGTGTCGCCAGACGACCCCGAGTCAAGGTTTCACATTGATTGTAGATGATTCGGGACATCGCAAAAGTGGTGCGGCTACTGATGGGGTAGGACGGCAGTACATTGGGGAGATTGGCAAGACTGACAATGGTATTGTGCTGCTGACTACCTACTTGTATGATGGAGTGCGACGTCTGCCGTTAGATGTTGCACTCTATCAACACGCAAGTTTATTCGAGCAAGGCAAGGCAGACCCCAACTTCCAGAAAAAACCTGACCTGGCTCTAGACTTGGTTGACCAATGCTTGAAGCGCGGTTATCGACCGGGTGTGACTGTAATTGATGCAGGCTACGGTAATAACACGCCTTTTCTCAAGCAGTTGGAGTCGAGAAACCTAACTTACGTGGCAGCAATCGCCAAAAACCGCCAAGTTACTGCTCAAACATCAGGTGATGAGTCTGCTCGTAAGCAGGGATTAGAAGCTATTGCTCAAACCTTGGCAGTGGAGCAGTTCACACCTGTGCAACTCAATCTGGAGCAGCCCCGGACAGTTTGGGTGGCGCTGTTACCAGTTCACGTTCCGAAGCTCGAAGGCACTCGCTGGCTGGCGATTCAACTCAATGCCTCTAGTTTCGAGCAAGCGACGGAGGTGGATTACTTTCTCACCAATGCCTCTGACAACCAAGTCAGTGCGGCTTGGGTAGCTCAAACATATTCTGCTCGCAACTGGGTGGAGGTCTTCTATCGAGAAGCCAAGGGCTGGTTGGGTTTGAGTGAGTATCAAGTTCGGGATGCTCTGAGTATGAAGCGTCATTGGGTTTTAGTGTTCATCGCTTACACCTTCATCCTTTGGCATCAGTTGACCGGCGGATTCCGCAGACGTTGGGCAACCAAACCCTTACAAACCTTTGCCGAAGCATTGGAGGCATTCCGCACCGCAGTCGAGTTTCGTTTGGTCCGCTGGCTTAATGAGCATGTTGATGTATTTGCCTCTCACAGAGCTAAGTTCGGCTATATTTGGGCTTAGAAAGTTTTAAAGTCCCACTAGTTGCAACCACTTTTACTAGAGTATGAGGACTTTTGAAAGTGAGTCGCGCATCCGGTTGCTGAAGTGCCACCATCGTTTTTACGTGTTCACATTCATCATCACGAATATTCACAAATACGTCATAGAGAGTATCGACATGAGGACGGCGAAAGGTAGAATCTGGTGTGGTCTGAACTTCTTCAAACATATACAAATCGCCATCTCGGTAGTAGTCGATCGCAACTTGGGGAGCAGGTTGCGCTTTCAGTTCTGCTCCATGCTCGTTCAAGTAGCCATCGTAGGTGTGATAAGCATGATTCTCGATCAGTTCCATCAAGTAATAGGCATACTTAGGTAACGCCATGTAGAGCGGCACGACAATCCAATAGTATGCAACTGCAATGTGTTCCGCATCCGCAACAAAGCGATCGATCCACAGTCGATTGCCGCCGAGCGATTCCATGATTAATAGATGATGCAGTTCATTCCAGGTTTCAGCAAAGTGAACTTTCAACCAATCTGCTTTGCGCCAGTAACCCAGCGTTTCGTACAAGTGCAGCACAGATAGATAGGAAAAGTAAGGGACACGGGCGATCGTTTCTAGTACATAAAACCGAGCATAGGAACGATTGCTGTACACAACATCCACAACGAAAACGAAAAAACTTACGATCGCTCGAATTAAAACTTTCATCTTGTATTCCTCCAAATTAATTAAACGAGTTGATGTCCTCCATCCACATGCAGGACGGTTCCTGTAATGAAGCTATTCTGCATCAGATAAAGCGCTGCATTTGCCATATTTGCTAGTGACCCAATTCTGCCAACGGGGAGCTGTTCACTCACGGTTGTAATACCATTTTATTAAATTTCAGCTACAGATAAAGCATGGAGAATATAATTTCAGCCTGTTAAGCTTACAATGATTTCTGGCGTGAAAGAATTTAGGATCTGCCGAACTTTCTCTCTCAACTCATCTAGATTATTGAACAACTGCCAGCCTAAAAAACTCTTGATGTACTGCCACAGTCTTTCAATTGGGTTAAGTTCTGGACAGTGTGAGGGTTGGAATAATAAGATAATATTGTCTGGTACGATTAAATCAATCGCTTTGTGAAAAGAACCGTTGTCAAGTTGTAGAATGTGAAAATCTTTGGCATAAGTCTGAGAAAATAAGTCTAAAAAAGCTTGAAAGCAGGTGGTATCCAAGTGAGAAAATTCGTAAAAAAAGCGACAACCTGTTGTCGGCTCAACTACGCCGTAGACGTAGTAATTCTCCCGTCTCCATTGTCCGATTCCGATTGGTTTAACACCAAAACCTGTTAAGAGTCGATGCTCAATAGTTTTTAGTCCAAAACGAGATTCATCTTGACACCAATACCGTAGTTGCTTTTCTTCTATTCCTTGACTTCGTAAAGATGCAACTATTGACTGTAAATGGTCTGGTAGTTTTTTTTAAAGTCGTTGAGTTCTTCTGGGTTCTGCTCGCTACTACGTGGTCGTGATGATTTCAATTTCGCGTTTAGCTGGTAACGCACTAAACGGTGAACGACGTGATAATTTGCTTCAACTCCTAATACAGCTAGTAACCATAACTGTACCTCTTTATAACCAGAAAATCCTTCTGGGTCTTTCAATTCTTCTTTTAACGTTGCTATTGCATAGGCGTGAAATCAACTTTGGTCTTCCTTGACTTTTGTATTGAGACAGTAATTGAGACAGTCCACCATTACGGTAGGAGCGTAACCAGCGTTGAACTGTAACTCGATTACGTCCTAGAATTGTTGCCAGATGTTGTACTGTCTCAACCTGCTTTGTCTTCAGCAGATATAACGCCTGTACTCTTTCCTTCCCAAAAGCTGTTTTTTGTGCTGCTAATAACGTTTTCAGCACTTCAACAGATTCGGTGATGTCAATTTTAACAACGCCAGACATAACACGTTACCTTGAGCTGATACCTTTTACTATCTGTAGCATACTTAAAGTAAAATGGTATAAGAAACGCTTTCCGCTGTTCTTCCGGCACACCTTGCCACATGGGAGTTTCAACAACGCCAGGTGCCATGACATTGACGCGAATGGGTGCAAGCTCGATTGCGAGTGAGCGACAAAAAGCAGCCAGTGCGCCATCAACCGCCGCAATCAACGCAGTATTAGGAACGGGTTTCCAGGCTGAAAAACCCGAAAAAAAAGTGATTGAACCCGTCCTGCTCAACCGAGGCACAGCATGTTTGACCGCGTAGAATGGTCCGAGAATCTTGCTGGTGACAATTCTTTGAGCATCATCACTACTGAGTTGCTCGATCAGTGCGAACGTCAAGTCGGCAGCCGTCGTGACTAAATGATCTACACTTCCAACTTGGGCAAACAGCGATTTGATTGCCTGTTCGTCGCTAATGTCGGCAACGATCGCTTGCGATCCCTGTCCGATTCCAATCGCGGCTCGTTCTAGCCTATCTTGCTTTCGTGCGGCTAATGTTACTTTTGCGCCTGCTTCAGCCGCCGCTTTTGCTGTGGCAAGTCCCATTCCAGAACTTGCTCCAATAATGACAACCTGTTGATCTTGAAGTAGCATCATTCCCTCCAAAGCGATAATTGAAGATTGTCCTAAGCAACTTGCAAAACAATCTTTCCTTGTGTACGTCCAGTTTGAATTCGCTCTTGTGCTTGTCGCGCTGCCTGTGAGGGCAGAACGACTTCCACAAACGTCTGCACTTTTCTGGCATCAATTAGTTCGGCAATTTGCTTCAGAGGTCATTTATAAAGAAAAGTTGAAAGCAGCGAGAATGGAGGCAAGAGGCTTTTACTATGACAAGACAGTAGCCCAAAGCATTGCCTCATGAGTAGAAAAGCTTACAAAAGTGATTTAACCGATCGAGAATGGCAAATCATTGAACCATTAATTCCACCTGTAAGACCAGGAGGACATCCACGTACTGTGGATATGCGTGAGGTAGTAAATGCCATCTTTTATTTGCTGAAAACTGGCTGTGCTTGGGAGATGCTACCACATGACTTCCCACCCTATTCAACGGTTTATTATTACTTTCGGCGTTGGCAAAAACGAGGAATTTGGCAGCAGATAAATCTTGCCTTACGTGAACAAGTACGGATGAAGCTGGGCAAATCTCATCAAGCTACTGCTGCAATTGTGGATAGCCAGTCCGTAAAAACGACGGAAAAAAAGGGGAAGTATCCGGCTTTGATGGCGGCAAGCTAGTTAAAGGTCGCAAACGCCATGTCGTAGTAGATCCTCAAGGACTACTAATGGGTGTAGTAATCACCGAAGCTAATGCTTCAGAACGATTAGGAGCAATAGTGGCATTGCTAGAAGAGTGCTATAACTCTAAGTCTTTAGAGCTAATTTGGGCAGATAGTGGCTACAGTGGAGAGAATTTTGCACAAGCTGTAATGGTAGTCTGCGGTGCAGAAGTAGAAATAGTTAAGCGGATTACAGATGGGTTTGAAGTTTTGCCCAGAAGATGGGTAGTTGAACGAACTTTTGGCTGGCTAGGACGCTATCGACGACTAAGTAAGGATTATGAACTCCTACCGGAAATAAGTGAATCTATGGTCTACGCTGCTATGGTACGGCTGATGCTGAGACGACTAGCTGCTTGATTTTTACTTTATAAATCAGCTCTCAGTTGCTTAGCACTGGATTGCACCACAATGTATACGCCACGATTGTGTGGCGATCAAATTACTCCACAGCAGAGCTTGCTGCTTTAATAATCAAATTGGCAACCTCTCTGGAACAAGAGATATAGGACATATGGCTTGCTTGAAGCTCAGTTATTTTGGCACCGATTCGGCTTGCCATGAATCGCTGAAGCTCAGGGTTAATGGCTCGGTCTTCCTGAGCTAAGAGATACCATGAGGGAATGGTCTGCCAAGCTGCGCTTTCCACCGATTGCTCAAACGTGATGCTAGCGGCAGGCTTTTGTGCCACTGCCAGCACCTGCGCTTCGGCTGTCGATACGTCATGAGCAAAGACCTCGTGAAACTTCTCGCGATCGATGTAAAGGAAGCCTCCTGCATCTGGGACAATTGCTGTGACAAGTGGAGGGGGCGGGTATTTGCCAATTAACTGGCTAATGCTGTCGTCTGGTGCTAATACCCAACCCGCGATATAAACCAAGGCTTTCACATGCGGGCTGCCAACCGCCGCGCCTGTGATTACGGCTCCACCATAGGAGTGACCGACTGCAACAACAGGTCCTGGCTGGGCATCGATCGCCCGCTTGGTTGTAGCAATATCATCTGGCAGAGAAGTCAGCGGATTTTGCACAGCGGTTACGGTATAGCCATCTTGTAACAACAGCGGAATGACGTGTTGCCATGATGTACCGTCAGCCCAGCTACCATGAACCAGAACGATCGAAGGTTTGATTTTGGACATAGAGATTACTCCTTGAGTTGATTGCTAATCTACGGAACCCGAAAAGCCTGGTTTTTGATGATTGGCGATCGATGAATTGAACGCAACTTCAAGCATTAATGAATTGTTGATTTGATACAAAAGTTTTTGACATTAACATGACTCACAAATCCTTATTGCTGATTGATAGAAATACACGTTGAAGCCATCAGCAAGAGAATCTAGTTATGGCGGCTCCTGTCGGCGTTCAAGCTCCTAAAAAGGCGATCGCTTTCTATTCAATGGCTTTGCTGTCTGCAATGGATTTACTACGTTTTTGTAGCAGCGGAGGGTAAGGTTCCAGGTGGTCCCAAAATCTCGTCGCCAATCTCAGCAGAAACGCGATCGAACAGCGCCATATCCGGTATTTCTGTCTTATTCTGCGTTCCCACTGCGGCAATCAATCGAGCAAAGGCACTAGGCGCAGCAACAACCAACCCATGAGCGGGTCGATCGCCAATTGCGGCAACGACGTGAGGTGTGCCAACCGGAATTAGGAAGCTTTCACCAGTGCTGAGTACCAGCTTGTTCTCACCTGCCCAAATCGTGAATTCTCCTTCCAGCACATAGAGTTGCTCCAAATAGCGCGTGTGGCGATGGGGAGGATTCTGGGAGCCAGGTGGAAAGTAACCTTCAATTAGATCGTACTGTCCTCCGGTCGTAGTGCGATCGGCAAGGATGGTGAGGTAAGAACCAAAAAACCAAAAAGATTGGATCATGAAATTGCTCCTAATAATTAGGGCGTAAGATGTCCGATCGTCGAATGAAAGACGTCATCTGGGTCATATCTCCGCTTGAGGCCGAGCAAGCGCTCATAGTTCGACCCGAAAGCGAACGGAACACGTTCCTGCTCTTCCCGATCCAGGAGATTGATATATCCCCCTTTGAAGGCATAGGGTGCAAGGGAGCGTGAGATGTGCTGCGCCCATTGGAGATGCCGTTGCTCTTCGTCGGGAGACTGGGGTTCCCAGGCGGCGATTATCTCAATCATGAGGTGATCCTGACGCAGCGCAAAAGTAGTTTCGGATACACCCACACGACTCGCGACTCCATGAAAGTGATGAATGTTGATTGTCGAAAACGGGGAAGGAAGGGGCAATCCTTGTTCGATCAGTACCTCAATCGTCTCAGTCTGCAAACCAGCTAGCGAGCGAGTTTGAAGGTAGTAGTGGCGACCTGCTGGGGTAAACACATCCAACTGATGAATCAGGTCATTATATGTAATGGGTTGTACCTGATCGACTAATAGATTGCCAAAAGTACGCAGGGGTGCAACGATCTGTTCACCTGCTGCGATCGCACCACAATAGGTGGGTGAGAGAAACAGAGCCGTTGCGCCATCGGGTGTTTGAAGAAATCCAGACCGGATGGTTAATTCATCGGGTGCAGTGGTGATAAACTCGTTAAACTTGCTTAGCACAGTTCTAGCTTGCTCCAGAGGATATAGCAGTAAACCCGATAGCACGGTCGTGAGTGGATGCAGACGATACTCCAGGGAAACAACAACGCCAAAGTTACCTCCACCACCCCGCAGTCCCCAAAGCAAGTCTGAATGCTCTTCGGCACTTGCGGTGATAAGTCGTCCGTCGGCGGTTACGACCTGTGCGGATAGCAGGTTATCGGCAGCTAGTCCGTAAGCCCCGATCAGTGAGCCATAGCCTCCTCCTAAAGTCAGTCCTGTCATACCAACGCTAGAGACGGTTCCTGTAGTCGTCGCTAATCCGTGTTTTTCTGCTGCTCCGATCAGTTCGCCAGCCGTTGCTCCACTTTGAACTTGGGCTGTGTGTGCAACTGGATCAACGGTAATAGTTTTCATCTGAGATAGATCGATCGCTACGCCATTCTCACGCAGCGATCGCCCAAAAATTTCGTGTCCTGCGCCTCGAACCGAAAGTGGTAATCCATGTTCTCGCGTCCAGCGAACCGTATGAATAACATCTTCTACAGTTAAACAACGAGCGATCGCAGCAGGGCGGGTCTTCACCCTGCCATTCCAGAGTTGGCGCACCGATTCGTAGGCAGCATCATCCGGCAAAATAAGCTGTCCTGTGAGCAGTGCTGCGAGATAATCAAACAACGTTTTATTCTTACTAGGCGTAATTGTCATCGTTTCTTCTCTCCATGTTGTAAGTTGAGTCACTCAACGATGTTCTAGTTATCTTTCTTATTTCTCAAAGGGTTGATGGCTCCAGAATACAGACTTCGATGAGTTGCTTCTTGGTATCCCCAACTTTCACCGCCTGAGAATACCCGTACTCCTGCTCCCAGGGCATACTAAGCTTTTTGCTTCCTTGGTGATTGTCATATTTAAATACCTTCTTTGGAGTTAATCGTTAAACTGCTCAAGGTTTCGATCAACTCACTGTAAATCCACCATCGATAACCAACGGTTGTCCGGTGATGTAGCTGGCAGCATCGGAGCAAAGAAAGACGACAGCTTGAGCAATTTCTTCTACTTGTCCTATGCGCCCCATCGGAACTGTAGATGCGAAATCATCAGCCGTGATGCCCATCCGATCGAGGCTACGATCGAGCATCTCAGTCGCAGTAGCACCGGGGGTAACCGCATTAATCCGAATGCCCTGCTTGGCATAGTCCAACGCTGCCGCTCGTGTCAGTCCCATGACTGCATGTTTACTCGCGACATAGGGAGATGCCCCTGGAAACGCAATTAACCCTCCTAACGAGGAGGTATTGACGATCGCCCCAGCGCCTTGAGTCAGCATTTGCTGAATTTCATATTTCATGCACAAGAACAGCCCCCGTGTGTTAATCGCCATCAGTTCGTCAAAGTCTTTGATCGATTGCTCGTGCAGGGGTTTTGGAAGTGCCTCTATGCTCGCGTTATTGAAGGCATAATCGAGCTTCCCAAACTTCTCGACTGTGGTTTGCACAAGCGCTTTTATCTCGGTTTCGTTCGAGACATCAGATCGCACAAATAAACAGTCAATGCCAGCATTTCGTAGCTGAGCTTCCGTTACTTTACCTTCTGGTTCGCGTCGTCCTGAGAACACTACTTTTGCTCCAGCCTTACCGAATGCGATCGCAGTTGCTCTGCCAATTCCCGAAGTTGCTCCCGTAATCAAAGCCACTTTATTTTCAAGTTTCATCGTTTTCTCCTTTTGTAGTTGAAAAATTATGGAAAGAGTACTATTCATTTGCTCAGAAGCGCCAGATTTTTATGCTCAGTCACAATTGGTGATATGAGTCTCTAGGTAGATTTCGACGAAATACTCTAGCGGTTGTAGTAGTTTGTCGAGCGTTGGATTGTCAGATTTAAGGATACCGCGATCGCTGCTCCAGCAACGCCTCCACCATTCAGGATTGTAATTACAAAGTGCTTGCAGTAAATGCGAATAGGAATCATCAAATACCTCGTTTAGGCTAGGCTTGCCTGCTAATCCCGGCTTCTGGTGCAGCTTGCGAATGGCGAGGCAACAGAGTCGCAGGTAGGATGTCATTTTTAGCTGTCGTGGCATCTTGGTTAGTAGCTTAGTTCTTGCATAATTGAGCAAATAAACAACCTCTTTGTCGAGATCTGTAGAGCAAAATTCACTGGTTTGGGTTGCGGTTAACATAGTTCAAAACTCGAGTTGTACCTAAGTCATCTAAAAGCGAGCGCAAAATTGACGGGTGTGTAGCACCGCTTCACCATGCTCGGGAATCCACGCTGCCCACCGATCCTCTGATATTTGACAAAGTAGTAGTGCCTCGTCAAAACTAAAGGTACTGGGAAGTTCCAAAAGGTGTACCCAAGTATCAGCCTGGAACTCCTGCTGCGACGATTTGAGGTGAGACTGGTTTGACCACTCCAGATTCTGCTTTTGAGGTCGAACACCAAAATCTTGTATGTATGAATTGAGATTCATCGTTTTGTTTTCCTTCCTGGTAAACAACACACAATAAAAGCTGGCTTATCTCTAGTAACTAACCTTATTCAAATTTCTAATACGGCTATAGATAGAAAGAAATCTTTCCTGTCTGCGATCCCTTTCTTGGTTAATGACTCTGGCTCTTTCGCGGTACCCCGAAGCCAGGGTAGTGAGGCAATAGTTCCGCCGTTTCTTCCGGCGACAGGAAACGAATACCGTTTACAGCACCCAGGCGGATGGCATGGCTAGGATCGTCCGTCATATAGGTGATTGCCTCAGTGGGAAGGCTCATGCTTGTTGCAGGTTCACTGAGATCTTGCACCATTCTCAATAAAGGGTTGCCAAAAGAGCCAAAATCTGGAAGAAAGGGCGTAGGAATAATTTGAGTTGACGATTATGGAAACCATCGTCGAATACGCCCAAGGGCTAGTCTATAGCCTTCTTTGCTTAATGCCTAGCACATACCAGAAAGCCAGTCTAAACGCCCTGTTCGGGCTGTTTCTTGAAGCTCAAGGATATCCTTTACCCCAGCACACCCAGGTGAAATCCGCTTCTTCATTGAGTCGATTTTTGAATCACTACAATTGGTCTACTCGTAGCGTGATTCGCACGACTCGTCAAATGGTGTTGCAGCAAGTGACCGCTCATCCCCCTCATCCAAGCACTCCTTTGCGAGTGTTGATCGATCTAACGACATTCGAAAAGTGCGGCAAGTTTTTGCAGTTGAGTACGCCGACGAATGACCCCAAGGCACCTGACCCCTGGGTGAGAATACTTAACGGTAAGCGGGGATTACATTTAGTAGTATTGTACCTGGTGGTGGGTGAGTGGCGAGTGCCTTGGAGCTTTCGGGTCTGGCGGGGCAAAGGCTATCAAGCGCCCAGTACAATTAGCCTGCAAGTTGTTGGCAACGGTTCCAACCCAGTTGAGTCAGGGCAGGGTGGTCATTGTACAGGCAGATACGGAGTTTGGCACCGTAGAGTTTCTCAAAGCAGTGCGAAAGCAGTCGTGGCGAGCAGTCGTGGGGATGCGCTGCAATCGCAAAATGCAGGACGGTCGTCATCTAAAGCAACTGTATCGCCATGCCAACCGTGGACAACAGGTGTATTTAGCGGGAGACACACAGCCACTGACGGTGTCCTGGTTCTGGCTCAAACGAGCCGAAGGCAAGCGAGAACTGCGCTTTGTCGTTTCTACCCATCCTTACTCTGGCATTTATCTGGTGCGGCTAGGACGTAAGCGCTCTTGCATTGAGGGCTTTTTCAAAACGAGCAAACATCGTTTTGGGCTGCATCGCTTTGGGCAAACTACGAAACTTGGTGTCTATCGCTGGCTCATCAAGAGCGCTAATTGCCTATCTATTGGCGCATTGGATTGACCAATGGTCACTACCTCCTGTCCTGGATTGGAAAGCTGCCAGTGATTTGGCATTAACTGTACTGTTTCCCTCGGTTCTGTGGTTACAATTGCTGCGGTTCATCCGAGTCAATGCTGACATTGCTGCACAATTCGATTTTGAAATTATCCTCAAACCTTTACCCATTCTTGCTTATCGAGAATGCTGCAAGATCTGAGTTCAGCCATTTCGATGAAGTAGCGATCCAGCCCAACCGCGTGTTCACTCACCGCTTGAACCAGGATCAATGTTCGGAGGTGCGGGGAGCGGATATAAAAAGCGTGCGGCTTGCCTTGAGGTAAGAAAATTGTTTCCCCTGCATGTGCCACTAAAACCTTGTCTTCGCAGTAGAATTCCATCTCGCCCTCAAGCACGTAATACAACTCATGCTCCCAGTCATGAACATGAGGAGGCGGCTCATTGCCAGGTTTCGCCTGGTACTCCATCAAGGCAAAGCGCCCCCCAGTGTCCTCACCTTTGGCAAGGAAGGACATGAGACTTCCCATGTAAAACATAGCCGAGTCGAGCGCAAAGGTGCGCTTGTATGCTTTTAGTGATGCCGATTGAACTTGTTCCATCATTCTCCTTAATGATTAATTCTGTTGCAGAAACTTCTGCCAATTTATGCAGCTATGACACGCGCTTGATTTTAAAGTGTCTGACTGACTGCCTCAAGAAAAACTTGTCATTGGGTTGTGGACGGCGATGTCTGAGTTGAACATTGCTCTATATTTAGTGATGATATGCAGCACAAAAGCCCTGTTCCCGTACCGATCTAGCTTACAAAACTACCTGAAAGCGGGTAGTGAACCGCTCAAGCTTATAGAGCTATAGATAGAAAAAAATCTTTCCTGTCTGCGATCCCTTTGTTGGTTAATGACTCCGGCTCTTTCGCGGTACCCCGAAGCCAGGGTAGTGGGGCAATAGTTCCACCGTTTCTTTCGGGGTCAGCATCTTGACTCCGTACTTGGCTGCCAGCGCAATGGCGGGGGCTGGATCGGAGAGCGCGTATGTAGTTGCGTTCGCAGGTAGTTCCATGCTGGTGGACGGACTCGACATCGCTTCAAAGTACCCGTCCAGACCGTACCCGTCTGGACCGCCTGGTTGCAACAGAGCGAGGAATCGGAGGGTGGGCGACAGGTAGTAGAACGCGTGCGCCTGGTTCCGAGGGAGGAAAATCGTTTCGCCTGCCCGCACTGTCCGGACTTCGCCCATGCAGTACACCTCCAGTTCGCCTTCTAGAATGTAATACACCTCATCCTGGTTATAGTGAAGATGGGGCGGCGGCTCATTTCCCGGTTTCATCCGAAGCTCCAGAAGGACGAAGCGGTTTTCGGTCTCGGCGGATGTCACGAGAAAAGTCATGAGACTGCCCATGTATGACCGAGTAGTCTCCGTGACCGCGCTACGAACGAAGAAATCTGCTGACTGTTTCATGATTTGACCTCTGATATTAATGCGACTATCGCGATCGCAATTGGTTTTGTGGTGAAATTTAAGTCTTGCAACTCAGTCGTTGCGTTGTTTGCCTGAATTCAATAGATGCCTAAGAACATTCAACGACTGCATTTTCAGCACATAGGTCTACCCAAGGTATGGATATCCTTTCCAATCTGTGCTAGATGAGTGGCAAAGGCTTGTCTTTCGCAGTTGTATATTACTATGCGGGGAAGTTTGTATAGGATGCTTCTGATTCTTTGTACCTAAAGTGTACTAAGTTCCAATGTTCAACGTCTTTCGGATTCTTACAACAATTTGTCAGATTCTTATGGTAAAGGGCGAATTTGCTTGGGTGTCAGTCCGGTGATTCGCTTAAACTGTTGCGTCAAACAACTTTGACTGGAGAAGCCGACTTGTACGGCAATGTCTGCGATCGCTAAATCCGAAGATGATGCGTTACGCTGCGATAACATATCCTATGCAAGAATCCGGAGTTATTAAATCCACTATCCTTAGTAAAAGACAGCTTTCCATAAAATACCTGACTACTAGAGATGCCAGATTTCGTCCGGTGCCACTTCCCAATGGTTATTGCGTCCGTCCGCATATCGAATCGATGCTGAGATCAACTCCTGCGGATCTACGTTGTCTAACGTAGTAAGTTGAACTCCCACATAATCACCACCGATCACCTGAGCATATCCTTGTGCAAACGATCGCACTCCACAATACCGACAAAACAGATGGTGCATTGTCTTTCTGCCGAATTGATAGTCGCTCAGCGAGTCTTCTCCTGCCATTAGCCGAAACGCATCAGGCTTGATGATTACGTTCCAGTTTCTGGTTTTGGTACAGATAGAACAGTTGCATTTGTTCGTTCCAGCACTTAAATCAATATCAGCCTCAAACCGCACTGCTCCGCAGTGGCAACTTCCTATGTATGTTTTCTTCATGGATTGTAGATTAACCAGTCGTTTTCTCATTGTGTCTAAGTCCTTTTCCTACCTATCTGGGGTTAACCCGCTCTAATGCTCAGCTTCTTTTAGATTCTTAGGGCAGTTTGTCAGATTCTTATGGTAAAGGGCGAACTTGCTTTGGTGTCAGTCCGGTGACTCGCTTAAACTGTTGCGTCAAATGACTTTGACTGGAGAAGCCGACTTGTAAGGCAATGTTTGCGATCGCCAAATCCGTTTTCGATAACATCAACTTTGCCCGTTCCACCCGCAGTTGAATTACATACTGATGCGGCGCAATCCCCATCGCCTGTTTGAATAAACTCGCGAAGTAAGTTGGGCTGATATTGACGACACTTGCTAGTTCAGCCAGTGACAAATCTCGATTCAGGTGAGTTTGAATATAGTCGATCGCTTGCTGCAATTGTGTACGAGTTAAGCCTCTGTTCTGGGATGTAGCAGATTCTGTTTTCAGCATTTAACATACCTACTTTGAAAGATAAAAGTTCCAATTTTGTTTAGCGGTTTCAGGATCGGCTGCAACGTGTTCGGCACAGTTGAGACGAAGATGACGATCGCCAAAGGGTGCATTTACCAGCGCACAATGATGTGGACGATCTGACCCTGGATACCGATTGGGCTGAAAGAATTGACAGGTAACACACATTCTTGCCACTGAAATCTGTCCCTGTTGTTGAAGCTTGCGAATCATTTTGGTCAGCCCCCGCAGAAAGATGACTTGTTCCTCCTCGGATAGCTCATTCACGGTGTTGAGCAGAAAATCAGACCAGGACGCTGTTTGTGTTGCGGTCTGCTGTCCTTGAGTGGTTAACGTGATGGCGATCGCTCGTCCATCTTGAGGCGATCGCGTTTTTTGCACTAACCCTTTCTCAACCAGCGACGTAACCGCATCAGAGGCAGTAGCAGCCGTAACTGCAAGATGTTTTGCCACCTCTGACAACCGCATTCCAGCATCGCCTTTATCAATCAGAAGCGCCAGGATTTGTCCTTGAGTCGGTGTTAAACCTTGTTGTCCAGCATCCTGCCAGGATTGACTTTTCAGCGCTAGCCCAATTTTTTCTAGCCCAATCAAGATGTGCTGTTCGATCGCGCTTGAGGCATCGAAGGGATTTTCGCTGACATCAATATTCGGGTTTTCAGCGGGAAGGGCTAATTCTGTGTCGCGATCGCGTTGAGTTCTGTCCATGAATACTGACCGTATAAGGCACCAGGTAAGTGAGTAGCCCCATCAACCAGCGTTCACGGGTCATTTCCCCGCGTAACACAGCACCGCCATGATTAATCGCGAAGAGTAACGATCCTACAACGAGAGCCACTTTTAAGGCATCGGGTCGCAGGGCTGAATCAGTCCAGATAGTATAGCAAAACTTCAACGTTTTCAGCATGGCATTATCCTCGTTTAAGCGATTGCTTGCAGTGCTTCAATTGCAGCCTGATAATTCGGTTCATTCAACACATGACTTGCATAGTTTCTGGGTCACTCTTTTAACGATGCGGAGATGTGTTTCGATGCGCTCAATCACTGCTGCTTCAGGCATATGCCCAAACCATCCATCTAGTAATTGCAGGTTTTGGTCAACTAGAAGAAAGGACGGTGTTCCTGGTAAATGATTCAATGTAAAGGTTGCTGATGTTTTGGCGTACCGCTGCAAATAAGCGTTCACCTTTTGGCGCAGTGCTGCTTGCTCTGATTTGGGCAGGCGATCGAAATCAGGAATCGTTTCAGTTAAAGCCTTAATGTTTTCAGGTGTTGCGAGTGCTGCACCTGTGGTAGCTCGATCGACTGCAACGGGAATGTCGATCGTTTGAGAGTAAAATTCTCCTAATGCTTGCCGAGTTGCTCCAACCAGTTTCATCTCCATCAGAAGCAACGCTGTATTGGCAGCAGTGTTGTACTCAAAATCCTCAAAAGCTGTTGAGAGTCCCAGGACATTCAAGCCCAACTGACGATACTTCCAATACAACTTGTTGACGAGGGGAAAACCGTAGATGAAACAACCAGGACAGTTGACTTGAAATACAAACAGAAGATTCAGCGCTTTGAGTTCAAATGAACCTTGCAAGACGCGATCGATCTTGAGTTGGATTGCCATAATGCTACTCCTAAGCAAATCGAGTCGGGTTGCCATTAACAGAAATCAGGCGATCGAGCCGAATCTCTGTTCCGTCTTTGAGCTTCAAAAAATCGGCTCGGTTCGCAGCATACACATCCACAATCCGCTCCTGAACTTCAACGATTTCTCCAGTTACAGTGCAGTAGGAAATCCGACAGGTTTGTCGCAGCGTTGCCAAGGCTTCTAGCCGATGGTGAAAATCACAGTCCACTAAACAATAGTCATGCATTGCCCAACTCCTTCCAATAGTTGTTAGCAGCAGCGATCGTGGCAAACTCTGTAGCAACCGTTTGTCCTATGGCGATCAACATCATGGCATCGTTACCATAGACCTCTCGCAGCTGTTTGCGCTTTTCTTCATCAGGTTGAGTCAGCTTGACAATCAGTCGCGCCAGTTTCACGGCTAATTGCCGTCCTTCCTCAGGCGTTTCGGTAATCAACGAGTTGTTAGGAACCAGTGCAATCGTATCCATTGTTTGTTCTCCTGTTAGTATCAAACTTTCTGGTGAATAGTCTGCACCTTTCAGCATTAATTGAGTCACAACTACATACGCCTCTATCCATGCTTGTTGCACGTCAGGAGTCCAGTCTGTACCTAGACTTACCTCAAAAGCTTTAAGCAAGCTACTGCCCACCATTGGATAGTGTTGCGGCAATACACCGTACTGTGTGTGTCGAGTCCCCAAGCCTCTCAACGCACCGCTTAAGACATCCGGTTTACCCAGGTTATTGACGGTAAAGACGAGAGATTGAAACAGTTGCTTGCGCTGCTTTTCCATGTTAGTATTGGCAAACAAAGGCTGGACTTCTGGATAGTTCGTAAACAGCACTGTGTAGAACTGTTTAGTCACCTCTAAGCTATTCACTTTAATTTGAGCAAAGCTGCTTTCTAGCAATTCAACATTGAGAGCCATTTAATTTTCTCCGTTACTGAGGTTGCACGCTGTAGGGAAGACTTAAATCCCCTGAACTAACGCTGTACGCTTGATAGACCCCAACCATAGGGAGATTTTTGTTTGTGGCATTCACCTGCATATAAGCAACAACACCATCAAACTTGAACTTCGTTTTAGATTGAATGCGTTGAGCCGGAACCAAAACACTAAGCTTGTTACCTTTTAGCAAAACAGGGAAACCAGGAGAATCAAAATACATTGGCATACCGGGATTGGTAGGTGGAAGCACAACAGTTTTGTCGGTTTTGTCAAACTGTTTGACCGATAAGTTACCAGGGACGCGATCGTCCTTGACCAGTACGACCCAATGACTATGAAAAATGATGCCGTCATCAGTATAGTTAGAGTTGTTGTTCTCATCCCACAGTGGCGTATCATCGAAGTCTGGATGAGATGTAACTGCCAGTGCCAAAATCCCTTCGACCTTCCCAAATCCAGCATCTTCGGGTTTTAGAGTCGTTGGAAAGACATAGCCTAGCACAGGTGCACCATCAAGGCTACCCTTAGGTTGGGGCAATGTTTTACCAGCCGTTCCTTTCACAGTTTGCTCAAAAATAAGTAAATCTGTATCTTTGAGATAACGGACGCTAGTGCCTACAATTTCTAGATCGGGTGACTTTGGAGTTGGCACAACTTGAGCAGACGACTGCGCAACTGTTGCTGCCGTAGATTGAGTTGTAGAACGGGCATCAGCTTTAAGACTGGAATAAAACAGTGCCAACGTGAGGCTTAAACTGATACCGAGTAAAGCAATGAGAAAACGTTTCATCACAACCTCCTGTTGCATAAATTAGCAGCTGAAGCGAATGGAAGTAGTTAGAAAATGCTATGCTGCCGTTAAGACGTTACGGTGTTGATGCCTTTGCGTAGTGTGGAGAGGTAACAATTCTGTGAAATGCAGTTGATTGTTCACTATTAGCGATAAATAACCTCAAAGACAAAAATGAGGCAACTTTGAGAAAGCATTGTTAATGATGAATTCTTTACCGAAAGTAAGCGTGATGCCAAGACCAACAAAGCTGTAAGAAAAACAATCCCATCGCCAACACGACAACACTGAATACTGACAGTGAGAAAACTAGAAAAACACTGACAAATTCCATGAGTACCTCCAGATTAGAAATATGCATCTTTGGCATAGGGAGCACACCAAAGCGTCACTTGTAGAGTAATGGATTTGAACCAGGCTTGATACATGTTTTCAACGTCTTCCGCGCTGTGTCCCTTGTTTGACAAAAATGGCTTGATGGTGGCTGCGATTGGGTAGATAAAAGTAATCATGTACCGCATCCTAATATGAGGAGCGGCTTCAACCCGATCGGTCTGGTTTTTCTTGGCGTAAGTGTGGCGCAGACCGATTTCCTGCTGGTAATTCAACCAATCCTGGTCATAAGGTCGATTACAAGTGTCTAGAATCCATTGAGCAAAACGTTTGCGAACAGCAGCCAAGTAGTCGGAGTTTAGCTGCCCTGCATTGCTGAAGTAATACGCAAGATGCGAATTGGCAGCAACAAAGCCATACCAAACATCTAGTACCGCAGCAATTTGGTCTTGTAACACTTCTCCTACCATTCGCAGATATCTCTCATCTTCGTCTGTAAACAAACGGTCTGTTTGAGTAGTTCCAAGTCGTTGAGCGTCAACGGTGAATGAGCTGTTTGTTCAGTTCCAAAGGTATAACCTACGATCGCGTTCATCGATCGATCTCCTTACAATTAGTGAGTAGTGGATGCAAATGATGTCAGACAGAATGCTTTAAGAATTAGCCGATCAGGAGGTGAGTACAAAGCAAACGCATCTTGTCAATAAAGGGCAAATAGCCACAATTGTTGCGAATAAACTGATTAAAGGGCAGCTTATTGAGAACTTATTCTCCAGATATAGCGTAAGTTGAAGTCCAAGACACTATATATATTCTCTGGCAAATTTAGATGCGTTTGCCCTGGATTTACTATTGAGATTGGGGTACATGAGTAAGTCTATTTGTCAGAATTGCACTGTTCTATGGCTTGAAGTCTTTCTCTGGTAGCTCCACCAGTCGGTCTAGCTAGGGGAATATCTTCACAAACTCTCAGATCTAAGCTAGTCTCTGCGCCATTAATGTTAGGGTTAGGGCGAGACACCGCATCGTTAGGTATTGGAGACACCTGCGATTCTTCAAGAACAGGGTTACTCAAAGGGCGGTCGGGTATCTCTCGATCGGAGTTAGGGCTGGTATTTGCAGTGTCAGGTGTTGTAGTCGTAGAGGGAACTATCTGCGTTTGAGACAGTAAGAGCGTTGCTCTAGGATTGGCTCTAGTCGCTCCGCTATTTGCCAAAAATACGGTGAGTATGAAACTACCTGTCAAAATTTGTTTCAGCATTTTGTTTACCTACTTTATATTTGTCTGCTGAGTAGAAGATGAAAAGTGCCGAGCGCGTCAGAGTTGGGACACGGTGATTTTATCTGGAACCGAAATGTAGGCGACCGTAGCCGAGAAACTGACCAGAACTCTTCTCTCCGGCTGGAAACACCGTTACACCAAATAGATAAATACCTCCACTAGGATTGCGCTTGGCTCTGAGGGCAACTGTGACTGTCGTGCCAGGTAACACGGGTGGATCGAACGCGATCGTTGCTTCTCCAGGTTTGTTCGGTTGCTCGCCGCCAATGCTCGCTAAAGGTATTTCTGAACCTCTGGCAAATCTGCTACCGAGAAAAGCACGACTGCGACTGGGATCGAACGAAACCGTATCGGAATTCTCGCGCTGAGAGATCGTAACTGCCCCTAAAGGCTCTCCAGCGTTTTGAGGAATTACCAACGTGAAATAATAAGTTGCAGGCGTATGTGGAGATCTATAACTAGTTGTAGCTTTTACTAGACGGGGAGGATAGTTAAAGGCGGTTTGTCCGTTGCCTAATTGAACTGCCATAACAGGCAAGGTGACAAGGGAACCAGAGATTATAGCGCCGATTGCCAAATTTCTCTTGGCACTCAAGATGTTACGTGCAGATGTCTGTTTGATCATATTTTTCTCCTTGTAACTTAAAGTTGTTACGACTGTGAAAGATTGTTTCTAGAGCGATCGTTACTACCCAGAGTCGGGTATGGTTAACACTCAATTGTTTTCTCCAAATGCTCCTTAAAGTTGACTCATAACCCAGGGCAAACGCATCTTGTCAATAAGGTGGAAATTTCCTCGGTTTATTGAAAATGATGGCAACAAACTAAGGCTTATTAAGAAGAAAATGGGTTGAGAGTGTTTGCAATAATTCGGAGTTTATTGAGAAAAACTAGTTTGGTCATAGGGTTGGGAGAAGTTGAATATGCGACGAATATTCTAGGAGCAAATTTAGAGGCGTTTGCCCTGGGGGTGAGTAGAGAAAAGCTATGGCTGCAATTTATTTAGGACTCCTAAATAATTACATTTCCATTAGTAGTCTGTCAAGGGGGTCGTGAGAGAATCTTTGCCTAGATGCTTATCCCCCTTTTATCTAGAAACAAAAGCTGAAAGCCTTGCAATTGTTGCGTTTTGCTTTTTTGTCATTGAAAGTATGAAGAGCCGCTGCAAACCAAGCGCGAACATTTCTAATCTCCTCACAATCTTCATTACTTTCACGCTCGTTGTTGCTAGTTCTCCCCCCAGAGTCGAAGGGCAGAATCAGGATTGATATTTTTAGCGGCACGATTTAGCAAAGTGCGTTGCCAATTCGGTGCTAAAAAGGGACAGCTTGCCAGTTCAGCCGCTGCTTCTTGGTTGTTCAAATCGTGATGCATGATTTGGTTTGCCCGTGCGATCGTCCACTGTGGAAAAGGGCGATCCCGCAATACAAGTTCCATCCCTGCTTCAACCACGCCTTCTGTATTACAGTTGTAGATAAATAGAAGAATGAATTCGCTTTTGGTAATGGTAGTAACGAGCAGTAGCTTGATGAGATCTGCGCCAATAAGACCAACGCAAAACGTGTTCAAGACACCAGAATGTGGGAAACAAGAATCGAGATACCCACCGCTTCATCTCCCAGATACTTAGTCGGACAATAAACCTCGTGCCGCTTTGAACGCAGTTAGACTGCCAGTTGTTACTAGAGGTAAAGGGGGGGTAGAGGAGTGAATAGCAGGCTCACAAGAGTGTCGTAAGACGGTGAGAAATATTTGAGCAGCCAGGACGAGGGTGATGTGTCGATGCCAACCATGCCAGGAACGAACTTCGTACTCTCCTAAACCTAGCTGGTCTTTAGCAAATTTAAAGCACTCCTCAATCCGCCACCTTTGCCCGGCGATTTGAACCATCGTTTCTAGGGTAGTATCGCTCTTAGCAAATACTTGATAGTAGCTGACGCGAGGATCTTCAGGGTGTTCTAGAGAGCGGCGGAACAATAACCAACGTTGAAAACCATCTGATCTGTCACAATTAACTGGCACTTTCGCCCAGTCATAGTATCTTTCTCCCTTACTGCCAGCTCCACAGCTAAGACGTTGCCACAGCTGGCTGTCCGGCTGAGGTAACAGTTCTTGGGCTTGATAACGTTGCCAGCCAATAACTACAGGCTGCTTCTTGCTGACCGTGAGTATATACGGTTGTTTAGCAGTCTTTTCCAGCCACCACCACAATGAACCATCGTTGCCATAAACCTCATCAGCAACAAACCAGGCGGGACGTATTCCGTCTTTAAAAGCTGATTCCAACATCTGTTGTGCTAGTTGAGGTTTAGTCGCAAATGTGATTGATTTTGGAACTGCTCCCTTCTTACGTTTGCTTTGATCTTCACTCCATGTGCGCGGTAGATACAAACGGCGATCGATCAACGTATGTCCTTTGTCGCTAATGTAGGACATGAACACACCTACCTGGCAATTCTCCAAATGTCCAGTTGTGCCATAATACTGCACCTGTACGCCTACTGACTGCTCTCCTTGCTTCAGAAAACCTGTTTCATCAATTGCCAAAATATCTGTTTCACTCTTCAAATGCTCCACTGCATACTTTCTAATTTCTGCACACACTGCGTCCGCGTTCCACTGCGCCCGTCCTAGTAAATGTTGGAAGCGATAGGGATTGCTATACCCTACCTGTTCTGCCATTTGCCATCCATTCTTCCGCTCAACTGGGCTTAGTAGTGCCTGGATATAGTCATACGCTGCAAGACGTGCTTCAGAACGAGCGAAGTGCTTTCCCAGTTTTTGCTGAAACGCTTTCAATCTACTGCTCCATTGGGAGAGCGCTTCTAATGCAACACCTGTTAAAAACACGTTGGATGTATCAAGCATTGCTAAACTGTATTTCCTTACAAATCTAGTTTAGCTTATCTACAACTGTAATATTGAGATGGCACGCGGAAATACCAACCTGTCTGTCCAGTGCGCTGAACTTGTAATGCTAGATCTCGGATTCGCCAGCGACGCGACAATTTCCAGCACGGTTGGCGAGGCTGGGATACCTGAACCTGAGCTTCACCAATGTCATAGATATCCCCAATGCACACAGATGCTTCAGTTTGATCTGCAACCGTAAAGTTCTCTCCAAAGGCTCCGTAGGAGAGATCGGGCAAATTCAAACGCGATCGCCAGAAGGGATAGTGTTTAGCCGCATACACCAGTACTGCTTTTTCAACACCGCCATGACGTTTGAGATCGGCTTGACCATCTCCAGCTAAGTTGGTGCTTCCAAGCCAGGTCTTTCCCTGAATCGGTTCTTTGAAGAATCCAGTAGACCAGGGACGATCCATTGGATCTAGTGCATTTGCAATACCAAGTAATTTGGGTAGTCCAACCTGAATCGAAAGAATCTGGGCGACCATTTATCCCTCCTTTGTAAAACACAAATAAGGTACAACCTATTTTCGACTGAGGAATATGAGATGAGCCAATCGGATTATTGAATAAACGTTTCTACTGGATAGTTCCTCGTTCCATCACTGAAAACATCAGAGCGTACAAAGATTTCTTCGGACTCCAGTGCATGAATATCGATGCTCTCCCGTTTTACCTCTGGTGTTAGCATCTAAATAGTCGAGATATCTAAACCATACAAAACAACTTGCCTAACTGTCAAGTTGTTTTTCGATTAAAATTAGTTTTTAGCTTCGAGTTTCAGCTAGTTAGAGCGACCAAAGTGAAAGAATGCAGATGAGTAGAGGTTTTGGAGAATGACAAACGATCGCTGTAGGGGTTCCTAAAAAAAATAGTCGATTTGACTGATAGGCAATATAATAAACTAAGTTGCTGAATAGAAAACTGATGGAAAATTCGAGCGAGACCCTTCTCAAGTCTGAATTAACCAAACTAGGACAACAGTTACGTACTTTAAGAACTGAACGGGGTTGGACTTTAAGCGAACTGAGCGAAAAAGCAGATGTGTCTGAGGCATATTTGTCACGCTTAGAATGTGGCGAACGACAGCCCTCACTGGCAGTTCTGTTTAACTTGGCACGGGTATACGGAGTTTCACTACCCGACCTATTTGGCTCAACTCCAGAAAACTCAGAGCCAGTGGCTCCGGACCGGAAAGCTTCTGCGGGTGTTGTGATTCGCGCAGGCGATCGTCTGCTTCAAGAAGGCAATGGGCTGCGCTACACTTCTCTAGCTGGCGGGAACCATCTCGCCGATCTGCATCCACTCCGAGTAATCGTGCCTGTCGATCGACAAGCAGAACATCACTATCAGCATAGCGGTGAAGAGTGGCTCTATGTTCTCTCCGGTCAGTTAATCCTGACTTTAGTAGACGAGCAGTTTTTACTCAATCCGGGCGACGCGGCTCATTTTGATGCATTTCTCCCACACGATATCTCTGCGACCGGAGAGCAAGACGCTGAGATTCTTCTGGTTGCCTGTACGCCCACACGCTCTTTATTGAAAAGTTACCTCTCCGAGAAACGATAATGAGAATTCACTATTTACAGCATGTTCCCTTTGAGGGGTTGGGCAGCATTTCGACTTGGATGACCGATCGAAACTATTCGTTATCCTCTACCAAACTTTATGCCGACGATCCCTTACCGACTGTGAATGATTTTGATTGGTTGATCGTCCTAGGCGGACCCATGAATATCTACGAGGAGGATCGGTACCCCTGGCTAATTGCAGAAAAACAGTTAATTAAGCAGGCGATCGAGAAAGATAAATTAGTGCTTGGTATTTGTCTAGGAGCACAACTGATTGCTGATACTCTAGGTGCAAGAGTGTATTTGGGTCAACACAAAGAAATTGGATGGTTTCCAATCGAAACAACAGAAGCAGTTCAGCAATCCAAAGTTCTTGAATTCTTACCCTCAGAACTGACCGTTTTTCATTGGCATGGGGATACATTTGAATTACCAGAGAAAGCCATCCGTCTTGCCTACAGTGAGGGCTGTGCCAATCAAGCATTCCTTTACGGCGACAAGGTGCTTGGCTTGCAATTTCACTTGGAAGTCGATCGGCAAGGTGTACGGCAAATGATTGAGAATAGTGCATCAGAATTAGTTGCAGGAAAATATGTTCAGAGTTCCGAGGAGATGCTTTCCGCAAATAGGAATTTTGCAACGATACATAAAGTTATGTACCACTTCCTTGAAATGCTCTCATGCCACGATCGCAAAGCTGTCCAAAATAGATAAGTTACTGGAATGTGACTTAGACTTGATTGGAACCTTTGACCTGCTCAAAGCTTACTAACCGGAGCGTAAATTAGTTAACTCAGATCTTGCAGCATTCTCGATAAGCAAGAATGGGTAAAGGTTTGAGGATAATTTCAAAATCGAATTGTGCAGCAATGTCAGCATTGACTCGGATGAACCGCAGCAATTGTAACCACAGAACCGAGGGAAACAGTACAGTTAATGCCAAATCACTGGCAGCTTTCCAATCCAGGACAGGAGGTAGTGACCATTGGTCAATCCAATGCGCCAATAGATAGGCAATTAGCGCTCTTGATGAGCCAGCGATAGACACCAAGTTTCGTAGTTTGCCCAAAGCGATGCAGCCCAAAACGATGTTTGCTCGTTTTGAAAAAGCCCTCAATGCAAGAGCGCTTACGTCCTAGCCGCACCAGATAAATGCCAGAGTAAGGATGGGTAGAAACGACAAAGCGCAGTTCTCGCTTGCCTTCGGCTCGTTTGAGCCAGAACCAGGACACCGTCAGTGGCTGTGTGTCTCCCGCTAAATACACCTGTTGTCCACGGTTGGCATGGCGATACAGTTGCTTTAGATGACGACCGTCCTGCATTTTGCGATTGCAGCGCATCCCCACGACTGCTCGCCACGACTGCTTTCGCACTGCTTTGAGAAACTCTACGGTGCCAAACTCCGTATCTGCCTGTACAATGACCACCCTGCCCTGACTCAACTGGGTTGGAACCGTTGCCAACAACTTGCAGGCTAATTGTACTGGGCGCTTGATAGCCTTTGCCCCGCCAGACCCGAAAGCTCCAAGGCACTCGCCACTCACCCACCACCAGGTACAATACTACTAAATGTAATCCCCGCTTACCGTTAAGTATTCTCACCCAGGGGTCAGGTGCCTTGGGGTCATTCGTCGGCGTACTCAACTGCAAAAACTTGCCGCACTTTTCGAATGTCGTTAGATCGATCGACACTCGCAAAGGAGTGCTTGGATGAGGGGGATGAGCGGTCACTTGCTGCAACACCATTTGACGAGTCGTGCGAATCACGCTACGAGTAGACCAATTGTAGTGATTCAAAAATCGACTCAATGAAGAAGCGGATTTCACCTGGGTGTGCTGGGGTAAAGGATATCCTTGAGCTTCAAGAAACAGCCCGAACAGGGCGTTTAGACTGGCTTTCTGGTATGTGCTAGGCATTAAGCAAAGAAGGCTATAGACTAGCCCTTGGGCGTATTCGACGATGGTTTCCATAATCGTCAACTCAAATTATTCCTACGCCCTTTCTTCCAGATTTTGGCTCTTTTGGCAACCCTTTATTGAGAATGGTGCAAGATCTCAGTTAACGTAGGAGATGTAGCTACGTCCTTCAAATTTGCCGCACAGCCCAAGTTGAAAAAGCTGAGATTCGCGTTCGGTGATGAAATGGGCGTGCGCTCTGATGATCGAGCAGGTCGTTCCTACGGACGAGTTGGAACTACACCCATTGTGCCAGGTACGGGACAGCGCTTTGGGGTTAACAAGTTATCACTAGTGGATGGAGGCAGTCAACTAATTATGGGCAATCAACCGGATTTGATATTACTAATGAGAGCGGGGTATGGTGAACACTTTTGTTCAATTGTCATTTCTTATGAATCAACTTCTGGAGAGCATTTAGCGAAATAAATAGGTGTTCACCATACTCCGCTCCTAGTAGTAGTACACAACGTTACTCTCATGTTGTGCAAAATTTATGAGAGTGAGAAATACGTTGAAACGCGCATCTGCCTGGGCTGTTCACTATTTTATGCTTTGGTTAGTATTTATCTTCCAGAGCAATAGCACGAAGAACCAGCCTCCTTGGAAGGATGTTCTAAGGATTGGTTGTGAGTAAACCGTAGGAGTCTTGAATTTGGATTGTAAAAACTTTTTGACCCGTTGCCTTTCAAGTTCACAAGATTGAGAAAATAGCAGCCCAATCGCTGCTGGGTGAAGTTACGTCCATCAAACCAACTCCAGTGTCAAGCGATCTTAGTCTGACATTATCGCCAAACCCAAATCTGCTCGGTTTGATAAAATTCCCCGCGTTGTTCGAGCACGAATCCATTATGCAGTAACGCTAGCCAGACCTGCACCAGCGGCATTCTTAAAGATTGCACAAGCTTTGGCAATGGCACCGCCCGATCGTTCTGATTCAACCACGCCGCAATCGCTGCCCCCCACACTGGGAAACATCCTCTTCGTGGGAGACGGCGATCGCTCGTCGATACGCCACTTCTGGGTCAATCAGTTCTGTCTTTGCCAGCGCATCGATTAAGGCGTGTCGATCAATTGGAGCAACAATTGATTGTATACCGTCAACGTTACTCAACTGGGGTGCTTTACGTGGTAAATTAATTAATGGCTCGATGTACGGCTCGAAGTCAATTTGCATTGTTTGGCGCACGTAGCGATCGAAGGCATCTTGGGGCATAAGAGCTGATTTATAAAGTAAAAATCAAGCAGCTAGTCGTCTCAGCATCAGCCGTACCATAGCAGCGTAGACCATAGATTCACTTATTTCCGGTAGGAGTTCATAATCCTTACTTAGTCGTCGATAGCGTCCTAGCCAGCCAAAAGTTCGTTCAACTACCCATCTTCTGGGCAAAACTTCAAACCCATCTGTAATCCGCTTAACTATTTCTACTTCTGCACCGCAGACTACCATTACAGCTTGTGCAAAATTCTCTCCACTGTAGCCACTATCTGCCCAAATTAGCTCTAAAGACTTAGAGTTATAGCACTCTTCTAGCAATGCCACTATTGCTCCTAATCGTTCTGAAGCATTAGCTTCGGTGATTACTACACCCATTAGTAGTCCTTGAGGATCTACTACGACATGGCGTTTGCGACCTTTAACTAGCTTGCCGCCATCAAAGCCGGATACTTCCCCTTTTTTTCCGTCGTTTTTACGGACTGGCTATCCACAATTGCAGCAGTAGCTTGATGAGATTTGCCCAGCTTCATCCGTACTTGTTCACGTAAGGCAAGATTTATCTGCTGCCAAATTCCTCGTTTTTGCCAACGCCGAAAGTAATAATAAACCGTTGAATAGGGTGGGAAGTCATGTGGTAGCATCTCCCAAGCACAGCCAGTTTTCAGCAAATAAAAGATGGCATTTACTACCTCACGCATATCCACAGTACGTGGATGTCCTCCTGGTCTTACAGGTGGAATTAATGGTTCAATGATTTGCCATTCTCGATCGGTTAAATCACTTTTGTAAGCTTTTCTACTCATGAGGCAATGCTTTGGGCTACTGTCTTGTCATAGTAAAAGCCTCTTGCCTCCATTCTCGCTGCTTTCAACTTTTCTTTATAAATGACCTCTAAGGACAATCAGGATTGAAGCAACGATAACGTCGTTTACCATTAGGAAGATGTCCCGTGTTTCTTCACATCCGTACTTTGACAATGAGGGCAGTGAACGGCTAGCAAAACAGTCATTATTCTTCATTAAGCCACTGATTAAACTTTAGCCTTTCTCTGGCTTCTCCAAATCTCTCTTTAACAAATCTAAAACACTACCCCTTCTCCTAGGGTTGAGCGATACGACCTTCCACTACTTACGCCACGTTCTACTAGACCGTGAAACCGTACTAGATTAGCCCAGGTCCTTTGTGTCGCCAGTCATGTTCCATGGTCAATTTACCTTCTTCATCTTCCGGCAACTCTTGAAGTAAGTGAAGGCGTTCGGCTTTTCGTTCTAGCTCTTGTGCTTTCAAATCTCCTGGTTCGCAGATGTACATTTCCGGCTCAATCGCGTAGTTATTAATCAGTCCTTCTCGGTCGATGGTGTACCCATCTCGGGTGTGAATACGTTCTAGATCTGCGGGGCGATCATGCTCAAGATGACCGAAATTCTTACCTTCTCTAGCTTCTCGCGCTACAGTTTCGGCGGGAATAATATGCGGATCGTAGTGAGGAATATTTGGATTAGGATCGCTTTGAGCTTTCATCGGTTCCTCCATGCTGTTTGAAGCAATTATCTGAGGTCGCTCAACGATCTTATTCTAACTCTTATAGCGATGGGCTACCCCGATGCGCGTTGTCGGGGATTTTTCTTTTGGTGCTGGGCCCGCTTCTAGCTAGAGGTACTGTTGGACTACACGACTCCCTAAAGACATAATCAGTTAATCAAAAATCCACCTACTTCTCCATCCTTGAGACTAAGTCTAGCTAAGAAATCATCACCGCCATCAAGGAACGTTAATTTCCACAAGTAAACTTGATATCCCTGCTGTTTCAGTTCTCCTAGAAAAACTGGCGAATATCCCTTTTTCATCCGAGGAGCCAGTTGTGCACTAACTTGCGTAAACATTTCCTTTGTAATACCTTGTTTGAAGGCAACGTTTCCTTGAGCTACGAAGTTACCGTAATTGTTTTCTTCTATTGCCGCCATGAGAAAAGTAAAAATTGTTGGCACGGATTTTTTGGGCTGCTGCATACTCTGAGCTTGTTCTACTTGTTGTATCTGAGCGCTAGTACCTTTTATTTGAGCCAAAGCGAAAGATGATACGCTAACAATCACTATTGCAAAGAGCAATCCAATCTTTCTCATTTGTTCATCTCCTTTAAAGCGCCTTTCAAGCTATTACACGCTGTCTGTTCGGTGCTGCGGCGATTGTTTAAAAAATTAATCTAAGCAAAGTTTGTCATACAGTAGACCTCTTGCGTGAATCAGGAAGAACGGGCAAGCTCAAGGTTGATGATAGCAGCAATTAAGTTGAAGCGTAAGCCAAAACGCCTGCGTCGATTACGATAAGGCTCTGCGAGGATGCGGAATATTTTCAACTTGCGGTTGACATGCTCAGCCACTACCCGCAGCCGTGCCAACAACCGATTGTGTTGGCGCTCGAACTTGTCAAGCTTTGCTTTGCGCGGCTTCTTAGTCGGCGTACAACTGCTCGAATGTAATTTGGTAATGCTTTGATACCCTTTGTCACTCAAGCAGAGTCAGTAGATCGATAAGTTTACTTGGTCAAGGGTAAAAAAACGGCTCGAACCACTGGAAAATGGTGTTCCACCGCATGGCATAAGAATTCCAGCATCGTTTTAAGGGGAAATAAATGCTGATAAACCAGACGTGGGCCGAAACGGCTGCGACTAACAAAATGCCAGCGCAAATAGACCCACAAATTGACTAACACAAATGCCAATGCCACGAATAATAGACGCACAACCGGATTTTTGGTAGTGGTACGAATCCGGCAAAGATTCTTGCTTCGGTAACTGGTTTCAATGCCAAAGCGAGAGCGATAATTATGATGCAATGTAGACAGGGCAAGTTTGATGCCGTGGACGGCATAAACCAAATACTGAATCCCTCGTCGTCCCCGCTGCCCCCGTTGGTAGCGACAGACCACGCCCATGTTGCACTCGACTGCTCCATAGGAGCCACTCAACCTGTAGGTCGTGAAGTAGCTCTTGCGCCCTTTCAGCAGCTGCCGAGTGCCACCTTTTTTGCCCCGAATGATGGCAGGCATGATAAACGGGAGGTTGAGCGCTTTGAGCCAGCGAATTACTGGAACACAGAAAAATCCTCGGTCGAGATACAGACGTTTGATTCCCAGTCGCAGGGGCGAAAGGGCTGCTAGCAGATACGTCAAGGTTGCCACTAACGTTTCTTGTCGATGCACTGCATGAACTGCCAACGTAACACGCTTGTTTCGAGCAATCACATAAACAGTTGCGTAGGCGAAGAACGAGGTAGTGCCCAATTTGGCTTGAGAACGATAGATGTAAGGTTGCTCGGCTGGAGTTGGATTGCCGTAGTATGGAATCAAATGTAAGTCGATCGCCAGGCGTTGCTTGCCTCTGGCAATGCGGGGTGGTACTCGGCTTTGTAATGCCTGATTCAGTTGCGCTTCCAGACCCTGCATCTCATCCAACTTGTCCAGATGATAACGCATCGTGTTTCCGGTCGGCACTCCCGTCAGTTGTTGGGTTGTGTGTTCGATGCTGTCCTGCTTGCTTGCCGCTCGAATCAAGACTTGAAATATTGTTTGCGGGTTGCAATCTCCTTGAGTCGGAATTGTCAAATGCTCCAGCAGACAATCCAATGCTGCATTCAAGGTAGCTTCATCAGTCAGCGCCGGGGCAGCAGATAATGGGGATGGGGATGACAGGGTCATGGCTCAACTTTGATCAATGCTTGCCTGACTCTACCCCTTTCTTGGAGAATTTTCGATCTACTGAGAGTTGCTTTGGCAGCATTGGGATGCGAGCCCGCTTGAACAGGCGAAAATCATGGACTCGTCCTTTGCCAAACGTGGTGCAAATGATCTGCCCGTTGGCTTGATTGACCACCACTTGCGTTTTCAAGGTATGTCGTTTCTTCTTACCACTGTAGTAGGCTCGCTGTTTTTTTTGGGCGTTCGATGGGGCTTTCGGTAACATCGACCACAACTACGCTCCAGGTGTAAGCGTTCTGATCAAGCTGCTTTTTCCCAGGTAGATGAAACTTACCAGACTTCATCAGCAACATTTCTACCTTGTGGATGAGGCGGCATACAGCTGACTCGCTCAACCCCCAACTAGTGGCGATGTGGAATTGAGTGCGATATTCTCGCCAGTACTCAAGGACTAACAGGAGTTGGTCTTCAACCGTGAGTTTGGACTGTCCGCCCCGTTTTCCACGTCGGTCGAGATGAGGGCGTAGTACCTCCACTATCTGCTCGAAGATGTCTCGATGAACGCCGCATCTGCGTTTAAAGGCGCTAGGCTTGAGAGATTTGAGCTGCTCATAGGTCATGGCTGGTTTCCTCCTTGACCTACTTCTACCCTCCTTTTACCTATTCACGCAAGAGATCTATTGACGTAATCTTGCAACCATGACCAACTTACCTGAGTCACTCTAGCAATTTCTCGTAGTGAAATTCTCTCTAGTAATAATCGGTCAATCAACTGTTTTGTTTCTTTAGAAATAGTTGTTTTAGTAGGATTGACAACGAATTGACGACCGCAGCTTTTACATTGATGTTTTGACTTACCATTATGAACTGAGCTATTTTTAATCAAATGTCTAGAACTACAGGTAGGACAGGCTCGGTTTGGGATTTCTTCACACTTTTCCTGGGGTAGTTCTACTAACTCTCGTACTACGTTAGACAATAGAATCATGAATGAAGAAAGTAAGAACGCCAAAATAGTTTTCATCAAAACGCCAATTTACAATTGATTAATTGGGAGTTAATTATATTAGTTAATATTGTACGCACTCTTGACGGTACAAGGGTCCTGCCTCACCACTACTTTCATATCACTACCTAATGCTGAAGCGATTCGCTGCTTAAGCTTTTGTTTACGAATCAGCTCTAAAAATAAGCCGCAGGAGAAAAATGGGATAGCACCATTCCCCAATCTCCTAAGTTTGGAGATTGGGATGACTGGCAGTCCTTTTCCTACTAATGGGACTTTAAAACTTTCTAAGCCCAAATATAGCCGAACTTAGCTCTGTGAGAGGCAAATACATCAACATGCTCATTAAGCCAGCGGACCAAACGAAACTCGACTGCGGTGCGGAATGCCTCCAATGCTTCGGCAAAGGTTTGTAAGGGTTTGGTTGCCCAACGTCTGCGGAATCCGCCGGTCAACTGATGCCAAAGGATGAAGGTGTAAGCGATGAACACTAAAACCCAATGACGCTTCATACTCAGAGCATCCCGAACTTGATACTCACTCAAACCCAACCAGCCCTTGGCTTCTCGATAGAAGACCTCCACCCAGTTGCGAGCAGAATATGTTTGAGCTACCCAAGCCGCACTGACTTGGTTGTCAGAGGCATTGGTGAGAAAGTAATCCACCTCCGTCGCTTGCTCGAAACTAGAGGCATTGAGTTGAATCGCCAGCCAGCGAGTGCCTTCGAGCTTCGGAACGTGAACTGGTAACAGCGCCACCCAAACTGTCCGGGGCTGCTCCAGATTGAGTTGCACAGGTGTGAACTGCTCCACTGCCAAGGTTTGAGCAATAGCTTCTAATCCCTGCTTACGAGCAGACTCATCACCTGATGTTTGAGCAGTAACTTGGCGGTTTTTGGCGATTGCTGCCACGTAAGTTAGGTTTCTCGACTCCAACTGCTTGAGAAAAGGCGTGTTATTACCGTAGCCTGCATCAATTACAGTCACACCCGGTCGATAACCGCGCTTCAAGCATTGGTCAACCAAGTCTAGAGCCAGGTCAGGTTTTTTCTGGAAGTTGGGGTCTGCCTTGCCTTGCTCGAATAAACTTGCGTGTTGATAGAGTGCAACATCTAACGGCAGACGTCGCACTCCATCATACAAGTAGGTAGTCAGCAGCACAATACCATTGTCAGTCTTGCCAATCTCCCCAATGTACTGCCGTCCTACCCCATCAGTAGCCGCACCACTTTTGCGATGTCCCGAATCATCTACAATCAATGTGAAACCTTGACTCGGGGTCGTCTGGCGACACTGGTGCATCACCTCCAACCGCCGATTATTTAGCTTGACTTCATCCCAAGGGGCATTGTTGAGAAAATGTCTGAGGCTGTTGTAGGAGCCATCTACTGTATTTGTGACCAGTTGGCTCAGGTTTTTGCGCTGACTCTCACCCAGCAGTCCCCCTAGATAAACACGAAATTCCTGCCGCTGCTTCTGACGCGAAAATACATCATCAAACCGACGACACCAGTTCTCAAAGCACTGCGGCATCGCTGCTGGTACTTGATCTTTCACCTTACGTTGCTCCTGTCGAGACTGACGTAAAACGCAACTCCTACCCGCATTCTAGCTCAATTTGCTCCATCTTTCTTACAAAGTCCCACTAATTATTTTTAGTGCGGGCTTGACAATATGTGGAGTGCCAAAATGCCGTTTGAAGAGGAATTAGACATCTAGAGTGCGCTCGCGCTTTCCCCTCATTGTTTTAGTTACGCCAGAAGAGGAACGGGCGCTGGCTGTGGTGAAAATGGTGTGCGCCGCTACGGCGCGCAATTGCTAACTCTATTGGTGTTTGGGAAACACTAGAATTGGTGGTTTCTGCCCAAGAACTTTTCTGCTCATGCAACTCAACCCAAGTAGAGTAATAAATTTACAGCATTACCTTCAATAGAAAGGTAGGATAATGGCAACAGTATAATTTAACCATGCAGCCTAACCCTCTGTTTCTGAATCTGCCAGCTTTAGAGCAGGCGATCGACCGCTACCCCTTGATGGTTGGGGCAGATACTTCTGTAGTAGATGCCATTTCCCTGCTCGGACAGGCGCGAGGCATCAGTTGCACATATCCTAGTTTCAAACAATGGTCAAGCTGGAGCAACTGGAATCAAAAACAAGCTGATTGTGTCCTAGTAGTAGAGGGGACACAGTTAGTGGGGATGTTGACGGAGCGGGACGTGGTACGGCTAAGTGGGTTTGGAATTGACTTATCTAAGATGACAGTTGCCCAGGTGATGAGGCAGCAAATCATAGCTCTAGCGCCATCAAATGAAGATGTGCTGAGCGTACTATCGCTATTGCGTCAGCATCGGATTCGACATTTACCAATTCTAGATGGAGCGAGTAAATTAATCGGAATTGTCACACCTGAAAGTATTCGTCAAGTGTTGGCAGGAGTGAATCTATTCCAAGAGCAATGCGTAGCACAAGTGATGACAAAGCAGGTAGTTCATGCACCGGCTAGTACGTCGCTACTGGGTGTAGCTCGGCTGATGAGCGATCGTAACGTGAGTTGTGTGGTGATAGCAGAAGCAGACACTGAAAATTGCTTAGTGCCAATTGGAATTATCACCGAGCGAGATATCGTGCAATTTCAGGACTTGGAGCTAAATTTAGCCCAGACACAAGCGGCTGCGGTGATGAGCTGCCCCCTGTTTTGTCTGGGTGGTGCGAATTCTTTGTGGTTTGCCCATCAGGAGATGCAGCGTCACCGTATCCGGCGGTTGGTCGTAACTGGGGAGCAAGGAGAGTTAGTGGGAATTATCACTGGGACAAGTTTGCTGCAAGTTTTTGAGCAGATGGAAACGTGCAGCATGACTTCAGTGTTAGGGCAAAAGACGCAACAGCAGACAATTAATCTCAGGCAATCCACTAGGCAATCACACCACGAGCTCGTTAAGTACCAGCAAAAAGAAATGGCGCTGCATCAAGCTAACAAAGAGTTAGCCATGCAAGCAAGTGAGCAACAAAAGGCTAAACTTTCCCCATTTGAGGCATTTTTACAACAGGAGTTGCGTCTGAGCGAAGATGCTCGGAAGGCACGCCAGCAGGCAGAAGACTATATCAAATTTCAGGCTCAAGTTTTGTCCCAGGTGAATGATGCCATCATCGCGATTGACGATCGGCGTTGCATCACCTATTGCAACAGAAAGGCAGAGCAATTACTCAGTTTTAAAACCGAGCGAGTACTCGGTCGAACGCTGGAGGAAGCCTGTCACTATCGCTGGCTCAAACCAGAAGATGAGCAAGCTGCATTCGATTGTTTGGCAGCAACAGGTTCGTGGCAGGGAGAGAATATTCTAGTTAAAGTCAACGGGGAAGAAATATACGTCGAGTCATCGCTGAGCGTGCTCAAAGACGATTGCAATCGAGCCATTGGTCTGCTGAGCGTCATCCGCGATATCACACAGCGCAAGCGAGCCGAACAAAAAATCTACGAACAAGCTGCCTTGCTGGATATTGCAACAGATGCAATTCTCGTTCGCGGTCTGGACAACCAAATTCTGTTTTGGAACAAGGGTGCTGAGGGTTTGTATGGTTGGAAGGCACAAGAGGTTGTCGCTAAAAATGCCAATGAGCTTTTATACGAGGAAACTTCACCGCAGCTCGAAGAAGCGTTTGAGACTGTGATTGAGACAAGCGCGTGGCAGGGTGAGTTGCATCAAGTCACTAAACAAGGCAAGAAAATCATCGTTTTCAGCCGCTGGACGCTGATGCGCGACGAGCAGCAGCAACCGAAATCAATACTTACTGTTAACACTGATATTACAGAGAAAAAACAACTCGAAGCGCAATTATGGCGTGCTGGGCGATTAGAAAGTATTGGCTCCCTCGCTGGTGGAATTGCCCACGATTTAAACAACTTGCTGGCTCCGATTTTGATGATCGCTCAACTTTTGGAAACACAACTTCACGATGAGCGAAGCCAACGGTTGCTGCCGGTAGTAGTGACAAATGCTAAACGTGGAGCCTCTTTAGTCAAGCAAGTGCTGTCATTTTCGCGTGGGCTTGAAGGCGAGCGCACGCTATTGCAAGTCAGACATCTAATTGCCGAAGTTCAGCAAATTGCTCAAGAAACGTTTCCCAAAAATATTGAATTTTTGATAGATATATCGCCAAACCTTTGGGCTGTGTATGGAGATGCGACCCAATTGCATCAGGTTCTGATGAACCTAGTCATCAACGCACGGGATGCCATGCCTAGCGGTGGGACGTTGAGTATCTGTGCTGAAAACCTTTTGATTGATGAAAATTACGCTCAGATGAATCGTGATGCTGCTGTTGGTTCCTACATTTTCATTACTGTCACAGATACAGGAGTGGGTATTCCAGCCCAAATCGAGTCGCGGATTTTTGAGGCATTTTTTACGACAAAAGAACCGGGCATCGGTACGGGGCTTGGTCTTTCAACAGTCATGAGTATTATCAAAAGCCTTGGCGGATTTATCAAGATGCACACTCAGGTCGGGCAAGGAACTCAATTTCAGGTCTACTTGCCAGCAGCGGAAGGAACTCAAACGCAGCTAGCAGAAGATATCGAATTGGCGCTGGGAAACGGTGAATTAATTCTGGTTGTGGATGACGAAGCGGCAATTCGTGAAATTATTAAGGCATCGCTGGAAACATACCAGTATCAGGTGCTAACTGCTAGTGATGGCATTGAGGCGATCTCGCTGTACGTACAGCATCAGGATAGAATCAGTGCTGTAGTAATGGATATGCTCATGCCACAAATGGATGGTCTGACAACCATCCGCACGTTACAAAAAATTAACCCGCAGGTCAAGATTATTGCCACAAGTGGACTTGCCTTCAGCCAAGAGGTGAGGTTTGCTATCGGTACGGGTGCAAACGCATTATTATCCAAGCCGTACACAGCGCCGAACTTGCTGCAAACCTTACATTCTGTGCTTAACACCAAATAGAAAGAGATAGTAACCAAGCTAAGGCTCTTCCCAGATTTTGGTGCTCCGAGATTTTGAGCTCGACTCGCTCCAAAGTCTGAAACTCATACACACTGATGCTTCTAGCGCGGCAAAAATTGCTCATGACTTTTTGAATGTCGGTTATTTAAAGCTACCGTCGAAAAGTTTGAGCGCCCTAGGGTAATTGGGGCAGCATCAAGACTGATGCCAATTGCAAACGGATAAAGTCGAGCTTATTAAGGCGGCAACAAAAGGTCGGTGTGGGCTTTGATATATTACGCGACAAAACCTTACTACTCAACGATTTTTCACTTGGCGAAAGATGAAGCCAAATTTTCAAGTCTAGTCGAAGGGAATCAAAATTTGGTTGGAAGGGATAATTAAGGTTTGGCTTCATCCAAGCCTTAGCCTCTCAAGATAAGAAGCCCACACCGACCTTTCCGTGCCAGGTTAATAGGTTATGCCACAATACGGTTCAGTTAGTGTTCGAGGGCAAATTTAGAGATGCCGAAAACCTTATTCTTTCGTTAATCTTTACTATTCCTATTAAGAATAGTCTCAACTGTCTTCCTTAACTGAACCGTATTAGATTATGCCATCAGAGCGATCGCGCTCTGTTGAAAGCAAGTTATGACTAAAAGGCGATTGTTGAATCTGGGACGGAAAAATCGATGTGGTTACGCTATGGTCTCGAGCAGAATAATCAGTTGGTAGCAATCGAGGACGTGCCGAGTGGCAAAATAAACTTAGTTTGCCCGTATTGTGGGAACGAGCTAGTAGCAAAAAAAGGCTTAGTTCAAGAGCATCACTTTGCTCACGCTAGCGATACCTGCTACATGGTAATTAACCCTGCTTTGTCACTCTAGGCAGAAGAAAAGTAGAATTTCTGCCAATACGCCTAACAAAACTTCCGTTTGCGTCAAATGCTTCTCCCGCAGTTCTATCAATTTTGTCTTGGCACGGTCGTGAATTGTGTGGATGCGTTTGAGAAACATTTCTACCAAATGGTCGCGGGTTTTGACTTGCGCTTGATACAGCAGGCATAGTAGTAAAGTGCGACGCTTGGGGAGTTTGATGTCCTGAAATTCAGAAATATCTAGAGCTTTGGCGATCGCTGCCCAAGATGTGATTTTGGCTGGTGCGATCGCTGATATTAATCGTTTGGCATCGCCAAAGGACATTAAGGAGTTAAATTTAGCTTGAAGCTGCTGCATATGGGAAAGCGTAGCGCTTTTAGGCGGCGACTTCAGCAGATTCAACGTCGCACTTGCTGTGTCAGATTCTTTGGCTATCAGTCGATCTAAATATGCTTGTTCTGTCTGGGACAATCCAGCCGACACGCGCCCAAACAAACGAGTATTGGCGCTCGTGCGGACGCGATCCACTAAACGGTCAAGAGTGCTAAATGTAGGTAACTCGTACCTTTCCTTTACTAACTCCTCAATTGCCACATTTAGTAAATCGGCTGGATGGTCTTTCACAACTGCTGATGAAGCGATCGCTATTGCCGCCACTTTCTAAGCGATTTTGTCGTAAGGTTTGACTCCCAGGTACTCACGAATTGCCTGTCATTAATTACTTGCGCTCGCACTGAGGGAATTGCCTTGACCCAGTTCTTTAACTTCAGGCACGAGCGCAAGTAATTAATGACAGCCGCAGGTACTAATTCTGGGCTAGGAAAATAACCCAGGCGTTGAAAGGATTTAAGCATGAGCGTAAAACCCAACAATCCTGCATGGCTCTTAACACGGGACTTGACAAATTGGATTTCTTCTGGTGTCGGCGTGTAAAAATCGGCTAACTCCTTGGTAGAGGGATACTGTTTAAAGCGGGAATAGGCTGTACGTTCAACTACGGTCATGCAAGCAGAATTGACGGCTGTCATCGTGTAAGGGTATTGCTCCGAGAGCAACATCCTTCACCTTTGTGGTGTAAAGTATTTATCGTACTGTGTATTAGAGCACAATTGATACAAAAGAGAATTTGCCAATTCTTTGCGCTCGTTGCAGAGTAGTGGCGATACTCTGCACCTGTACGAGCAAGCATTGACAAAATCTACTTTTTTAGAATGAGTTGATTCAACTTGAACTAGATGCTACTAAAGAGCGAGTTTCTGGATTCAAACCTTGCCCGCTATTCGCTCTCAAGTCAATCTCGACTTCAAATGTTTCTATTTGTTGCTTTAACCATTCAGAAAACAAGTCTGAGATGATTTCTCGACGCAGTATATTGTCCAATTCTGGTTGAATTAGTTCGTCAACTAAAATTAGGTGTGCTCCTGAAGATGTCAAAACTGGTTTAAGAATTTGAGGAGGATTAGCTGCGAAAACAGCAGCAGAAATTTCTGGTTTCAGCTTTGTGCGAGATAAAGCTCCTAAATACCCTCCTTTTCGGCGTAGCTCGATATCTTGAATATGTTGGCGAGCAACTTCGTGAAAATTCACCTCGCCCTCCTGTATTGCATAGAAGAGTTCCATAGCTAAATCCTCCTCCAAGACTACTTCGTACAGAATTGCCTGGTTGTAATCAAGTTGATGCTCGACAAAAAAGGATTCGACCCGCTCGGCGAAAAGATGTTGCGCTAACTTTGAGGAAGCGACGCTGACTTCAACCAGCTTTTCAAATTCATCTAAAGAAAGGCAATGCTTTTGCAGCCACAACCAAGTAACGTCAGTACTGCGAAGATTGCTGAGCAGGCGTAGATTGTCTGCTGCTTGCTGGAGTTCTTCTGGCTCTACTTTTATGCCTTGTTCTTCTTGAGCACGCGCAATAATTTTGCGAGTCAGAATACCTTCGACAACAGAAGGAATTTGACAGGAAAGCTTGATCTGCTGAAAAATTTCTTCTCGGCAAATAGTCATAACTTCCGACATAGTACAACTCCTAGTAATTAAGGTGAAAGCGAGCGCTTAAAGTTCTATACCGCCTTGTTGCAACTTCTTAAACGGATCGAGAATGAAATCAATCAGGCGGCGCTGTCGGACAATAACCTCGGCAGTTGCAGTTTGACCTGCTGTCAGGACAACTCTTTTGTTTTGGACGGGAATATAAGTCTGCTCTAACGCAATTTCCAACTCAAAAGTTTCTACCTTGCCCTGTGGCGTTTCTTCAACTTTGGAGTCGGGTGAAATCCAGCGCAGATGCCCTTGTACTATTCCATAATCCTGAAATGGATAAGCATCAAACTTGAGTTTGACTGGCATTCCCACGCGCAGAAACCCACTTTCTTGACTTGGCATCTGCGCCCGAAATACAAGCGGTGCTTCTTCGGGTGCAACTTGAGCGATCGCCTGCCCTGGCTGCAAGACTGCACCAGGATGTTGGACCGATAGCTGAAAAATCGTGCCGTCAGTCGGAGCATGGAGAACTCGCTGTCGCAGTTGAAATTGCAAAGATTGAATCAGTTTTTGGGTTTGGGCAATTTCCGAACGCACGTCGCTCACCTGGGACTGAAATTCTTTGAATTGTCTTTGATATACACTTTGTTGTTTTTCCAGCTCCGTCCGAGCTTGTTGTACCTCTAGCTGATTTTGTTCTAGAAGCCGTTGTCGCTCGAATTTCACGCCTTCTATTTCTTCTAATTTGATTTTGGCGATCGCTCCCTTACGCCATAAATTCCGATGGCGCTGCACGTCCTTGTGTGCCACAACTAGACGATATTTTTCTAGAGCAGATATTTTCTGGCTAGAATTCAGCCGCTGCTGAACTTGATCGAGTTGAGCCAACTGCTCGGATTGAAGCTGGTTTTTCATCAGCTCTAGTAGATTTTCTCGATTCAGTAGACCTTCAAGCTTAGCTTGAGACTGCTGTAGCTCTGTGCGAGTTAGCTCTGACTCTAGTTCGAGTAAAATCTGCCCAGCTTTTACAGCTTGACCTTCCTTTACCTTGATGGCAGCGACTGTTCCAGCAACTGGTGCATCTAATTTCAAAGTTTTGCCCTTTGGCTCCAGCCGCCCCCTGGCACTACCTGTTTCATCAACTTTGGCTAGCGTTGCCCAAGGTTATTGAACGACAATTAAATAGACCGAGTGACGACAACTAACTTGACTGCTACACCAAGTTGACGAGACGACAATTATCTTCAGCAACCGCTGCCAAAAAAAAGACACTAGGCAATGTCAATTAACGCCAATTAATGGACTGCCTAGTGTCGGGAAAAAACGAATTAATTTCAAACAGGTTCAAATATACATGAAAGCGAGAGAATCTGGCTGCACGCAGGAAACAGCAGCAGCAAAGGAAGGATTTTCGAAGCGTACAGGTAGACGCATTGATGCGGGAGCTCATCAACCGCAACGCGGACGACCCCATGACTGGCGTACCCGCAAAGACCCATTGGCTGAGGTATGGGACAGCGAACTAGTTCCGCTATTACAAAACAACCGCAATTGCAAGCGATAACGTTGTTGGAAGCGTAATAAATTATTATGTTTTGTACTACATTGAAACATGACCTTCACAAGCGACTAGTTTATTGAGAATTTATAGTTCAATCTCCCACTTTTTCGTCGCTTATTCTCATTAAGCCTTAGGTGTTCGACGGCGTACTACAAAACACAATAATTTATTACGCTTCCTTTACCGACTCTACTATGACCGTTGCTGCTGTAGATCGCTTGGTACATCATGCTGTCATTCTCGAAATCCTTGCACCCAGTTTTCGTCAACAAGCGGCTCTACAACGCTCTTCTTCTACTGACCAAAAGCAACCAAAATAATTGTCGCGCATTCGTCAAGATAGTTGACATTTCATACAAGGTAGCACGATCGCCACAAATAACACTAGAAAATACAGTAGTCCGCGCGTCCAAACCTGTGGCAACGTATCAATCAGTTCCTTGGTTAAGGAAGACCAATCGTCGCTCACAGATTCAGCAGATTCTGACTGAGTTAGTAATGTCCGCTCGGGTTTATGAGAATCTAAAAGCTTTTCCGACAAACCTTGGTTGCTAGGGTAGTGACCGTTTTGACTGAGGCGGTCTTGTGTATTTAATGAGTTTGACATGATTGCTTAATGATGATTATCTTCAGCCTGCTATAGTTAGTTTGTTGCTGGTTAAGGTAGAAGTAGTGACCGCGTTTAGAGCTGATTTATAAAGTAAAAATCAAGCAGCTAGTCGTCTCAGCATCAGCCGTACCATAGCAGCGTAGACCATAGATTCACTTATTTCCGGTAGGAGTTCATAATCCTTACTTAGTCGTCGATAGCGTCCTAGCCAGCCAAAAGTTCGTTCAACTACCCATCTTCTGGGCAAAACTTCAAACCCATCTGTAATCCGCTTAACTATTTCTACTTCTGCACCGCAGACTACCATTACAGCTTGTGCAAAATTCTCTCCACTGTAGCCACTATCTGCCCAAATTAGCTCTAAAGACTTAGAGTTATAGCACTCTTCTAGCAATGCCACTATTGCTCCTAATCGTTCTGAAGCATTAGCTTCGGTGATTACTACACCCATTAGTAGTCCTTGAGGATCTACTACGACATGGCGTTTGCGACCTTTAACTAGCTTGCCGCCATCAAAGCCGGATACTTCCCCTTTTTTTCCGTCGTTTTACGGACTGGCTATCCACAATTGCAGCAGTAGCTTGATGAGATTTGCCCAGCTTCATCCGTACTTGTTCACGTAAGGCAAAATTTATCTGCTGCCAAATTCCTCGTTTTTGCCAACGCCGAAAGTAATAATAAACCGTTGAATAGGGTGGGAAGTCATGTGGTAGCATCTCCCAAGCACAGCCAGTTTTCAGCAAATAAAAGATGGCATTTACTACCTCACGCATATCCACAGTACGTGGATGTCCTCCTGGTCTTACAGGTGGAATTAATGGTTCAATGATTTGCCATTCTCGATCGGTTAAATCACTTTTGTAAGCTTTTCTACTCATGAGGCAATGCTTTGGGCTACTGTCTTGTCATAGTAAAAGCCTCTTGCCTCCATTCTCGCTGCTTTCAACTTTTCTTTATAAATGACCTCTGAAGGATAGTTATCTTGGGAATATTCACAGGTTTAGATTTAAAGTAATTGATGTTGCCTGATAACATTTCAATTAATCCCCAATCGTCAGATACATTAGCACTCGTTGCAGTGACTAAAAAAAGGAAACCCCAAGGTATCCACGGCTAAATGCCTTTTAATTCCGTTTGTGGCTTTGTAAAAACAAAACCCCTTCGACTTTACACTGGCATTACAAGTATTTTTCACCGCTTGTGAATCAATGATGATTAAAGTTGTCCATTTAGCTTTTTTTTGACCTGACGAGCGCACTTGTCCATGTAAGACGCTCATCAGTTGCTCAATCACCCCAGCTTCCCGCCATTGAATGCAAGTGCCAATAGACGGTTGAGTAGGGAAGCAGATCTTTCGGCAAGTCTTCCCAGTTGCAGCCGTTCTTGAGTTGATAGAAGATGCCATCCAAGATTTCCCGCTTTGTCCAGTTAGACGGTCTAGTCCGTTTCTTCCGAGGTAAAATCTGAACCAGGAACGGTTCAAGAATTTCCCATTCTTCGTCTGTTAGGCTACTTGAGTACGGCATGGCGGCTGAATCAGGCTTTGGCGATAACGTTACTTCATTGCCGTAAAAGATGTCAAATGGGTTCCATAGGCATACTTTTTGACTAAGTAGCCCAAGGCTCGCTCAGTCAGCGCCTTGCCCGTTTTCTCTGAAACAAACAGATAATTAGTATCTGGTGTCCGAGTTTTGATAAACTCACTCAGCACCGCTCTAGCTGTCGCATTCAACGGGACTTCTCGGTATTTGTTGCGTTTGCCACGAACTTGTAAGATGCCACTACGTTTCCCTAGATGAACCTGTTCTATATGAAGTGTGCAGACTTCTTGGGCACGCAATCCAGTATGAAGCATCAGCACAATTATTGTTCGGTCTCTGAGGCTACCAGAATTCGTTACAGCTGCGACCAAGGCAGATTCTTCGGCATTACTTAGATGACGTGGTGGAGAATCAACTGTTGGGATTAACTTCACAACAGCAGCAGGGTTATTGTCAATTAATCCTGTCCTGCTCACCCAAGTAAAATAGCTCTTCAATGTTATCAAATACCGATTCACTGAAGCTGGTTTCAGCTTCAATGAATTCTGTAAGTAAGAACGATAGCAAGTAATCGTAGGTGTAGCAATTGTAGTCAGTACAAAGGATTTTTGAATTTCCTGTCCTTCTGAAGCAGTTTCCTCATACCAAGCCATAAACTGGCGCAGGTCTGAAAGGTAGTTACGGATAGTGCTCGGACTGACATCAGCCAAGTCGCGTAGGTATGATTCACATTGTGCTAAAGTTTTCTGTCCGATTTTTGATATGAGTGGGATACTACCTCGCTTCATGGCGTATCGCTGACCTCTAACTTTGAGTTGAGATGCCTTATCTTTAGTGTAAAGACATTAGCAGACATGAACGAAGGGGGATATCAGGAGCATTAGCAGACATTTTGGCATCCTGACCAAACGTCTGTTTTGGAGGACACCAAATTACTGCGATTGAACGTACCGCTTATCCTCAATTCAAGCAGCACCCTACTGCAAAAGAATTAGCAGAACTTTACACTCCGACAAAAGAGGAAATTCAGTTTGCCAATGCTAAGGCTCACGGTAATAACGGACGGCTAAGTTTGCTGGTAATGCTGAAAGCCTTCCAACGACTCGGTTACTTTCCCCATCCAGATTTTGTTCCACTCCCAATTATCAACCACCTCCGCTCCATTCTAAAACTGAGTGCTAAGGTGTCAGCGATTCCCTCTCTACGTTCCCGTCGTCGCTACACTGAAGCAATTCGAGCCTACTTGGACGTTAAGCCCTATGACAATGTAGCCCAAGAATGTGCTGCAAAAGCTATTGCGGTTGCCGCATCCGTCAAGGATCATCCTGCGGATTTGATAAATGTGGCGATTGAGAAGTTGGTTAAAGAGCGTTATGAGTTGCCAGCCTTTAGCACCATTGACCGACTAGCTAGCAATGTCCGCTCCATCACCAACACTCGTTTGTTTGGGCAGGTGTGTGCTGGATTATCCCAAATCGAGCAAGCCTACCTGGATCAATTGCTCTTGTCAGAGTCACAGCAGTCAATAGCCACACTGAATTTGTTAAAATCCCCGCCCAAAAGCGCCACTCTTTCACACATGCAGGAACTCCTGGCTAAATTTAACTCCTTGATGTCCTTTGGGGATGCCAAGCGATTGTTATCAGGCATTGCGAGCAGTAAGGTAAAGTCCTTTGCCGCACAAGCAAAAGCATTGGACAGGTCAGAGTTTCAAGATCTAAAGCTCCCCAAACGCCGCACTTTACTACTGTGCCTACTGTACCAGGCTCAGGTTAAAACACGAGACCACTTGGTGGAAATGTTTCTCAAACGTCTGCAAACTATCCATAACAACGCTAAAGCCAAGCTAGTCGAGTTGCGAGAAAAGCATCTGGCGCAGACTGAAGCTTTGCTTGGAGTTTTGGCGCAAATATTATCTGTTTCCAGTGAAAACATCGACGACGCAGCTTTAGGACAACAAGTACAGTCCGTCTTCACCAGTCTAGGAGGTTCACAACTGTTGTTAGAGCAGTGTGAGGAAATTGCAGCTTACAACAGCGATAACTACTTCCCCCTGTTATGGCAGTTTTATTCTCGCTACCGTAAGCTTCTGTTTGGACTGGTACGGTCATTGGATATCCGTTCTACGACCCAAGACCAATCACTGATGTCAGCCCTGACTTTTGTGCTTGAGCAGGAACATCGGCGAGGTAAGTGCTTGCCTTTCGATATTGATTTAAGTTTTATCGGTGATAAATGGCGGCGGTTGGTAGTCAAACGCCAAGATAATACTGAAGTTTTGGTTCGCCAACAACTAGAGATTTGCGTCTTCACCTACTTGGCACTGGAGCTAAAGACGGGGGATGCTTGTGTAGAAGGGTCAGAAAACTATGCAGATTTCCGTGCCTGAGTTGCTCACTTGGGATGAGTATGAACCCATGATGGAAGAATATTGCCTCTCACTTGGCATCCCCTCAAATTCCGAAGATTTTGTTCAGCATTTGCAACATTTGCTCACTCAAACAGCAGAATCCGTAGACCAAATCTGTTCTGATGGTAAGCAGGTTAGCATCAGCAAGGATGGAGAGCCTTTACTGAAACGCATTCCTGCCCAAGAAAAACCTGATGGGGCAGCAGCATTAGAAGCAGCTATTTTGCAACGCCTGCCAGAGCGCAGCGTCCTGGATATCCTTTGCAACGTCGAGCATTGGCTCAACTGGACACGACATTTTGGTCCGTTGTCTGGTTCAGAACCCAAAATGGAGCAGCCAATGGAACGCTATATTCTCACAACCTTTGGCTACGGCTGTAACCTGGGACCGAATCAAACAGCTCGTCACACCCGAGGGCTGGTAACTTCCCACATGCTCTCCTACACTAACCGCCGTCACGTTTCCGCCGAGACACTACAAGCAGCAATTCGGGATATCATCAACGCCTACAATCGTCTCTCACTTCCAAAGTGCTGGGGTAGTGGGACTCGGGCAGCGGCGGATGGTAGTAAGTTTGAGATCTACGAAAACAACCTGCTGTCAGAGTACCATATCCGCAGGGCGCGGTTATGGTGGGATTGCTTATCACCACGTTTCCGATAAGTACATTGCTTTGTTTACACACTTCATCACCTGTGGTGTTTGGGAAGCGGTGTATATTTTAGACGGTTTACTGAAGAACATTTCGGACATTCAGCCGGACACGCTGCACGCAGATACTCAAGGACAGTCTGCACCTGTGTTTGCACTGTCGTATCTTTTGGGAATTAAATTAATGCCACGCATCCGTAACTGGAAGGATTTCACCTTTTTCCGTCCCACCCAGGACGCAGTGTACAAATACATTGACCCGTTGTTTAAAGCTGTGGTGGACTGGAAGCTCATCAAGACCCACTGGCAAGACAGTAAAGCGAGTGGTGCTGTCGATCAAGGCGGGTAAACTGATGCCTTCCACAATACTTCGTAAACTAGGCAGCTATAGCCGTAAGAACCGTCTGTATCAAGCTTTTCGAGAGTTAGGACAGGTGGTGCGAACAATTTTTTTACTGCGATATATTTCTGACCGAGGGCTGCGCCAACAAGTTACTGCCTGCACCAACGTCGTGGAGGGATATAACCATTTTCTAGATTGGTTATCTGAGATCTTGCACCATTCTCAATAAAGGGTTGCCAAAAGAGCCAAAATCTGGAAGAAAGGGCGTAGGAATAATTTGAGTTGACGATTATGGAAACCATCGTCGAATACGCCCAAGGGCTAGTCTATAGCCTTCTTTGCTTAATGCCTAGCACATACCAGAAAGCCAGTCTAAACGCCCTGTTCGGGCTGTTTCTTGAAGCTCAAGGATATCCTTTACCCCAGCACACCCAGGTGAAATCCGCTTCTTCATTGAGTCGATTTTTGAATCACTACAATTGGTCTACTCGTAGCGTGATTCGCACGACTCGTCAAATGGTGTTGCAGCAAGTGACCGCTCATCCCCCTCATCCAAGCACTCCTTTGCGAGTGTTGATCGATCTAACGACATTCGAAAAGTGCGGCAAGTTTTTGCAGTTGAGTACGCCGACGAATGACCCCAAGGCACCTGACCCCTGGGTGAGAATACTTAACGGTAAGCGGGGATTACATTTAGTAGTATTGTACCTGGTGGTGGGTGAGTGGCGAGTGCCTTGGAGCTTTCGGGTCTGGCGGGGCAAAGGCTATCAAGCGCCCAGTACAATTAGCCTGCAAGTTGTTGGCAACGGTTCCAACCCAGTTGAGTCAGGGCAGGGTGGTCATTGTACAGGCAGATACGGAGTTTGGCACCGTAGAGTTTCTCAAAGCAGTGCGAAAGCAGTCGTGGCGAGCAGTCGTGGGGATGCGCTGCAATCGCAAAATGCAGGACGGTCGTCATCTAAAGCAACTGTATCGCCATGCCAACCGTGGACAACAGGTGTATTTAGCGGGAGACACACAGCCACTGACGGTGTCCTGGTTCTGGCTCAAACGAGCCGAAGGCAAGCGAGAACTGCGCTTTGTCGTTTCTACCCATCCTTACTCTGGCATTTATCTGGTGCGGCTAGGACGTAAGCGCTCTTGCATTGAGGGCTTTTTCAAAACGAGCAAACATCGTTTTGGGCTGCATCGCTTTGGGCAAACTACGAAACTTGGTGTCTATCGCTGGCTCATCAAGAGCGCTAATTGCCTATCTATTGGCGCATTGGATTGACCAATGGTCACTACCTCCTGTCCTGGATTGGAAAGCTGCCAGTGATTTGGCATTAACTGTACTGTTTCCCTCGGTTCTGTGGTTACAATTGCTGCGGTTCATCCGAGTCAATGCTGACATTGCTGCACAATTCGATTTTGAAATTATCCTCAAACCTTTACCCATTCTTGCTTATCGAGAATGCTGCAAGATCTGAGTTATTCATCGGCAAGGATGGCATGATTACAGAAAACGATCCCCAAGAGCTGGAAAAGCGAATTAAATACCTAGATTTGGTAGCAAGTGCGGTTATTCTCCAAAATGCGTTCGATCTATCCAAAGCAATTCAAGCTTTGAGTCTAGAGGGATACCCGATTCATCAAAAGGAAATTGCTACTCTTAGCCCTTACATCACTAGACACCTCAAGCGGTATGGAGACTATGTGGTGGATTTGCATAACATCCCACAGCCGTTAGAGGGAGCAATACTCCTTCCAATTGAAATTATTGAAAGCTATATATAGCAAGTGCTTCCAGAGAAGTGGCACTTTTGATAGGGTCGAGGGGAACATTACTGTTCCACCCCTCCCGTCCGAAACCGTGCATGAAAGTTGTCCCTTCACACGGCTACTCAATGTGTTTCCATTTTGTCAATATGGGACTTCAAACTGCCATCATTGACAGTTTTCTCATCGTGGCAATGGCGATGTAATAATTGGAGATTTTGCCATTCCTTCTTACCTCCACAAGAAATGGGTTTAATATGGTCAATTTCCAATAAATCGCTTTGTTGAAAATGTAGGTCGCACCAAGCACATTTACCCTTTTGTTGTTTGAGAAGCTTCGCTTTAGTAGTAGGCATCTCAGGGTGTTTGCTTAGTCTTGAACTCCAGTAAATTAAGTCTCCATCAAAAGGGCTTTTATCACCAATCACCTTGACATAATCGTTCACGCTGGAGTGAAATTCGCTATGTGATAGTAATCGTAAAGGATTACTTTCTGACCTGGTGGTAAATACCCAGTGGTTGTCTCCTATGGGGTGCCAATATTTTTGATGACCCTGATTAATGCTTCCGGTTTGTCTTTTAGCCCATCTTCTTAAACGAAGATAGGTGATTCTATCTAACCGAGCAAAATCCCCGGTAGTTCCAGCATCTGAAACTCTATAATATGATGCCCATCCCCTAATAACAGGGTTCAGGTCTTTAATGAGTTCCGCTTGGGAATGAGACCTGTGTTTTGTGATGATGCTTTTCATGCGTTGTTTATGAGTTTCAATTGCCTTCTTTGAAGGGGTAATGAGAGTGATGAAACCAAGATGGATACCTTGACTACTTTTATTGTCTCGGTACTTCCCTACTTGTACTTGTTGAATGTGGTGTCCCAGAAAATCAAATCCAGGTTTACCATCTTCACTTAAGTGGGGATGTAGCGTGTGTGCTATCCGAGTCTTTTCAGGTTTCAATTCTAAACCAATACCTTTGAGCCAATCTTTGATGATTTCCTCACATCTTTTTATGACCGCTAGGGATTCATTTATGACCACGAAGTCGTCCGCGTACTTGATACAAGTAACTTGGGATATTTCGCAGCCAAATCTGCTTTTTGCCCCTCTGATTTTTCCTGCTGAATTAGTAGGAAAATCATGGTTTATTAGGCTTTCTAATCCATCTAAGGCGATGGATGATAATAATGGCGAAATCACCCCGCCTTGAGGTACTCCAGCCGTTGGGGCAGTAAAAGCTCCTGAATCTATCACTCCCGACTTTAGCCAAGCTTTGATTTGTCGCCTGACTGAACCGTTCATGTTTAGCTTCAGAATTAATGCTTCCTGATTTATTCGGTCAAAACATTGCGAAATATCTGCATCTAAGACATATTTAGGTTTCGATACTATGCAGTTTTTGATGTGTTTGATGGCATCATGGCATGATCTCCCGGGTCGAAAACCGTAGGTTGATGGCTCAAAACGAGCCTCCCATTCTGGCTCAAGGGTAGCTTTTACTACCGCCTGTAGGGCACGGTCAAAGATAGTGGGTATTGAGAGTGGTCTAAATTCGGTTTTCCCTGGTTTGGGTATCCATATCCTACGTGTAGGTTTGGATTTACCGTTAATGAATAGACCCTTTGCCAAGTTAAATCGCTCCGCTGGGGATAGTGATTTAATTCCATCCACTCCTGCGGTCTTTTTCCCTTGATTATCTTGTGTTACCCTTCTTACCGCTAATACCCGATTCGACCAGGACCTCATTAGGGTTTTCTGGAGCTGTCGAACTCGCTTCCTATCACCACAACGTGAAGCGGCATAGATGCGTTTTTGCAATTTAAAGACATATCGCTCAACTTTTCGCCAGTTGATAGTCTTCCATCCCTCAGTATCCATTGTTGAATCTGATTTAGGCATATTCACTGCTACTTACACCTCTAGATACAAACACATTGCGGGTTATGTCTGCTTATCCTGGATATTACTCCATCCCTTTTCAGGCTTTGACCGTTAGTTCGGTCTAGGCATTTGCTTGTTAACCCATCCCTCCCAAATAATGCTTTTGGCTTGACTGCTTACCTATATATCGACCACTATAGGAACTATCATTTGGGTTACTTCGTTCCTGATATCCATTGTTTTGAGTCTTTAGAGGGTGTCTATCCACCGGGGGTCATTTGAGGTACGCTGCTTTGGTTGCAAGATCCTAACAGTCCAAACCCCTTGCCGGTTATTTCCAGCCCAAGGTGTGTCCGGAACACAAGCTTATATCCCTTGGTGAGATCTAACGATGGCTCAACGACACTTCGTTTACTCTCCTCATAAACTCTTGCTGGCAGTTGGTGCTTTCAGCAATTGCCACCATTAACTGCTTTCATCCCCGCTTTACGAATTTGATAGTCAGTCTCCTTCGTAGGGGCTACCATTACTGGTAGTTTATGCGCTTTCATCCCCGCACCAGGGTGGTAAGAGTTGGCTTTCTAGGTTAATCGCCTCACTTACATGGGTATCAAGTTGTCACTAGTAGAGGATTAAAGTGCGAACTCATCCCATTAAGGGTTACTCTACTAATGCCTGGAATCCCCCCAAATCTGGGTTTCTCCAGAACGAATCGCACTTGCACTTATCTCGGCTCAATCCCTAGTACTGCACCTGCACACCTACTGATTGCTCTCCTTGTTTGAGAAAGCCTGTTTCATCAATTGCCAGAATATCTGTCTCGCTCTTCAAATGCTCCCCTGCATACTGCTTGACAAAGGCACACACTGCATCCGCATCCCACTGCGCCCGCCCTAATAAATGCTGCAACCTATATGGATTGGTATAGCCCACTTGCTCAGCCATTTGCCATCCATTCTTCCGTTCCACGGGGCTGAGAAGGGCTTGAATGTAATCGAAAGCAGCTTGGCGTGCTTCTGAGCGAGCAAAGTGCAATCCTGTGCTTTTGCTGAAACGTCTTGAGTGTGCTACTCCATTCGGATAGGGCTTCTAACGCAACACCTGTTAGGAATACGTTGGATGTGTCAAGCATTGCTACTATTCATCTACTTCTAAATACAGTCTAGCTTATCTACAACTGTAATACTTAGAAGGCTCATCATCGGGTCTACCGACAAAATTGATTTGTGAAGAAATTTTACGAGAACGGAACATTTTACGTAAAAAGAAAAGTAGAAGCCGGAGATACATGGGGATATATTTAGTCCCTCAAAATCATCTTTGTAAATTGCAAAGCTCGTATCTCAGTCAAGCGTGCGGGCGACGGCTCGTTAAATCCAAAGTTCTGAAGTTAGATCTGAACATCGATGCACCCCGTAGCTCCATTTTTTGACGCACCAACGTTCAAATCCAATCGAGATAGCAGTTCACATTCGCAGATTGCATATTTAAGAGGTGAAATATGAAACTCACATATCGTGGCATGACATACGAGCGTCATCCTTCTAAAGCTGACGCTCGCCCATTCGTTCAAGTTCGCGAACCTGGAGCAGCTTATCACCTCAGTTATCGTGGCGTGACCTATTGCATCGATCCTCAAACCAAAGCTACCCAAGTACCTACAAAACTAGTAGGTCAGAAATTGATTTATCGAGGCATCACCTACTACAAGTTGATGTATCAAGGCAGCACCTTCTCAGTCAATAGAAAGGTCTGAGGAGTTAGCGCACTAGTAGGGCGCTCTCGATCCAAATTCCAGTTAAAGCAGCCACATGATTTCTCTGTAACTCTGTTTGGGAATAGGAACTAAATCAGATAAGGAATATGAATTACAACTCAACTCCACTAGCTCTTGTGAGCGAGCGAGAATTTGTAGCTACTGAATCTTCCTCTGGGGACGATTTCAATAGATTTACACCAGAAGAAGCGGCTTCAGGAGAAATTTTAGCACCGCTCTCCCCAGAAGAACAACGCGATCGCCATCTGTTAGAGTTGAAGGTAAGGCAGGCATTCTATCAAACAGGTAAAGCACTTGCCCAACTACGAGAGCGACGGCTGTATCGCTCTACACACAGAACATTTGAAGCTTACTGTCAAGCTCGGTTTGGCTTTTCTCGTCGTTACAGCGATTATTTGATTGCTGCTACTGTCGTGATAGAAAATTTGCAACAAATGAGAACGAATCGTTCTCAAAATCAGCCACATGAACCAGAGCAGTTCGATGAAAATAATGTCAGCGCCCTCCAGGCTCGAATTTTGCCTACCAAGTTGGAGCAAGTGAAGCCTTTAACTAGCTTAAAGACTGCTAACGAGCAGTGGCAAGTGTGGTACCAAGCCATAGAAGCAGCTAATGGTAAAGTCCCTTCTGGTCGAATTGTTAACGAAATTGTCGCGCAGCTCAAAAAAAAGCCCCTCGTGCTAGCTCAACACGATTGGCAAGTAGGTGATGTTTTCACCCTAGTCAATCTCGAAGGTCAGCAGAGGAAATATAATGGCTGCTGTTGCATCGCAAAAGAGCTGACAGACTCGACGGTAACTGTTGAGGTACATGATGCCACTATGAGTGTGAAACTAGAAAACTTGAACGAGATTGCTTCGTCGGATGACAAGCGACAGTTGCCACAGACTTTGAGGCGGGTGAGGCGACTGCGAGAGATTGAATCACTCGACCGAGGAGCAGAAAATCTTCTAAAAGACTTGAGCAAGCGGACTAATTTAACTCCTGTAGAAGAAGGTTTGTTGTCTTGGATAGAGAATTACTACAGGGTTACGGAGTAAAAAAGCAAATTGTAGAAGCAGCAGTCTACCCAAATCTAGTGTAACTATTAATACAGCAATGCAAGCGATTTTTACTCAAGCTATTGAGTTAGTTATGGCAGAAAATCAACGCGTACTGCAAGCGATCTCTTATCCAGCAGTCGAGCAGTTGGCGCAAAAAATAACGGATGCTGAGCGAATCTTTGTAATTGGTGAAGGTCGTAGTGGTTTGGCGATTCGGATGGCAGCAATGCGACTAATGCATTTGGGCTACCAGGTTTACGTCGTGGGTGAAACGACGACACCATCGATTCAATCTACCGATTTATTCATCGCTTGCTCAGGTTCTGGCAGTACTGAAACTGTGTGCGCCATTGCTACCAAAGCAAAGGCGATCGGAGCATACCTTGTAGGAGTAACAGTCGACAAGCAATCTTTGTTGGGTCAACTTGTCGATCTTCCAATTGAACTAGCAGCGGCAACGAAGCAAAATTTTGATAATGCCCAATCGCAACAATTTGCTGGTTCTTTGTTTGAGCAATCAACCATATTATTCTTTGATACTTTGTTCTATGTCCTGTCGCAAATGCTCAATAAAAATGCTCCGTTACTCCTGGCTTCGCACGCCAATTTAGAGTAATGTACTCGCCGTCGATCGCCTCATTCCAAATCGTCAAACGCCCATGAGTAGCATTGGAACAGAAATGTACGCTAAGCTCAAAATGCTGAATGAGAAAGCATTTTAGCACTTAGCCAACTTTGCCTAGTTAAAGTCTAACTAGGCAAAGTCAAAAAGTTATTTGACAAAACGATCGGGGTTTCAGCTTATTCGGAAGATAGTGGCTAACTTTCGTTTTAGGCAAAGTTGGTCTTAACGTACATTTTTGTTCGCCTGCTACTCAAGCGCCTCAAAGTAAATTATCAAAGGAATACCATGAAACCTTATCTTTGGATCGCTTACGATTACACCTCTACGTCACAGTCCTTAGCGATGTTGGAGACAATTCTGGAAAAGCATCCAGATCCAGACATTATTCATGAAATCGGTAGACCGACGCTGCTTCATGCGGCGCTAGAGGGATTTCCCATCGTTGCTGAATTCCGCCAGCGATTGAACAATCGTCAAATGCTTGTAGCTGACTTTAAAGGCTTTGATGTTCCCTATAGCGCAGAAGGGAATGATTACTATGCGGCTGGAGTCGATTTAGTCACGGTCATGGCAGCGGCTCCCAATGAAGCAATTACTGAGGCAATTAACGGTGCAAACGCTCATCAGAAACTCGTTGCCTTCGATCTGATGACTTACCAGGATGAAAATTGGAAAGTTATCAGAGCGCAAGAGTTAGCAAGTTTGGGAGCGAGCTTAATCAGTTGCCATACAGGTTGGAACGAACAAGCGGCTGGAAAGAACCCGTTCGCATTGATTGAAAAGGCTTGTCAACAACTTAAACATACCTCTACTAAAGTTATCCCAATGGGAGGACTCAAGCCCAGCGATATCAAAAACTTGAAACCGTATGCCGAGCAGATTTTCGCGATCGCTGTCGGCAGTGCGATTACCAGAAGCAACGATCCCAACGCGGCGATCGCCCAGTTCCAACTCGAAATTGATCGATTAAAGCCACGTCTCCTTTCTAATGCTCCGTGGGCAGCGATCGAACGATAAAACAAGTTGTACTTTATACGAAAATGAGGAAAAATCAATGTTTGATCGCTCTTTAAATCGTCGTCGCTTTCTGCAAAATGCTGCCCTATTTTCTACTGGGTTAGCAACTTCATTAGCCTACCAGAAGAAAGCTGTTGCTATCGACCCATCAGCACCTGTTGAATATATAGTAGTTGGTTCTGGTGCGGGCGGCGGTCCTCTCGCTGTCAATCTGGCAAAGGCAGGGCATAAGGTCGTTTTAATCGAGGCGGGTAGCGATGGTGAAGCCGACGATCTGATTCAAGTGCCATTATTCAGCCCGCTGGTCGGCGAAGACCCAAGAGTGAGATGGGACTATTTCGTGCGGCAGTACGCAGACGAGTCACGTCAAAAGCGCAATAGTAAGTACGTTGCTGACCGAGGTGGTGTATTGTATCCGCGAGCTGGTACGCTGGGCGGATGCACCGTGCATAATCTAATGATTACGATTTATCCCAATAACAGTGATTGGGATGCGATCGCGGAAAATACTGGCGATCCTAGTTGGAAAGCCGAGAATATGCGAAAGTATTTTGAGCGGATGGAGCAGTGCCGCTATGTTGAGCCAAGCACTGACAACCCAACACGTCATGGATTTGATGGCTGGCTGACAACCGAGATTACCGATCCCATGCTGTTCTACAAAGACAGCAATATGCAGCAGATCTTGCTTTCAGCTGCCCGTGAGGCTGGTGACGAAAGCTTACTTGACGCATTTTTACGCAAGGAACTCGATCCAAATTCTTGGATGGTTAACTTAAAGGATACTGAAGGATTCTACAACATCCCGCAAGCGACTCGCAATGGTCGGCGGCGTGGTCCGCGTGACTTGATTAGAGAGACTGCTGCTGCGCTACCAAACAATCTGATTGTTAAAACCAACACCCTAGTCACTCGCGTGCTTTTCCGTGGCACGACTGCAATTGGTGTTGAGTACCTTGAGGGCGCTCATCTTTATCGCGCCGATCCGCAGGCTCCGCTCGATGGATCGGAACCCAGCTCCAGAAAGGTGATGTATGCTGCTCGCGAAACGATCTTGGCAGCAGGAGCTTTTAACAGCCCTCAGATTCTCAAACTCTCCGGCATTGGTCCGGCAGATGAACTACGCCAACATGGGATCGAGCAAATTGTTAACCTTCCAGGTGTTGGCGAGAACCTGCAAGACCGCTACGAAGTCGGTGTGATAACGCAGATGAATTCAGATTTCAATCTCACCCAGAACTGTACCCCAGGAAAAACGTCAGATCCTTGTATGGCTCAGTTTGAGCAGGGTCAGGGGATTTATACGAGCAATGCTACGTTCGCAGGTCATATTCGGAAGTCCGATCCAGCCCGACCAGTTCCCGACCTCTTCATCTTCGGCTTACCTGTACCATACCAAGGCTATTATCCTGGTTGGTCTAAGCCCCTCTCAAATGTAGGAAACCAATTCAGTTGGACTGTGCTGAAAGCGCACACGCGCAATCGCGCCGGAACCGTAAAACTACGCTCAGCCGATCCACGGGATACTCCCGAAATCAACTTCCATTACTTTACCGAAGGCAGCGACAATGAAGGCGAGGATTTGGCATCTGTGGTGAATGGGGTAGAATTTGTGCGTCGGATGAACGCGCAGATTGCAGATATCTCACAAGAGGTAATTCCAGGTTCAACGGTGCGATCGCGCGAAGAGATTAGCCAATTTGCGGAGGCTGAGGCGTGGGGGCATCATGCCTCATGCAGTAACAAGATGGGTCCAAAAAACGATCCTATGGCGGTGGTTGACAGTGAATTCCGCGTTCACGGTACGCAAAATCTGCGCGTTGTAGATGCTTCGGTCTTCCCGCGCGTTCCTGGCTACTTTATCGTCACACCGATCTATATGATTAGTGAAAAAGCAAGTGACGTTATCTTAGCCAGCGCCAAAAGTCAAAGGATTTTGCCTGTCTATGAAAATAGGTGAGTATCCTTTCATCTATTTTTCCAAATCCATTTAGATGCACGACATTGTGCTGTAATTATTTGTCAATTGGTTTGAGAGCGATCGAGCTATTTGGGAAGGAGTTTCTACACCCATTCTCATGCTCAAGTCCAACCCCAACAAAATGACGGCACATAAGAGCGCAAATCGTTCTGCGTTGCGTGCGTTGGCACTGTGGCTATCCGCTACACAACCCGCAACGACTTCCTTGCCATAAATCGCAAATGAGAGCTAGTGCAGGTCGTTGGATCTAGCAGCTTTCTCTAAATACCGAGTTGGCGTAAATGGCTAATTGGGCGCGATTTTTCAGGTTGAGTCGCTCTAGCAAATGGGTAATATGAGTTTTCACCGTTCCTTCGGCAATATATAACTGGTTGGCAATTTCACGATTTGTCGAACCGTCTCTGACCAAACGCAACACATCTCGCTCGCGAGGCGTGATCGAGTTTAGGTCTTCGGGCAAAGCTGGTTTTGATTCTGACTTGTTTGCATCTTCTAGAACCCTTGTCATTAGCTTAGCCAACAGCCCCTGTCCCATTTGAGTATAGCCGCGATAGGCTAGTCGAAGCGTCTGCACTAACTCTTCCGATGGCATATCCTTGAGCAAATATCCAACTGCACCTGCTCGGATGGAGTCGGCGATGTATCGATCGTCATCAAATGTACTCAAGACAATGACTTTTACATCTGGAAACTGTTGAGAAATCTCCCGTGTAGCTGCTCGACCGTCCATAACTGGCATTCGCACGTCCATCAACACCAAATCGGGGTGCTGAGAGGCTACTTGAGCGATCGCCTCCCTACCATTATTTGCAGTTCCTACTACCTGCAAATCTGGTTCCAGCTCAAGCATTGCTTTTAACCCTTGGCTGATAATGCTTTGATCGTCAACAAGCAATAAGCGGATCGTACTCATGGCAAAATTTTGCTGTATCATTAATTCCTTGATGATACAAGTGTCAGAAGCTTTGGCAGTTGTAAGCTATATATTTACTCACTATCGACTAATTATTCGTCCATCAATTGATAGATATTTATTCGATTAACTTTCATTAAATCAAAAAATCTTGTTTATAAATCGACTCTCAATTTGGTAATGTTCTAGAAGTGTTGTTCAGAGATACCGCCCTCTCGACATCAACCAGAACCTATGGTTCGATAAAAGTAATTAGGATTAATTTAATCATGCTCAAACAACTCTCCGTAGCTCTGGTGGGAGCAGCATTGATGAGTGTTGGAATCGCACCAGCAGTACAAGCAGAAAAATTTCAAATTGAGGTTTTGGCTAATGGTCTTGACAGTCCCAGAGGACTGACTTTTGGTCCAGATGGTGCTCTCTATGTGACAGAAGCGGGTCGAGGTGGTGATGGTGCTTGCATTCCCTCCCCCAGTCAGCCAGGTGCTGAGTTATGTTACGGTGCGTCCAGTGCTTTGACACGCATTAAAGACGGTAAAAGCGAGCGAATTGTTACAGGTTTACCGTCTGTAGCATTACCGGATGGCAGTGACGCTTCTGGGGCACATGACATAGCATTTGATGCCACTGGAAAACCATATATTCTGTTTGGTTTAGCTGGTAATCCAGGCGATCGCGAGAACTTATTAGGTATTCCTGACTTCGGACAGTTGTTCGCTTTTGAGATGTTAAACACAAACGCTGCGCGCAGACCAATTGCCGATTTAGCAGCTTATGAAGGTGCAAATAATCCGGATAGCGGAGACGTTATCAGCAACCCCTATGCTTTCTTAATTAAGGGTAACACCGCTTATGTTGTGGACGCAGGTGCAAACGATCTTTTGCGTGTGGGACTGGATCGAAGCGAGCTAGCAGTGCAGACTGTGTTTAGTACACGCTTAGTGCCGAATCCGTCTGGCGGTGCCGATCTTCCCATGCAAGCAGTACCCACCTCTGTCGCCATTGGTCCCGATCATGCCTTGTATGTGGGTCAGCTCACAGGAGCGCCTTTTCCAAAAGAGGGGGCACGTATTTATCGAATTGATTCTAACGATCGGCCACAAATTTACGCTGATGGCTTCACAAATATTATTGATTTGGCTTTCGATTCCACCGGCAATTTGTACGTCCTAGAATACGCTACTAATTCAATCTCATCTGGCGACACAACTGGTGCTTTGATTCGCATTGCACCTGATGGAACTCGCACAACGATTGCCACTTCAGAACTCATTTCTCCTACTGCCCTAGCACTTGATTCTGAGGGGGGAATTTATATTTCAAATAACGGCTTTAACGCTGGGAAAGGACAAATACTTAGGCTTGTGCCTCAAGATAATTCAGTTTCCGAACCGAATTCGACATCAAGTCGGTAATGTCTTAGAAGAGTTGTTATCGTTTGGGGAATCTGCTAAATGGAATCAACGCGATCGAGTATGGTGCGACTAGCATTATCGCTGTCAAAAATCCGAGTGCGATCGCGGCACATTTATCCGAGATTAAGGAGACTGCACCTAAAAGCAGCGACTTTTCTTCAGTCTGCTTATTGGGTTCAATACAGAAAGTAGGCAATTCAAGCAAAAGAATTAGATCGTGTATTTGCTCTTTTCCAGTTAGTGACTATCATGCAAACAAGCGATCGCCAATTATTGTTGCCAAAGGTATACTTTATGAAAACAGGCGATTGCTTGCAAGTAGTACCCTAACCTCTCTAAGGCTATGCCTTTGTGATACCAAACTAGCTCAGAGTTTGGATTAATCTCAGTAGCTCGATTGAAGCTAACAATTGCCTTTTCGTAACGTCCTCTAGCACTTAATGTTATGCCTCGGTGATACCAAGCAATGAAAAAATCAGGTTTAAACTCAATTGCGCGGTCAAAGCTGTTGAGTGTCTCTTCGTAGTGCCTCAATTGCAAAAGCGCTTTTCCTTGCTTGTACCATGCCCAGTAGCTATCTGGTTGTAATTTTAGCGTCCGCTTAAAGCAAGCAACTGCTTTTTGATAGCATCCCCAGTCAATAAATGTAATGCCTTGGTTGTGCCAAAAAATTGAGATGTCTGGATTGAACTCTATTGCGCGGTCAAAGCTGTTAACGGCTGCTTCGTATTCACCTAACTTACCTAAGGCAATACCTCGGTTATGCCAAATCCAAGCAGCATTAGGTTTAATTGCTAATGCTCGCTCAAAATTAGCGATCGCCTCATCGTGCTGACCCAACTTTCCCAGTATAATGCCTCGTTGCGACCAAGCATCAGCATAATCTGGTTGGTATAAAAGCGCTTTGTCGAACAGGGCGATCGCTGCTTCATGTTTTCCAGCTTGTTCCTGACATAACCCTTGCTGGAAAAAAAACTTGGCTTTTAGGTGAAAATTTGCTTTCATTAGTTATTCATCAATTTAAAGGTGGGTTGTCCTCTGTTGCAGAATCTCCAGTTCTCAACCAGGAACTCTTGCTCGTGTCGAATAAATGTCACAGACTGAAGGTGACAAATGTCACCGCCACCTTAGTCACTGTATATTTAGTACGGTCAACCGTCACAGTTTATGCGAAAAAAACATAGTCCCAACGAAAGGAGATTGTGTCGCAAAAAGTTAGGTGAGATCGTACTGTAAAGAAGTCTTGTCATTGATGCTCAGCTTTCCATTTCCACTCAATCCCTGTTCAACATAAGAGATTAAACAACCGAGCTAAACTTTACCATCAATGGAATTGGTTGCCAGAGAAGAAAATGCGACGGTTTAAATCAGCTCCCTCAATTTCTCAGATTAAGTATATACAATGCATTAAGAAAGATCTATCAGTTCCTGAATTTTTCGCCTAACATTTTCCAATCAATCGCTAAAAATGTCATTAGTGTTGTAGAGCCATTGCAATTGAGATTTACCAAGCCAGCGTTCTCCCCTTAGATGCCTTTATACTTCACTCTTTAGATCGATCCAAAGGAAGCTCAACTACAATCTGACAGCCTGCTCCTGGTTCTGTATTTAAATGTAGAACGCCCTCTACAGCCATCACCCGCTCTCGCATTCCTCGGATGCCAAATCCGGTCATTGTTTTTGGCTCTGGCTTGAATCCTCGACCGTTATCCTCAATCGCTAAACGCACGTTGTCTGAGATCGTACTGATGTCAATTTTTACAGCTGTCGCCTGGGCATATTTACTAATATTCGTGAGTGCTTCTTGTACAACTCGGTAAAGCGTTTTCACCTGCTTCGGAGGTACACAAATCTGCACGTCGATCTCGATCTCGGTTGAGACACCAGTGCCTTGACGAAAATCGTCCACTAACGATTCGATCGCCTCTTCTAAGGGCGGTTCTTCCCGCACATCTGCCCGCAACGTACTGACCGAGCGCCGGACTTCTCGAATCGCTGCATTAGTTAATCGTAGCGCCTGCTCTAGAAAGGGTCGGACTTTGCCAGGAGCGCGTTGCCAAAGCTTTATCGCCGTTTGCAATTGAATATTTTGAGCGGTGAGCGTATGCCCTAAAGAATCGTGAATCTCACGGGCAATGTGGTTGCGCTCTTGCACTGCTGCTAATTCTTCAATCTGCAAGGCATATTGCCGCATCTGTTCGTGGGCAATGGCAAGTTGTTCCTTCGCTTGGCGCTCGGACAGCAACGTAGTGACTAATCTGACGACAAAGAATAATCCCAAGCCAAACATCAACGTTTCGGCGATCAGGTGCATCCAGAACAGATGGCGATCGGCTGGTTGTACCAGCAAGGTGATGTTTTGCACGTAGCGCACTTGGTGAACTAGAAACAGTAAAAAACTTAGCCCTGCCACCACCCAACGTCCCGATGGTTGAAACAGAAAGCAACTTTGAATTAACACGATCAGGTATAGGGTAGGCAGGACGTGCAAATACCCTAGAGTCGCACCATAAAAAACTAAGGCAATTTCGATCCCCACATAAGTTACTTTATAAAAAAGCTTGCCGCGAGGTAATAAGGCAGCCATGATGCTCAGGATGACAAGGACAAGGACGTGTTGAACGGGAAATTGCTGCTGTTCGAGCGATTCCATGACGGCAAACGAAAAACACGTCGCGATCATCGTCCATTCAGCATAGAGCAAAAAACGAAAAGGATTCGCTTCACATTTAAGGGACTGTAGGAAGGCATTCATGGTAGCTGTTGCAGCAATGCTTTCTTTTACTATTACTGCAAACTGTATTGCTGTACCATACTCCTTCCGTCGTGTATTCACAAATCCGTCATCAGCGATCGATATAGAGAAATCTAGTTCTCTATCAACGAAAGTTAGACCGAAACTAGTTGACTTTTGTGACTAAACGAAGACCTTTTTCAGAGGCACATCCCCAATTAATCTTTCTAGTGGGACTTTAAAACTTTCTAAGCCCAAATATAGCCGAACTTAGCTCTGTGAGAGGCAAATACATCAACATGCTCATTAAGCCAGCGGACCAAACGAAACTCGACTGCGGTGCGGAATGCCTCCAATGCTTCGGCAAAGGTTTGTAAGGGTTTGGTTGCCCAACGTCTGCGGAATCCGCCGGTCAACTGATGCCAAAGGATGAAGGTGTAAGCGATGAACACTAAAACCCAATGACGCTTCATACTCAGAGCATCCCGAACTTGATACTCACTCAAACCCAACCAGCCCTTGGCTTCTCGATAGAAGACCTCCACCCAGTTGCGAGCAGAATATGTTTGAGCTACCCAAGCCGCACTGACTTGGTTGTCAGAGGCATTGGTGAGAAAGTAATCCACCTCCGTCGCTTGCTCGAAACTAGAGGCATTGAGTTGAATCGCCAGCCAGCGAGTGCCTTCGAGCTTCGGAACGTGAACTGGTAACAGCGCCACCCAAACTGTCCGGGGCTGCTCCAGATTGAGTTGCACAGGTGTGAACTGCTCCACTGCCAAGGTTTGAGCAATAGCTTCTAATCCCTGCTTACGAGCAGACTCATCACCTGATGTTTGAGCAGTAACTTGGCGGTTTTTGGCGATTGCTGCCACGTAAGTTAGGTTTCTCGACTCCAACTGCTTGAGAAAAGGCGTGTTATTACCGTAGCCTGCATCAATTACAGTCACACCCGGTCGATAACCGCGCTTCAAGCATTGGTCAACCAAGTCTAGAGCCAGGTCAGGTTTTTTCTGGAAGTTGGGGTCTGCCTTGCCTTGCTCGAATAAACTTGCGTGTTGATAGAGTGCAACATCTAACGGCAGACGTCGCACTCCATCATACAAGTAGGTAGTCAGCAGCACAATACCATTGTCAGTCTTGCCAATCTCCCCAATGTACTGCCGTCCTACCCCATCAGTAGCCGCACCACTTTTGCGATGTCCCGAATCATCTACAATCAATGTGAAACCTTGACTCGGGGTCGTCTGGCGACACTGGTGCATCACCTCCAACCGCCGATTATTTAGCTTGACTTCATCCCAAGGGGCATTGTTGAGAAAATGTCTGAGGCTGTTGTAGGAGCCATCTACTGTATTTGTGACCAGTTGGCTCAGGTTTTTGCGCTGACTCTCACCCAGCAGTCCCCCTAGATAAACACGAAATTCCTGCCGCTGCTTCTGACGCGAAAATACATCATCAAACCGACGACACCAGTTCTCAAAGCACTGCGGCATCGCTGCTGGTACTTGATCTTTCACCTTACGTTGCTCCTGTCGAGACTGACGTAAAACGCAACTCCTACCCGCATTCTAGCTCAATTTGCTCCATCTTTCTTACAAAGTCCCACTAGGATGAATGGGATTTGAGCATGAGAACGAATCGTTCCTGACAGTGACACAAATCAAAGAATTTTCTGACAACCAGAGGAGGATTGTATGAGACGAGTGCGTGCGAAATCCAACAGTTGCTAAATGGCTGAATTCACCGCACAGCAAAGAATATAACTTTTGACAATTTTAGCAACGCCCAACAACAGCTCGACCGCGCAACTAAGGAGGTAGTTTGATGGTATTACTGCAAACAACAGAGGCACAGGAGTTAGAACAAGCATGGCGATCGCGCTTAGCTAGCGACTGCCTGTCACAAAGCACAGCCACGAGAGAAAGTATACTTCGGTGGTTGCTCGGTGAGGACTTGGCAAGATATGACAATCTCACGAGCGAACAATTAGAAATTGCCAAACAAGCAATTTCCTATCGCTATTCAATTTTGCAACATTTTTACCTCAATGTTTCGCCCCAACGGGGTTATCGCCATTTGATCCAACGGCTAGCTAGCGTGCCGATTCTGCGTCGGAAAATTCGCGCTTTAGTTACTCAAAGTTGCGATCGCCAACGCACCGTTATCGATTTCTTGCAAGAAATACTACACGAATTATTACAACGCGATCGCTACATGCAACAACAAGTAGCATGGATAGCTAAATGTACTAGCGTTCCCAGACTGCGTAATCTGCTGCTGTTTGCCAGTTTAGAAGAGTACTGTTTGCGTCCAATTCGGAATCAACCTTTGATCTCTTACCGCATTATCAACTATCTACACCGCAGCAAACGAGGTGGTTTGACGCAGCTCCCCAAGAGAGATTTTGTCAAGTTGGTGTCTGGGGAAGACCTAGACCGAGATAGTGACAGTACGTTCAGTTGGCTGGATGGCGAAGCCATTGCCACGTATCGAGAAACGCAAGCTTGGGAAACGCAACAGGTATTGCGTCATGCTGTTCGAGCGGAACTTTCTCGTTATTTAGAAGCAAAGGTGGATACAGCAGCAGTGCAGTGGCTCCAGCTTTACCTTCAAGGCTGGACGCAACAGGCGATCGCCACTCATTTGAATTTAGATGTTTGCTCTGTTTACCGACTGCGGGAAAAAGTTGTTTACCATGCGCTGCGAAATTTCGTGCGACAAAATCAGCCTCTTGTACGTAGTTGGCTAGAGGATGCTGGAGAAACCTCATAAATATCTTAACAACATAGTTGAAGAAGAACAGAGATTTATTAATTAGTTTGTCGATTGAGATAAATTATCTCGATCGCTTTTTCTCTTCAACGTTGAATTTGAGACTTTACTTCTACTTCACCTCTATCGTAAGACGTAGATTACACTACTGTACATTCACAAATTAGATGTCGCTATTTCACTTATTGATGTCGTTGTTATTTTAAACTACAACTCTTACTCGATAAAGGTTTTACTTATCCTGCTATGTAATTAGCTCGGTTGCTGAGCAGCACTAATTTGTTAACAGTAGATTGGAATCATTAAGGTAGGTAAATTTTTAGCAACAACATTAATGCGTTAAGAACGACATTATTTTGTGAATAACAACATCTAATTTTTGAAGGTACAATTATAGATAAATTTTATAGGCTACGGTAAAATAAATACCTATATAGTATACTGGAATAAAATCGCTAATTCATAAAAAAACAGTAAATCTTGGCTTAGAATTTAAGCTATTTCATTCAACAAGAAGAACAATTAGTATTACGAAATACATGGATTAAATTAGAAAAGGGCAAACTTTAGGAATAGAAAAAGGAGACATTCAAGCTTCTATATAATTCGGATCTCAAATTTTTGGACTTGCTAACTAATCAGCTCTAATTGATTCAGATTTATTGTTCTTCAAAAGTTTTTGCAACAGAACCGTATGAATTACGCCCCGAGGAGGCTGGGATATGGCTGAGGTAAAACTGACCCCTATGGAAACCAACCAGAAGCCGGGCGGTGATTTCGATGTAGCGATCGTCGGTGCCGGGTTCGCCGGACTCTACATGCTGCACCGCCTGCGCGGAGTTGGTCTCTCTGCCCGCGTGTTCGAGGCGGGTAGCGGTGTCGGCGGTACGTGGTTTTGGAATCGCTATCCGGGGGCGCGGTGCGATGTTGAGAGTATGGAGTATTCCTACCAGTTCTCCGATGAGCTGCAACAAGAGTGGGTGTGGACGGAGCGCTACGCCTCGCAACCAGAAATTCTGCGATATCTCAATCACGTTGCGGATCGCTTCGATCTGCGGCGTAATATCCAACTCAACACGCGCGTGCTAGCCGCCACCTTCAATGAGACGGCAGGGCGCTGGATCGTCGAGACGAGCGCGGGCGACCGAGTGTCGGCACAATTTTGCGTGATGGCGACGGGATGCCTCTCGTCCACGAATACACCAAACTTCAAAGGGCGCGATCGCTTCGCCGGGTCGTCGTATCACACTGGTAACTGGCCGCACGAGGGAGTTGATTTCACCGGCAAGCGGGTCGGCATCATCGGCACGGGCTCGTCAGCCATTCAGTCCATTCCCCTGATCGCGCAGCAGGCATCCCACCTCTTCGTGTTCCAGCGCACCCCCGCCTATACCATTCCCGCGCACAACAACCCGCTAGACCCAGAGGTGCAGCGAGAAGTCAAAGCCAACTACACCAATTTCAGAGCACGCAACAAGCTGCTGCCCTCCGGTCTCAACATTCGTCACAACGAGGTCTCAGCGTTGGCAATGTCGCCCCAAGAGCGGCAGCGCGAATACGAGGAGCGATGGGCGCATGGCGGGTTACCGTTCCTCGGCGCATTTGCCGACTTGTTGCTCAGCAAGGAAGCTAACGATACGGCAGCAGAGTTTATTCGTGAGAAAATCCGCGAGACCGTGCGCGATCCGGTCATTGCCGAGAAGCTGTCGCCTCGCACTGTCGTCGGCTGCAAGCGCTTGTGTGTCGATACGGAATACTACCAAACGTTCAATCGGTCAAACGTCACCTTGGTCGATGTGAGCAGCTCGCCGATCGAGGAGATTACGAAGCACGGACTCACGGTGAAGGGCAAAGAATACGAGCTTGATGCCATTGTGTTCGCCACTGGGTATGACGCGATGACGGGCTCATTACTAAAAATCGATATTCGCGGCAAGGGCGGGCGATCGCTCAAGGAGACGTGGGCTGAGGGACCGCGCACGTATCTCGGACTTGCGACAGCTGGCTTCCCAAACCTGTTCTTTATAACTGGTCCCGGCAGTCCTTCCGTGCTGACGAACATGATTCCGTCCATCGAGCAGCACGTTGAATGGATCGTCGACTGCGTTCTCTACGTTCGCGCTCGCGGCTTTGCGTGTATCGAGCCAACGCTAGCGGCGCAAGATGCTTGGGTGAGCCACGTTAATGAAGTGGCAGGTGCCACGCTCTTTCCTACGTGCAACTCGTGGTATTTGGGGGCGAACATCCCTGGTAAGTCGCGCGTGTTCATGCCCTACCTCGGCTTCCCCCCATACGTGGAGAAATGCGACGACGTTGCGGCAAAAAACTACGAAGGATTCGTATTGATTCGGGGCAATGACGACGAAAGACAGGCTACACTTCCCGTGACTAACTAACGGGGTGCTACAAGTAACGGAACAAAGAACTGGAATAAGGACTTGACTTAAAGGATAACTGCTCTTTTTTCCATGTATATACGCAAAGAAAGTCAAAGTTTTGAACAATTAATTAGAATCAGTAGATCGAAAATTTTCTAACAAAGGCGTAGAGTTAGGCAAGCATTAATCAAAGTTGAGCCATGACCCTATCATCCCCATCCTCATTAGGAAGCGTAATAAATTATTGTGTTTTGTAGTACGCCGTTGAAAACCTCAAGCTTAATGAGAATGAGCGACGAAAAAAATAGGAAATTAAGTCGTGCAATTCTCAATAAATTAATCATTTGTGAACGGCGTGTTTCAATGTAGTGCAAGGCATAATAATTTATTACGCTCCCCTGCTGCTCTGGCTCTAGTGCAGAAAGCGATCTAACTTGACATTCGTTGGTTGGCAAAATTTGACAACCATTGGTTGTCAAATTTTCAAAAATATCTGCCCCAGCAATTAAATAGTTAGCAGCCTGACGAGTAAATCCAAAGCGATCGCGGCAGTAGGTCTCAAATGTCTTATGAGTAGAGCGATACAGCCGTTGCTCCCGCAATTGGGCAAGTGCCTTACCTGCCTGATAGAATGCCTGCTCTACCCTCAACTCCAACTGAGCGCGATTGCGTTCTTCGTCGTGGGTAAGTTCTTCTAAAATTTCTACTTGAGTAGTTTCCATAGATATTAATGCACTAGACTCGCCTGTAGAAAAGGATTCAGTAACAAGTTTCTTTTTATTCATAAAATCTAAAGGAGTTGAGCTGAAGGGGTGACAGCGAGGCTAGAAAGCAGGCAGAATCAATGCCGTAGCCTGTAGACCTCTGTAAAAATAGAACAGTTTCTGAGGCTAAGCTCGTATCAATGTAGACGCTAAATCTGCCCATTCCTAAGAAAGCGCCTACCCAGAGCTGACCATATAAACCAATCCAAAAAGCACTATGTCGGCGGCACGTTCGTTTTAACTCGTTTAACCGTCCCACATATTTTTGTACTCCCATATGTCGGCTATGACGACCAGAGAAAACAGCGCAACTGTAGGCAATAGTAATTAGTAAAATTAAAGCAATTAAGTGCTGATTGGTAGTATAAATTGTTGCTAAATTATAGCCATCTGTTTTACAATATTCAAACATGGCTTCGATGCCACTACGACATTTGAATGCTTTCAGTGCTGCTTTGAGGCTAGGTAGATTTGTGAGTAGGTATCATCTAGATAGTTTGAGTTTTTCACGATACTTACGCTTGTAATTTCTAGCCAAGTTAAACTTACCAAATTCTCGTTGGTTAGTTGATTGAATGTTTTGTAAGAAGAAAGATACTCCAGGAGCTAAATTCAACTTTGCTTGGACTGTAACCAGTTGGCTGGTTTTATACTAAGTAGTAGGGCATAATTAAACGTAAGATAGAGAAAAGCCAAAAACTTGCTGATTTTGACCACTCATGCCTGCTCCTTTACGTATCGTTTTGACAGAGTCAGAAGACCGGACGTTGAGTGAACTTCGGGTTGCCAAAACCGTTGCTCAACGTACCCGAGATCGAGCACAAATGCTTCGACTCAATGCTCAAGGATGGGTAGTGCCAGCGATTGCCGAAATTTTTGAGTGCCAAGAGCAGACAGTGCGCGAAACCATCCGCCGTTGGCAGCAGCAAGGGTTAGGTGGATTATGGGATGCTAGTGGACGAGGAGCTAAAGCCAAATGGCAAGAAGCAGACATGGCCTACCTAGAACAATGCCTAGAGCAAGAAGCCAGAACCTATAATAGTCAACAGCTAGCCCAGAAGCTAGAGCAAGAACGACAGGTAAACCTAAGTGCTGACCGGATTCGCCGCATTCTAAAAAAAAGGGCTTTAGTTGGAAGCGGACTCGACACTCGCAACGGGGCAGACAAGATCCTGAGTACAAAGCACTCAAGCAAGCCGACTTAGACACACTCCAACTAGCTGCCTGTGAAGGGTACATTGACCTGAAGTATCTTGACGAATCGGGATGTTGTCTGGAAAGTCCAGTCAGTTATAGTTACTCTCGCATTGGAGAGCAGAAACACCGAAGAGCAGGTCAAATCCTATGGAGACCGCATTAGTATTCTAGGGATATGGCAACCAGAGCAGTCGTTTGACTATGCTCTGGTACAAGGCAGTTTCCACAAGGAACGCTATGTTAAAGTGATGAACGCTCCTTGCCCAAAAGAGTGAGCAGACATTGCTACAAACCGGACGGCTCACAGTCGTGGTGCAAGATAATGGTTCGGCTCATACCAGTCATCTTGCCCGTGAGCACTGGCAGCAGTGGCAGTCGAAAGGGCTATATCTCTTTTTTCTCCCCCAATACAGTTCACATATGAATCTGATTGAAGCGCAGTGGCATCAACTCAAAACCCATGAAATAGCCGGAAGGATTTTTGATAACGAGTATGATTTAGCGAATGCCATGATTGAGGGCATGGAGAATCGAAGTCAACAAGGGGGATGGACACTGGAACGTTTTATGTTTAAATCTGCCTAGCTACTTATGAACCTTTCTATCTCCTAACAGCAGTATTTGATAGCCTTTAAACAATCGTTGCACTGGAAGAATTAATGCTTTTTGTTCGTTGAAATTGCTGCATCCTCTTTTTGATAACAATTACCAATAGACGGGATTTGCTCGTCGGTATTCAACTAAACTGAGAACAAAAATATTCCGGTCGCGCCATTATGTTCTGTCAATTGCTAGTATCAGTGGATTGGACGAGCGACAGTAAGTACAAATACTACTCTTACCAGTCTGCCTCGAATTTTTGCAACAACACAACCGTTGAGGGATGCGCTTGCCAGAGCGGAACTCGATCGCCTTTATTACTGGGGCAAAGGCTTCAGATAGAAATTGAATCGATGTCGATTCGGACTATCTGCTACAAGATACTGGGTAGTGGCTAGGGGAGTGAAAACATAAGGCTCAAATTGCTGTAGGCTCTGGCATTGTTCGAGCGCCGAAAATGGCTGAAACCCCAGTATGTCATTCCATCCAAACACTAAAATACCTCCCGATCTCAAGCATTGAAAACATTGCTGAAATGAGGTTTCGGTAGCCTCTCTAGTATCAATTCCGTAGCCGAAAACGCCATTACAAATTATCAGGTCGAAGTAATTAGTCGTGAAATGCTCGCTCAAGTTCAATAGCGAACCAACAACGTGCTTTTTGGCACCGTACTTTTTCTTGACCGGATCGATTTCTATCGTCCAGTATTTCTTACTTCTGAAATAGCGATTATACGGTTTGGTGTACCAATCGCTACCAATGAAGAGAATTCGCTGAAATTCCTGACGCTCGACAAAGTAAGGAATAATTGTATCTTCAAGCACGTAGCGATCGGGAAAATTTAAGTGTAGGCTCAGAGCTGATTTATAAAGTAAAAATCAAGCAGCTAGTCGTCTCAGCATCAGCCGTACCATAGCAGCGTAGACCATAGATTCACTTATTTCCGGTAGGAGTTCATAATCCTTACTTAGTCGTCGATAGCGTCCTAGCCAGCCAAAAGTTCGTTCAACTACCCATCTTCTGGGCAAAACTTCAAACCCATCTGTAATCCGCTTAACTATTTCTACTTCTGCACCGCAGACTACCATTACAGCTTGTGCAAAATTCTCTCCACTGTAGCCACTATCTGCCCAAATTAGCTCTAAAGACTTAGAGTTATAGCACTCTTCTAGCAATGCCACTATTGCTCCTAATCGTTCTGAAGCATTAGCTTCGGTGATTACTACACCCATTAGTAGTCCTTGAGGATCTACTACGACATGGCGTTTGCGACCTTTAACTAGCTTGCCGCCATCAAAGCCGGATACTTCCCCTTTTTTCCGTCGTTTTTACGGACTGGCTATCCACAATTGCAGCAGTAGCTTGATGAGATTTGCCCAGCTTCATCCGTACTTGTTCACGTAAGGCAAGATTTATCTGCTGCCAAATTCCTCGTTTTTGCCAACGCCGAAAGTAATAATAAACCGTTGAATAGGGTGGGAAGTCATGTGGTAGCATCTCCCAAGCACAGCCAGTTTTCAGCAAATAAAAGATGGCATTTACTACCTCACGCATATCCACAGTACGTGGATGTCCTCCTGGTCTTACAGGTGGAATTAATGGTTCAATGATTTGCCATTCTCGATCGGTTAAATCACTTTTGTAAGCTTTTCTACTCATGAGGCAATGCTTTGGGCTACTGTCTTGTCATAGTAAAAGCCTCTTGCCTCCATTCTCGCTGCTTTCAACTTTTCTTTATAAATGACCTCTCAAACCTCGCACTTTGACAACTGCTAACCAGCCAAGTAGACGTTGAATTCTTTCTACTACAGGCTGAGGTAGAAATGCTTTAGTAATTTCTTTAGTTTGTTTAAGGATCGACATCACTACATCAAAGGTAATTTTCTAGGTAGTACTGAGTCAGAAAACACGATCGCAACCGCAATAGTCCGATCTCCTTTATCCATTACGTAAATCCGACCTCTGTGGCGAATTGTGAAGAGGCGATGAGCGATCGCAATGTGGTGCGATTTTGGGTAATATTTGTCAGAATTTTTTGAATTGCGGCTTCGGTTTGTTGTCTACAGCAGACGTTGCTTCATCTAAAATCAGTATTGGTGGGTCTTTGAGAATTGCACAGGCGGTAACTAAGCTCACGCAACGCTTACGCAATTCTTTGTCTTTGTCCGCTACACACTTGTTCGCGTTTGCCGACAATTGTGCGGCGGGTGCAGCGTCTTGTTGGGCAGAGGTTGGCGATTTATAGCGACATTCTTTCGATAGGCTCTGATTCGCTGCTCACGCGCAACACGATTTTGCCCAGATAATGCTGTTTCATCGCTGAGTGCGCAAGCGCGGCTTCTTCGAGCCCAAACGTCTGCGCGATGCGAACTTGAAACTCACCAACGCTCACCAATCGGTTGAGTCGGTCGAACAACATCGGGTCGGCGAAGCCATTTGCCTTCTTGAGTTCCACACCGTCGAGCGCTTTGGGTTCGGGCATTACGCCGTTAGGAAAGGCGATGATTCCGCCCCGACGCACCAAACACAGCGTGGATTGAACGTCGTCGCCGCCCACTAGCACCAGCGCGGTATCGAAGCCGTCAGGCGCAAAAGCGCGGGCGCGTTGCACAACGTCATCGCTGCGTCCGTCCACCGCTTCATCAGCGCCCAACTGCTTAACCAACTCTACGCCGTCTGCACCCGATGCAATGGCGAAAACGCTCGCGCCCATGCGCTTAGCCAGTTGCAGCGCGACGTGACCGACACCGCCGCTCGCGCCCCACAGCATCAATTTGATTTCGTTGCCCGTCCCCAGTGCCTCCAAATTGCGTAGCGCTGTCGCACCAGCAATCGGCAGTCCGCCTGCCATCAGCATATCGAGACGATCGGGCATCGGCGCGACCGTCTTTTCGGATACGACGACGTATTGCGCGTAGGAACCGCCCTTGTCGTTCATAAAGCTTTGCGCATAAACGCGATCGCCGACGGCAAAACGCTTGACGCGATCGCCGACGGCGGCGATGATACCCGCACATTGTCGCCGCTTAGCACGCGCGGGAAGTGGACTTCGTTATACACCAGTTCGCCTTCACGCTCCATCGCATCCCAGATGCCAACTCCGGCGATCTCGATGCGAATCAAAACTTCGCCCGCGTCCACCGTAGGCACAGGTAAGGTGTGCAAAGTTAGCTTATCGGGTTCGCCGAACTCGTCTACAGCCATTGCTTTCATTTGCTGGGGAGTGTTTTGCATGAGTAGGTTCTCCTGTAATTGCTTCGGCCCCCTGAAGGGCAAAAATTGTTCCGTCTGACGACGGTGAGTATCCAAATAGATATTGGAGCTTCAGTCAAACTGCGCTTCGCGGCCCAACTAACGGTTAACGAAGGGCATCAGTGCTTCGGCGTAGCGAGTTCCGGCGGCAGCGCCGATCGGTAAAATTGCTTCGATTTGTTGCAGTTCGCTATCAGTCAACACGATGTCCAATGCACCCACATTTTCATGCAGTCGTGCTTGACGTTTCGTTCCGGGAATGGGAATGATATCTTCACCTTTTGCTAGCAACCAAGCGAGTGCAAGTTGAGCAGGCGTACACTGCTTCTTTGCAGCAATTTGCTTGACTTTTTCGACTAGTTCTAAGTTGCGATAAAAATTCTCGCCTTGAAAACGAGGACTGTGCCGCCGCCAATCGTCGGGTGCAAAGTTATCGGGTGATTGAAAGGCTCCGGTTAAAAAGCCGCGTCCCAGCGGTGAGTAAGCAACTAAACTCGTTCCCAATTCTCGACACACGGGCAGCAAATCGGTTTCAGGCTCTCGCGTCCAAAGACTATATTCAGTTTGCAGCATCGCAATCGGATGCACCTGAGCCGCTCGACGCAGGGTATCAGCACCTGCTTCTGAGAGTCCGGCATAGCGCACTTTACCGTCTTGAATCAGGTCGGCGATCGCGCCAATCGTGTCCTCGATCGGCACATTCGGATCGACTCTGGAGGGATAGTACAGATCGATGTAGTCTACCCCCAAACGCTGTAGGCTATAAGCCAAAAAGTTTTGCACGGCAACCGGACGACTATCATATCCGTTAAAGTTGCCTTTGCGGTCGCGCAGCGATCCGAACTTCACGGAGATGAATACGTTGTCACGGGGAATCCCTTTGATGGCTTCTCGAATCAGCAACTCATTGTGACCCATGCCGTAGAAGTCACCCGTATCGAGCAAGTTAATACCCAGATCGATTGCGGCTCGAATGGTCGCGATACTTTCAGCCTCATTGCTTTGGCGATCGCCGTAGAAATCGGACATCCCCAGGCAGCCTAAGCCCAATGCTGAGACTTGCGCGTCGGTTTTTCCAAGTTTGCGGTATTTCACGATCTTGCTCCTTTGATTAATGAGGGCATCTAGTGAGGTTGATTCAGTTCATCCTCCATTGCACGATTTTTCTGATTCAAACGCTTGAGCTTTGGAATTGCGACAATCATGATTGCGACCGAGATCAGCACTTGAACTGTAGCCGACCAATAAGGTGCAGATTGACTCACAGCTTGATATAGCCAACCAGCCCACAACGGTCCAATCACTTGCGCGAGCGCCATCACCGCAGCAATGCTGCCTTGAACCCGCCCTTGAAGATCCGCGCTCATGCTTTTTGACATTGCTCCGGTGAGACAGGTCTGCACGAGCGGTTGTCCCAGTGCATAGACCACCATTCCGCCGTAAACCAGTTGCAAAGCGCCTGTAACTGGAAATAAACCAATCAGAAAGAATCCCAATCCTGCGATCGATCCACCCGCAATTGCCAACCGAATCTCTTGAAACCGTCGGAGTAGCAGCGGTAAGGCAACAAGCTGCATTAAGACCACAATGATTCCGAAAGTGACTAATAAAGGAGAAATTTGCTCTGGTGTCCAATTGAGTCGATCGGAAAGCAAGCTTGGCAAGTTAGACGAAGGCACAATCACAATCGTCCAGAACAGCAGATAACTCAGGAGCAGCAGTCGGAGTTGCGGAAACTGCAAGATGTCACGCGCTTGAGTTAGTGGATTCAGGTGACTGAGCGGAAGTTCTGTTGCTCTTTGTGCAGGTAGCAAACTTTCCGGCATTGAGAAATAGCCCCAGATCGCAGCAAAAACGAGCACCGCGATCAACACATAGAGCGGTGTAGCTGGGCTACTCCGTGAGAAAAAACCACTTGTGGCTGGTCCAATAATAAACCCTGAAGCAATTGCAGCAGTGAGAAAAGCAAAGTAGCGAGTGCGAACGTTAGATTTGGTTGTATCTGCTACATAGGCAAAAGCGGTGCTAATCCAACAGTCAGACACGCCTGCAATCATCCAGCCCACAAACAGCACCCACAATGCTCCACCGATCGCAAACATCGAAAAGCCGAGGACTGCGCTACATAAGCTCACTAGCATGACCACTCGTCGCCCGTAGCGATCGCTGATTGCTCCCAGGCTAGGCGCGCTGAGGAATTGTGCAAAAGAATAGCTCGAAAACATCAACCCGATGATGAAGGCATTTCCACCATATTGCTCGACTAAAGCGGGCAAGATCGGGCCAATGAGTCCAATATAAAACGTACTCAGAAATGCAGCAAAGAGAATAAATGGAGGCACCGACGAGGTAGCTGAGGCGAGCGTATCATATTCATTTCTGACTCCCTATCGTGGTAGCTTTACGGTTTGCCAGCTCTTGGATGTACTGCTGCATCGTGCGGGGTTCTCGCCCCAGAATGGCTTGCAGTATGAGGGCGTTGCCGCCAGGAAAATCATATTGGTCGTAGTAGGCGTACAGTTGCCTAAAACCCTCGCGAAGGGTTCCTTCAGGGATGCGTACAGCCTGCACCCACTCGTCGAATGACAGTTCACCCGCTTCGATGGTCTGTCCGATTGCCTCGCCGATCATTGCTGCTATTTCTACACGACTGACCATACCAGGAGCACAGAGTTCAAACGTGCCATAGCCCAACTTGTCTTCAGTCAGTGCCAGCGCTGCTACTTCCGCCACATCGCGGTAGTCTACGTAGGCTGCCTTCAAATGTTTGGAGTAGGGCAGGGAGAAGTGACCCTGCTCAAGCACAACACTCCAGTCCCGCTCAAGATTCTGTTGCATAAACCTAGTGGGCTGCAACACAGTAAATTCCATGCCCGACTCATACAGTGCTTCCTCGACCGGACACTTGGCTGCATGGTTACTGAGCTTGGAGAGCGACGGGTGGATGACACCGGAGAAGACGAACTTACGGACACCCGCCACTTTAGCAGCCTCAACCATTGCTACGCCCATCTCTGCTTCATCCGGTGCAAGGGCGGGGTTAATGTGAAACACACCGTCCACTCCAGCAGCAGCAGTACGAAGACTTTCTGGGTTACGGAGGTCTGCGATCGCTGCCTCATCCACGCCCTGCTGCCGCGCTGCATCTACTTTGTCTTTGTCCCGTACCAACGCGCGAATGGTGACACCACGCTGTTTCAGCTCAGGCACAACTAGGCTGGCATACTTGCCAGTTGCGCCAATCATCAATACTTTCATTGTCACCTCATTGTCTTCGGTTTTGTTCCAAAAATTGGAGCTACAAAAGTCTCTCAGTGACTCTTGGCTCATGCAGCCACTCCGAGAATTTTGGTGATGAAGTTCTGTTGAGCCACCACACCTTATTTCATCGATGCCACGAACTCGGCAAAGCGATCGTTTAACTGTTCGCGTGAGGCACGGCGTGCTGTCTCGGAGAAGCCATAGCCTACTTCTAGTTCGCCTGCGGCAACTCGCGCCATGACCGAATCAACAAACACGTCCACGGGAACGCCATCGGTATGAATTCCAACTCCACCCAAATCGGTATTCACTGCAGGCGGTGCGATCTCGATGACTTGGATCGAGGTAGTGTCTAGTTCAGCCCGCAAAGATACGGTAAATGAATGAATAGCAGCCTTAGTGGCAGCATAGACGGGTGCAAACAGGGCTGGCACGAAAGCTAAACCCGAAGAGACGTTAATGATCGCCGCTTTTGGTTGTGCGCGAAATTGACTCAGCACTAGCGCCGCGAGATGGACTGGTGCTTCTAGATTGATGGCGATTTCCTGCTGACGGCTCGACCAGTCGGCAGGATCGATTGCAAAGCGCTCCCGTCGCTGAATTCCAGCATTGTTAACCAGTACATTAAAATCTGGGTATTCGGCAATCGCCCAGACAATTAGTTCCTCGCGACTTGTGGCGTTTGCGACATCAGCCACGCAGGTCTTCAATCCGGGATGTGCCGCCTGCACCTCAGCCAGCTTGTCTGCACGACGACCGCAGATGACGACTTCGCTACCCGCATCAAGAAAATGTTTTGCGATCGCCAGACCGATGCCAGTGCCGCCACCGGTGACTAGTACCGTATTGTCAGAAAGATCCATGAGTTGCCTCCAAATATAGTACGATATGTGTCCGAATACTCGATCGGTACTCGTCATTTGGGCACAGGGCTGCTGGTTGAGAATCACTGTGTTCTATGCGAGTTCGCCGTTCGCGTATCTGTGTTCCCTTGATTTCAATTAAGCCAGACTCAACCTTTGTGTTTGTTTCAGCTTGTGGCATACGTTCATCGTAGGCTGAATTCGCTTTTGGATGAATACACAAATCTAGCAGATTATTGCCTAATCCTTCCAACCGAGACGCTAGTTAAGGAAAATATTTCCTATAATGCACGCATGAGAAGTGTTACATCAGTCAGGAATCCGGCATGACAATCGAGACGCTAGACCATACAACCGCGATCGGGGCTTCTCCCATTAGGGAGATTTTGCCAATACAGCAACGCTTGGCGATCGACAAATGTGCGGAATTGGCAGCACTCGTCGATCGGTACACGGACGGCAAGGGAAACGGTCGCCATGCAACGGCGATCGATGCTTTAAATTTCAAGCGAGAATCTGCCCCCGCCGCCATCAGCCAGGCGGTCAGCAAACCACTGCTCGTCATTGTGGTACAAGGCAAAAAACAAGTGCTGCTGAATGAACAGACCTATCAGTACGGTGTCGCTCAATATCTGGTGTATCGGTGGATTTGCCTCTGGGTGGGGGTGTGATAGAAGCAACACCCGCTCAGCCCTATTTAGGATTGAAGGTGAATCTAGACCCAGTCCAACTCAGTGAGATTATTGCTCAAACGAATCTAGGCATTGGTCAAAAAGAGTCAGTCAGAGGTTGCTTCATCAACGATGCCGATTCAACGTTGATTGATTGCGCCATCCGGTTGACAAAGCTTTTAGATGCACCACAGGATATTCCGTTTCTTGCACCGTTGATTATCCGCGAAATCTATTACCGTTTGCTCGCAGATAAACAAGGCGAAGCCGTTCGTCAAGTTGCCACAGATGGCAGAAGCTCTTTTTTCGCAACTGCATAGCTTTTCAACTTATCTGTCACCATTACCTGTGGAGCAAAGCCTTGTTTTTTCAGCAGTTTTTTCAGAAACTTCGCGCGCTGCTGCTTTGTTGCGGTGACTCAGTCTGCACTCGCATTTCGTCTAGATGCCACTTCTTACCTGTTTTGCGGCAATGGTGACGGATTCGATCGGCAAAGGTCTGACTCTGACACCATTCTTCGAATCGCTTCGTAGGTGACGAAAATACCAAGGGTACAGCATCATCTTTTCAAGATCTCTGTAGCTAAGCGAGAAAGAGTTATAGAGCTAGATGCAGTAGCTAATAATCCCTCTCCTAAGAAACCGTATTTGCTTCGGGCTGAGGAATCAGCTCAAAGCCTAAAGCCAGAGCCTTTTTCTGGAGGTTATTGATGATTCGTTCTTGGTAACGTTGCTCATAATAATCCATGCCAGGATCTTGATAGTTAGCTCCAGAAGTCCAAAGTCGGTAGAAAATTCGTGCCAGCTTATGAGCAGTAGCAGTGATAGCTTTGGGTGTACCAAGGCGAGAACGTAAGCGACGATAAAAGGCACCTAAAGCTGAATTGCTTTTGCCAGCTGTTTGTGCTGCCATACGGAAAGCATTGGCAGCAGGGTTAACCACCAAGCGAGTTTGAGAACGTTTAACTTTACCACCAGTGATGCGATTGCAAGGGCAAAGACCAAGCCAGGAAGTAAAGTGTTTAACAGTTGGGAATCGGCTAGGATCTAAACCGACCTCAGAAAGGATGATTTGTACTGTCAGGACACCAAGACCATCCACTTGGGTAAAATCAACCCCACTCATGCGGTAAAGATGAGTACGCAAATCAAAGTTAGGTTCATTGCCTTGAGGTTTGTGACGGGGGTGCTTTGGTTGAGGAAGTGGAGAGTCATTGAGATTAACTTTGTCGCTAAATTGAGCCAAGCACTCCTTGATTTGCAGTCGCAAGCTGCTATCTGAGTTTGATAAACATCGTAAAGTTGTAGTTCTTGTTGAAGTACAAAGACATGCTCACTACGATAATCTCCATTCAACGCGGCGGCAATTTCTGCTTCAGAGCGTTTAGCGCGGTGATGCTTTTTAGCTGCTAAAATTTGCGGGTCTCTTTCTCCAGCAACAATCGCTCGAATAATTGTCATCCCAGTAGTACCAGTAATATCGCTGACGACTTTATGCAGTTGCACGTTCATCTGTGTTAAAGCCTTTTGCATTCGTTGAATATGAACACAAGCACTTTTGATTAGACTATCTCGTTGGCGGATGTAACTCCGCAAAACACAAATCTGGTCTTCTGGGCGAAAAGAACCAGACAACAATCCATAACTATGCAACTGTTGCAGCCATTGACAGTCCAAAATATCAGTTTTGCGTCCAGGTAAAGTTTTGACATGATGAGCGTTGACAAGTTCAACCTCAAAGCCCCTTGTTTCCAAAATTTGAAACAACGCAATCCAATACACCCCTGTTGATTCCATTGCTACAGTTTCCACTCTACATTCAGCCAGCCAATCTGCAAGGGCATACAAGTCAGCAGTGTAACAGCCAAAACGTCTTACACACTTAGATGCTCGGTTTTTTGGAACACTCACGAGCGTGAAATTCTGAACCGATATCAATACCTGCTGCATTTGGGTTGATTGGCTTTAAATCGGAAGTTTCATTCATACTTGGTTGATGGAAACGGGATTTTAACTTTGGTGTTTTCATTATCAAAGGCTCCCTCAGGAATGTGCAGTCATACTAATAGTTGGAAGTGTGCCCTGACCTGGGTTGACGGATGAATACAGTCTCCTAAACGGGATAATGGCTGCTGCCATTTCACCAATGTCATCACCGTCTCAACCCAGAACCAAGCTTCTGTACGGGCGACAAAGCACCATTGGGGGATCGGTCTTAATTGTCAGGACACAATCAAAGTATAGTTTTTTGGTGCATTTTATTTTGTTTCTTCCATCCATAACGGAAGCCAGCGCGTCCGTAAACAGCTTATGTCACTCTGGAAAGAGGAAAATGTCTCGTCTACTCTGAACCTCAAGTAGAATTATAGGTTTAGCGATCGCGTCTCACTTATTGTCATTTAACTTCTTTTGTTGCGAAAATACGTATTAATAGGGCTTGTAGATTATTTTTCTCGAAAGTGACATAACAGGATTAAGCCTGAGTAGTTACGTTTCAACACAAAAGTTCACCCAAACACTGGGGATTGCCCTTGACAGATTGGAATAGTACATTTAAACTAGCAGTTAATTAACTGCGCGGTTAAGTATCAAATGTCCACTGACTCTTTGAGCGTTACCCTTGCTGCCCTGGCTGATCCTACCCGTCGAGCAATTCTGGCACAACTCGCTCAGGGAGAAACCACCGTCACAGAACTCGCTGAACCGTTTGAGATGAGTTTACCTGCCATCTCCAAACATCTCAAAGTGCTGGAACGTGCTCAACTGATTACGCGCAGCCGAGATGCACAGTGGCGACCCTGCCACCTCAATCCAGAACCGCTGAAGGATTTAGCAGACTGGCTGGAACACTACCGCCGATTTTGGGAACAGAGTTTCGATCGCCTGGATGAGTATCTACAAGAGTTACAAGCAAACGAACAAAAACAGAATCGCAAAAAGTAATGTGATTTGTGCATCAGTCTAACTAGCATTCAATCTTGTTATCAATCAAAAATCAATCCAAGAATTGTAATCAGGAGAAAAACCTCATGCCTTACGTTGATGGTTTTGTTTTAGCTGTCCCTACAGTCAACAAAGAAGTTTACAAGCAACATGCAGAGAGCACGGCGATCGTATTTAAGGAATACGGGGCACTCAAGTTGATTGAATGTTGGGGGGATGACGTTCCTGAAGGTGAAGTCACATCATTTCCTTTAGCCGTTCAGTGTCAGGCAGATGAAACAGTTTGTTTTTCTTGGGTTGTTTGGCCCTCACGCGAAATCAGAGATGAGGGGTGGAAGAAAGTTATGGCAGACCCACGCATGCAGCCTGAAAAGAATCCAAATGCTGAAATGCCGTTCGATGGCAAGCGGATGATCTATGGCGGCTTCGAGATGATTGTTGATAGGTAGCTTTTGAAATCAGCGACTTAAAGACAGAAGCTTAACAGGAGGAATCCAGTGCTAACAACTCAAAAAATCGTCCCTTGTTTGTGGTTTAATGGCGACGCTGAAGAGGCGGCTAAGTTCTATGTCTCGCTGCTGCCAGATTCGCGTATCGATCGCATTTTGAAGTCTCCCGCTGACACGCCGAGTGGACCCGCTGGAATGGTCTTGACGGTCGAATTCACGTTGGCTGGTCTGCAATACGTGGGGCTAAACGGTGGATCGCAGTTTCCGTTCACTGAAGCTGTGTCGTTTCAAATCCATTGTGATGACCAAGCTGAAGTCGATCGCCTATGGGCTGCGATCGCAGAGGGCGGATCGGAAATCGCCTGCGGCTGGGTCAAAGATCGGTGGGGATTTCCCTGGCAGATCGTACCCAGGCGGATGATCGAATTACTTAACGACCCCGACACAGCCCGTGCCCGACGTGCCCAAGAGGCGATGATGCAAATGGTCAAGATCGATATTGCCACGATCGAGCGTGCAGCGAACGGTATCAGTTAGCCGAATCATTGGAGGAATTATGTCTAGAAAAATCTTTGTCAATCTACCTGTCAAGAACCTGAAGCAGTCCATCGACTTTTTTACAAAACTTGGCTTCAGTTTCAACCCCCAATTCACCGATGAGACGGCGACTTGCATGATTGTGAGTGAGGACATCTTTGTCATGCTCTTGACTCACGACAAATTCAAATCCTTCACGCCCAATCCCATCTGTGACGCGACGAAAAGCACTGAAGTGTTGACCTGTTTATCGAGTGAGAGCCGGGAAGCAGTTGATGAGATGGTGAGCAAGGCGATCGCTGCTGGCGGCAACACCTACAACGAACCGCAAGATCGCGGATTTATGTACGCGCATGGCTTCCAGGATTTAGACGGACACATCTGGGAACTCGTGTATATGGAATCCAGTGCCATCCAATCTGGTGAACATCTAACAGAGCAATACGCGGACGCACAAGCATGAATAATGCCACGACAATCCCCGATCGCCAACTCACGATCGCCCGCACATTTGATGCGCCTCGCAGCCTGGTATTCAAAGTTTGGACTCAACCCGAACATTTCTCTCGTTGGTTGGGTCCAAAGGATTTTACGGCGATCGCCTGCCACATGAACGTACAGGTTGGGGGTATGTATCGAGCCTGTATTCGCTCTCCCGAAGGCACCGACCATTGGATGCAGGGTATCTATCGCGAAATCATTGATCCAGAGCGTTTGGTTTTCACGTTTGCCTGGGAGGACGAGAATAACCGACCCAAACATGAAACGCTGGTTACTGTGACGTTTGAGGAACAGGACAACAAAACGTTGATGACGTTCCAGCAAGCCATTTTTGAATCCACTGAATCACGGAATGCTCACAACACAGGTTGGTCAGAATGTTTCGATCGCCTTGCAACCTATTTAACCGAACTGTGAAATTGAGAGGTTCGTATGATGAAATCTAATCCCATTGTTTGGTGTGAAATTTATGTCCAGGACATGGATCGGGCAAAAAGTTTTTACGAGTCTGTGTTTCAGATGAAGCTGGAGAAGCTCGAAAGTCCTGGAATGGATATGTGGGCATTTCCGATGGCTATGGATAAAGTTGGTGCGTCTGGTGCATTGGTCAAGATGGAAGGGGTCAAGTCTGGTGAGAGCGGCACGATACCCTATTTCCACTGTGATGAGGTGGCTATAGAATTAGAGCGTGTCGTTGCCGCTGGTGGTCAAATCCAACAGCCAAAAACATCGATCGGTCAATATGGATTCATGGCCTTGATTGTCGATACAGAAGGAAATATGATTGGCTTACATATGCCACCCAATGAGATGAAGTGAGATTGATGCTTCGCAATTGGTATCTAACTCACCAAATTGCACTGACTATGTATAAATTTGCTGCTGCTTCGGGGAATGAACTGATCGTGTTTGGCTCCGCTCGTCCTGGATATAGTAACGAGCAAGTCACTGAGTGGATTGAATTTATGCAAAATCAGAACATCAAGCGGGTGTGCTGTTTGCTTCCTGAATCTCAACTGTCTCGCTATGCCAATCTACTGGATATTTATCGACAAACTTTTGGACTCGATCGCATATGTTGGACACCGATCAAGGATTTCCACTTTGCCACCCCCGAAATTCTCATCCACCAAATTTTACCGTTCTTAGCGACTGCTAATCAGGAGGATGAAAAGGTCGTTGTTCATTGTTCTGGTGGCATTGGGCGCACGGGACATATTTTGGCAGCTTGGCTTGTGGCTGGACGAGGACTCTCTAACAAAGCCGCGATCGATGCTGTTAAGCAAACTGGAAAAAATCCTTACGAAGCAGTTATCGCCGCCCCATTCAAAGGACGCAATCCGTGGAAAGTTGCTGCGGAACTCAACCTGCTACTTGATGAATGCAATCGATGGAGGGGCAATAAAAATCTGGCGTTGCTGAATAGTGGTATGAATCATTGCGGCACAGGCACCTCTCCAAATTTGAGATAGTGCAGCAGCAAGCGCAGCGAATGTTTCAACATGTCCGTGGTATTTGGAGTAGCACAAGGTCTTGCGATGGAGCCGAGCGAGATAATGGCGTAAGCGTGTATTTTCTCCCTCCACTCGTGTCATGTAGGTCTTACTGATGATCTGGTCGCCATCGGGAATAAAGCGCTTGGTAAACCGACCATCCATCGGTGACATAGAAGAAGCATTTCCACTGGGACACGATTGCCCACAAAGGGCGGAAGGTGTCAGCACTATGGTCGCCTACCAGCCAACCATGTTTTGCTAGAATGCCGAGAAGAACCAGAGCGTATCCGTCCAAGTTGTAGTCAACTAGGAAGGTCATTCTGTCTGTGCAACACGCTTCGCTTTTTGTGCCTCCAGTTTTGCCCACAGCTCTTTGTTTTCCATCTGGCGTGGCATCTGTGCAATTCGCGCCAAGCGATTGTGATTGCGCTCTTCCCAATAGGAGCGAATTTCTTCTCTAGTCTGTAGTACTTCTTGATACTCAGCTTCGACTTGAGCGCGATTTGCTTCCAGGTAAGACAAGGCACTATCGATCTGCTCGTCTGTCAGATTGAACTTGTCACGGATAAGTTTAGGTGGATATTGCGCCTTTAAAAAATCCATCACCTCATAAACAGTGATTCGAGTTCCCCCAATCGTCAGTCCGCGTTCTGTACGGACGATCGCTGCTTGTCCATTTGATGCTAAAGTCATACCCTTAGCTCCTTGGAGTTCAACTCCATCATACATTACACCTAAGAGCGATCGCTCTTCAGTTGTCCACGCTGCCTCAAACTGTGCTAACCACTCTTCACACACGCAGTTGCCTCATTTGATTTTTCTGCCATTCCCTGCAACTTCCTGCGACAGCTCCTCCAATAGAGGACTTGATGCTTTGGGGCATCGGGGCTGCTTCTACTGCCACTTGGGGGGGCTGGTCGTAGTCCTGGTACTGGCGCGATGCCAACGGCTGTTCGCGAAGCGACCTTCGCTTCTGTTGCACCCAGCCACCAGTGGATGAACTCTTTGCGCTGCCAAGTTGCCTCTTTAATAGTTGAGGTGGCGATCTTTGGCAATCCCCCAATTAAGTATAGTGCTGTTTGTCCTTTGGAGATCATCCCACTACTGTGTCTCGATTCCCCCGAGGGAGCGTCATCATTTATTACGCTCCCTGCATCAAGTTACTTGGATGCCTAAGCCAGAGAGTCACCTCCCTGATTCGGCTACAAAACCGTGCATGAAACGTTAATTTCACACGGCTCCTCAGTGAATTAGTGCTTGTCACGCACACCTCTAAGTTCAGAGTTAAAAGGGATTAAGGTTGAGATAATCCTCATCTATCTCTGGAACTGTAACAGCAAATTTATCTTCTGCCGTTTTAGCATCATGGCAATGTCCATGAAGTAATTGAAGGTTGTCATAACTATCATTACCGCCTTGGGAGCGGGGGATTTTATGGTCGATTTCCATCAAATCTTCATAGTGAAAAAACAGTCCACAGTGAGTACACTTTCCTTTCTGCATCTTCAGGAGTGTTGCCACCCTGATTGGAGCTTCGGGATGAAACCCCATTCTGGAACTCCAGTATACCCAGTCACCATCAAACGGACTACGGCTTCCTTGCACCTGTATGTGTCTCACAATGCGAGTTTCACGGTGCTTGAGTAAGCGAATTTTCTGGTTATGGGGTTTAAATACCCAATTATCAGACCCTACGGTTTGCCAATACTTTTGACAACTCCATCGGGAAGATTTATTAGGATGACGATGTTCTGCCCATGCTTTTAGCTGACTGAATAATGTTGTATCAGCCTGGTTAAATAGGCGTTTACTGACGACACCTGAGTAGTAGTTTGTCCATCCACGGATGACGGGATTCAAATGAGCGATTAAATCAGATTGTGGTACTGACTTATGCCCATCAATCAATTTACCTATCTTCTGCGTGTGTGTCTTCAGCTTTGCTTTACTTGGGGTAATTAGAGTTTTGTAACCAAGTAATTTTCCGCTTGAGCTTTTACCACTGTGATATTTTCCAACAGGAAATTGTCGAACAGTGAAACCCAGAAAATCAAAACCAACCTTACCTTCATACATATTAAGTGTATGGGATATTCGGGTTTTACTTGGTTTCAATTTTAGCCCTAATTCGCTTAACCACTCACTAATAATCTGCTGACATCTTTGGATAACGGCAAGGTCTTTATGCAGAATCAAAAAATCATCTGCAAATCGAATTAAGCTTATTGCTGTAAAGTTCGCCGCTTTACAACCGGGTAAACTTAAAGCAACTTGTTTAATTCTATTCTCCATACCGTGGAGGGCTATATTCGCTAATAACGGCGAAATCGTACCCCCTTGTGGAACACCCATCGATGCTGTGTTGTCAGATTTCTCCCTCAAAGCATATTCGGAGAAATCAATCACTCCCGCTTTTAACCATGCACGAATTTGTCGGCGAATGGTGGGGAATGTATTTAATTTTGACAGCAGAACATTATGAGCGATTTTGTCAAAACATTTTGCAATATCGGCATCCAACACATATTTAGGTTTAAACTTGATAGTGTTGAATATTGCCTTCATTGCATCATGGGCGTTTCTTCCTGGTCGGAAGCCGAAGGAGTTTGGCTCGAAGCGAGCTTCCCATTCAGGTTCTAGGGCTAGTTTTACTAACGATTGCAAGGCGCGGTCGTATAGAGTGGGTATAGAAAGGGGTCTTTTTTCTCCCTTTGTGCCGGGCTTTGGTATCCACACCCTGCGAGTGGGAGCGGCTTTATGACCTAGTTTCAGGGATTGTACTAAGATGAGACGTGCTTTTGGGGACAGGTTTTTCCGCCCATCCACTCCTGCCGTCTTCTTACCTCGGTTGTCCTGTGTTACCCTACGAGCCGCTAAACACTTTGCTGACCAGGAGTGCAACAACGTTTTTTGGAGTTGACGAACTGCTTTGACATCGCCACGCTGCGAGGCTTTGTAGATGCGCTTTTGCAACTTGAATACTTTCCTCTGGTGCTTTCGCCAGGGGATAGCATTCCATTCCACCGTAGTCTTTAAACTCGTTTTAGCCATATAAATTGCTACCAGTACCTCTACAATCCAAGTCACCGTGCCTCCGTCTGCATATCCTCTGGCTTTCCCAAAGGCTTTAGCTTCTGAGGCAATCCTTCCCCTTGAAGGCTTATGGCTGGCTACCTGCTCAGGAAATCGACCATTTCCTGAGAGCGCATCAGGGGGTTACTTCGTTCCCAATTTTTCGTTTGTCGTTGGTTTTAGGGTTCTCTCTCTTCATCGGGTTTATTGTGAGTGCATATTGGTCTGCCGCTTAATCAGCCAACCACTTATCCTTTCCCTTTTGGGACAAGCCCAAGAGCCTTTTGGCTTGTTTTGCATTACGATGATTCAGTCAAGAGATTCGTATTCCTACCCATGACCAGCTATGCTAGGCGGGATTCCACATTAGGCTTGCAGTTACCGCCATGATTCCCCGCTTCACCCCAACAAAGAACCACTTTGTTGAAGTGGGGGACTTGCAGTCACTCCTGCACTTGGAGGGATGGAATTACACCATCACGAAAAATTGAGTTATCAAGGTTCAGTGGAGATTTCTTTCTCCTATCTTCCTTGTCTGTCATCCCCGAATATTTCTATTCGTTTCGACAGAACGAATCACACTAGCGGCTTGCAAACATAAACGCTCCGACTTACAAACAGGAGAATTTTCGGCTCACATTAATTGCAACTAAGAACGCACTCTGGCTCAAATTAATTGCAACTCGGCTCACATTAATTGCAACTGAGCTTGCAAACAAAACATTTGGCTCAAATTAATTGCAACTGACAAATACTTGCATTGCAGTAGCTCCGTGATGAAATCATTCAAATTGGTAGTCCATCTACCAACATTTGCTCTTGTAATTCACGAGTCCTCACTGGGTCAAGCTGACCGCGAAACAGCGATCTGATTTCAGATTGTTTAGCATTAAATTGTTCTGCCAAACTTCTCACGTCATAGCCATGCCTGGTGAGAGTGGGTTCCAAATCGTCAATTTGTTTAGAGAGAACCGACTCTACAATTGCCTTTGTTACAGGCTTTTCGCCAAACAGGTACGCTGCCTCAAAAGCTAGCGTTAAATGCTGTTCGATTTGTAGCGGTGTCCTCAAGCGTGCAGCCAACAGCTCAAGGGCTTCTGTCTCTAAAATCTCGCCAATTTCAGTTCCCTCTTGGACACATTCTTGGATTAACCATTCGATATACTCTCTTTGAGAACCAGTAATCCCGTCAAAAGCAAATACTGTTGCCCGATATCCAATTTCTTCCATCGTCGGACGGCGCAGATCGTTTTTCAGTTTGGGATGACCAGCCAATACGACTGAAAGCGTGCCACCACCGTCTTCAACGACTTCAATTAAACGCTTAAGTCCGGTCAAGGTGCTGCTATGTAGAGCGTGAGCTTCATCGACAAACAGTGCTACGGGCTTTTTACCTTTTTACCTTTCTTCACCAACGAGCGCAGTTCCCGTTCTCGTTTTTCCCCAGTTGTGGGGATTTTCACTTCCTTATCTGCCGACAGATCGTAGAATAAAGCAGCAATCAGTGTCGAGAGCATCGCACGGTCTTTATCTACAGAAAGTGATTTCGAGACCAGGATTTTTCCTTCTTTGTCCAAAATTTCAAACAAACGTCGCAACGTGGTCGTCTTGCCACAACCAATAATTCCTGTGAGAGCAACCAGCTTGCCTGAATGAATAGCGGCAATAATATCTTTGAACATTTGCTTTTGTTGCTCGGTTTCGTAATATCCAGCTTTACGAAATTCCTTTACCAAGCCAAAGTGTTCCATCACCTCAGTGAGCATGTTCCCCTCCTTTTGGCAGGAGAAAATACTGTCGCACCCGCGACATCACTGCTTTTTTATTCAAGGTTTCAGCTAACAGTGCATCAATAAATGCCCGTTGTTCTTCTGATAGTTTTGCTAGTGGCTGACCAAGGTATTCTGCAATCGCCCGTTTAGCAAACAATACGGTCGGATATGTAAATTCTTGCCATGGATCTGGGTCGCTGAAGGGTGTGACAGGTAGTTCTAGCGAGCTGTACTTATCCGCCCGCTCCACCAGAAACTGTAGATCCGTGTTTTTGTCCAAAGCGGCGCGTGGCAAGCCTAACTCGGATGCCAAAGCTGCAATCCGGTCTACTCGTTCTTGGGTTCTAGTTTTCTTGAATTTACGGTAACGATGTAAGGGGATGGGACCATCGACTGGGTAAAAAGGTCCATAGCGTCCCAAGTCCTTCTCAACATACAGTTCATTGTCAAATAAACCCCACCACAGCACCACGGTTTCACCTGCCAGGTCAGGATCTACCTCATAAGCCACGCCCTCAACCGATACTCTAGCATCTGCGCCCACTTTCCTTCGCTGCGGAGAGCGGGCAAAGGTACAGAACCGTTCCCAACTACACATTGAGCTGATACCGCTCTGCGGCAGATTCTTTCGCCAATCTTCCATTCGCGAGTGTGGTTCACTACGGTGTGGCTTGTCGTTGTAATGCAGCAGGTATTGGCGCAACCATAGGTTAGCCTCGGCCTCATTTTCTGGTTCGTGAAAGTGGTACAAAGTTTCGTGTGCTTCTTTCACCGTCCGAAATGGTCTTTCCACTTTGCCCTTAGCGCGAGCTGTGACTCGACGACCATCCTTTCCCTGAGGCATATGCGTGACCAGCTTGATTCCCAAGCAGTTCATCACATTTTGAAATACCTGACTTTTGGCAATCGGACCATTATCCGTGTAAATCATTTCTGGAATCCCTTGGAAGGGAAACCCGTCTTGTGCTTTGGCTGTCATGGCATTGAATAGAAAGCGCAATGCCGCTTCGACATCCTCCCCGTAGACGCAGTGATATTCTTGATAACACACGCCACTGCGGTCATCCACAACGCTGTAGAGCATTAGTAGTGGGTTTCCCCTTCCAGGTTCGACCCATGAGGGTTGCTTGACGTGTTTGAGATCGGATGGGCTTAAGTCAAAGTGCCAGCATTCATTGCTACTGGTTGCCTGAAAGCGCACCGCAGGCGGCTGACGGGTCATGGTGAGATGGTCGTAGCCCCATGTTTTCAGGTAGCGGTTGACGGTAGCTTTAGAAAGCATTCCCTTGGGTGGTTGAATAAACCCCTGTGGCGTGTCCATCCCATACTCTTCCAACAGTTCGATTGCCCGTGCAGTCGAAAGATGTCGCCCTTTTTTGTTACAGGTGCGGATTTTCATCGCGGCGATGACTTCACAATAAAGCTCCATCTCCACTCGTGATAGCTTTCGAGGTATTCCACTATCCGAACGGTGGATGGATTTGGGCGATCTGGAGTTACGCAAAGCTCGATATAGAGTATCAATCGACACCCCATATAATGAAGCCGTTTCTTCAACCAGCTGCCGCCGTGACTGACAACGGCTCGGCAGTAGATCGAGTCGATGGCGCAAGTTGATTAAAGCTTCGGGCGGGATTTTCTTGCGGGTCACACGCTTAAAGCAGTTCGCCTCCACAGATCGTTACGATCTTGGTTGTACCAGAAAACTGACCACAGAAAATACTTTCTGTTGCCAGTTGGTGACAAAAGTGGGTGAATGTGAGTTAGATTCTCTTCAGATGAGGTGGAAAAACTCACCACAGAAATTTTTGAGGTGAATTTTGGCGCTGTGGACCCAACCCCATTACCGGAAGCAACAGCACTACTACTGGAGTATGAAGCTTTTTTGTCTGGCAAGACTTCTAGCACAGTTGATGCTTATCTACGAGTCTTGCGTCAAGTAGTCCAATGGATTGCACAACGTCCTGGTAGTGGTGGCGAGTTTCATCCCCAACTCTTGACCAAAACAGCAATAGAAACCTACATTGCCGCTCTCGAAGCCAATGGTTACAGTATTACTCATCGAGCGCGGGTCAAGTCGGCTGTGAGCGGTTTCGCCCGATGGCTGATAGAGGAGAAGGGGATTTTACAGCGCAACCCGACTAGGGGCTTGGATATTCCACCGCAGCCGCTCCTAGCTCCAAGAATGCTAACTGCTGACCAACGCTATATTCTCCGCCACCTAATTGAACGGGACGGCTCGCCCCGCAGCGCCGCGCTGTTTGCATTAGGATACTGGGCTGGTTGTCGCGTCAGTGATGTTTCATGGCTGCTGATGGAGCAGACTCATGTTGGTCCCAAGGTTGGCTGGCTGCACGTTGGTTACAAGGGAGGAAAAGGGCGAGACATCGATCTAGTCAATGCTGCCAGACGACCGTTGTTTGAGTATATTCATCACGGGGGACGAGACCCTGAAAGTCCTTACGTTTTTACTTCGCAGCGAAGCCAGCGACTCACGGAAGCAGGCGTTCACCGCTGGTGGAAGAACATCAAAGCCCATGCCAAGTTTGACGAGTGGAAATTGATTGGTGATGTGACGTTTCACGACCTGCGACATGATTTTGCTCACCGAGCACGGGAAGTTGGTTGGACTTTGGAAGAAGTTGCATATTATCTCGGTCATATTACCAAAAAGGGAACTCCGGCAATTCAAACGACTGTACGCTACACCCAAGGCAGCCGACAGCAAGTAAAAGCCAAACTTGGACTACTTAAGGGCTAAAGCACCGTATGGAGATAGATGAATTGATTACTGTAGTTCCTTATCAGCCTCACTGGCCCGCTCTTTTTCATCAGGAACAACAGCGCCTACAACAGGCACTGACTAGACACATATTTAATATTCAACATATCGGCAGCACCGCAGTCCCTGGTTTAGCTGCTAAGCCTATCATTGATATCCTGATTGGGGTGCAGACGCTCTCCCATAACTCTTTCCCCATCACTGTTCTCCAGACACTTGGCTACGAGTATTTAGGTGAGGCTGGCATACCAGGACGGTTATATTTTCGCCGCCGTCATGAGAGAGCGTTTAATGTTCACTTGGTGCAGTGGGGCAGTAACTTATGGACTAATAATCTGCTGATTAGAGATTTTCTTTGCGCGCACCCAGAGGTGGCAGAGCGATATGGGCAGCATAAGCAGGAGTTGATTAAAAGTGGGGTAAGGACATTGCTAGCCTATTCCGAAAAGAAGGATTCATTAGTTGCTGAACTGTTGCATCGCGCTCAAGTTTGGAGAGCTGAAGGTTGTAGCAGCGTTGATTAAAATTCAATTCTTCACAAAGCTCTAGAAGTCTGAAGTGCCTTTGTGGTGCTATTTCAAAATATCAAACCCCCTGTCAATTGTTTCACTAACTGTCAGTTGCAATTAATTTGAGCCAAATGTTTTGTTTGCAAGCTCAGTTGCAATTAATGTGAGCCGAGTTGCAATTAATTTGAGCCAGAGTGCGTTCTTAGTTGCAATTAATGTGAGCCGAAAATTCTCCTGTTTGTAAGTCGGAGCGTTTATGTTTGCAAGCCGCTAGTGTGATTCGTTCTGTCGAAACGAATAGAAATATTCGGGGATGACAGACAAGGAAGATAGGAGAAAGAAATCTCCACTGAACCTTGATAACTCAATTTTTCGTGATGGTGTAATTCCATCCCTCCAAGTGCAGGAGTGACTGCAAGTCCCCCACTTCAACAAAGTGGTTCTTTGTTGGGGTGAAGCGGGGAATCATGGCGGTAACTGCAAGCCTAATGTGGAATCCCGCCTAGCATAGCTGGTCATGGGTAGGAATACGAATCTCTTGACTGAATCATCGTAATGCAAAACAAGCCAAAAGGCTCTTGGGCTTGTCCCAAAAGGGAAAGGATAAGTGGTTGGCTGATTAAGCGGCAGACCAATATGCACTCACAATAAACCCGATGAAGAGAGAGAACCCTAAAACCAACGACAAACGAAAAATTGGGAACGAAGTAACCCCCTGATGCGCTCTCAGGAAATGGTCGATTTCCTGAGCAGGTAGCCAGCCATAAGCCTTCAAGGGGAAGGATTGCCTCAGAAGCTAAAGCCTTTGGGAAAGCCAGAGGATATGCAGACGGAGGCACGGTGACTTGGATTGTAGAGGTACTGGTAGCAATTTATATGGCTAAAACGAGTTTAAAGACTACGGTGGAATGGAATGCTATCCCCTGGCGAAAGCACCAGAGGAAAGTATTCAAGTTGCAAAAGCGCATCTACAAAGCCTCGCAGCGTGGCGATGTCAAAGCAGTTCGTCAACTCCAAAAAACGTTGTTGCACTCCTGGTCAGCAAAGTGTTTAGCGGCTCGTAGGGTAACACAGGACAACCGAGGTAAGAAGACGGCAGGAGTGGATGGGCGGAAAAACCTGTCCCCAAAAGCACGTCTCATCTTAGTACAATCCCTGAAACTAGGTCATAAAGCCGCTCCCACTCGCAGGGTGTGGATACCAAAGCCCGGCACAAAGGGAGAAAAAAGACCCCTTTCTATACCCACTCTATACGACCGCGCCTTGCAATCGTTAGTAAAACTAGCCCTAGAACCTGAATGGGAAGCTCGCTTCGAGCCAAACTCCTTCGGCTTCCGACCAGGAAGAAACGCCCATGATGCAATGAAGGCAATATTCAACACTATCAAGTTTAAACCTAAATATGTGTTGGATGCCGATATTGCAAAATGTTTTGACAAAATCGCTCATAATGTTCTGCTGTCAAAATTAAATACATTCCCCACCATTCGCCGACAAATTCGTGCATGGTTAAAAGCGGGAGTGATTGATTTCTCCGAATATGCTTTGAGGGAGAAATCTGACAACACAGCATCGATGGGTGTTCCACAAGGGGGTACGATTTCGCCGTTATTAGCGAATATAGCCCTCCACGGTATGGAGAATAGAATTAAACAAGTTGCTTTAAGTTTACCCGGTTGTAAAGCGGCGAACTTTACAGCAATAAGCTTAATTCGATTTGCAGATGATTTTTTGATTCTGCATAAAGACCTTGCCGTTATCCAAAGATGTCAGCAGATTATTAGTGAGTGGTTAAGCGAATTAGGGCTAAAATTGAAACCAAGTAAAACCCGAATATCCCATACACTTAATATGTATGAAGGTAAGGTTGGTTTTGATTTTCTGGGTTTCACTGTTCGACAATTTCCTGTTGGAAAATATCACAGTGGTAAAAGCTCAAGCGGAAAATTACTTGGTTACAAAACTCTAATTACCCCAAGTAAAGCAAAGCTGAAGACACACACGCAGAAGATAGGTAAATTGATTGATGGGCATAAGTCAGTACCACAATCTGATTTAATCGCTCATTTGAATCCCGTCATCCGTGGATGGACAAACTACTACTCAGGTGTCGTCAGTAAACGCCTATTTAACCAGGCTGATACAACATTATTCAGTCAGCTAAAAGCATGGGCAGAACATCGTCATCCTAATAAATCTTCCCGATGGAGTTGTCAAAAGTATTGGCAAACCGTAGGGTCTGATAATTGGGTATTTAAACCCCATAACCAGAAAATTCGCTTACTCAAGCACCGTGAAACTCGCATTGTGAGACACATACAGGTGCAAGGAAGCCGTAGTCCGTTTGATGGTGACTGGGTATACTGGAGTTCCAGAATGGGGTTTCATCCCGAAGCTCCAATCAGGGTGGCAACACTCCTGAAGATGCAGAAAGGAAAGTGTACTCACTGTGGACTGTTTTTTCACTATGAAGATTTGATGGAAATCGACCATAAAATCCCCCGCTCCCAAGGCGGTAATGATAGTTATGACAACCTTCAATTACTTCATGGACATTGCCATGATGCTAAAACGGCAGAAGATAAATTTGCTGTTACAGTTCCAGAGATAGATGAGGATTATCTCAACCTTAATCCCTTTTAACTCTGAACTTAGAGGTGTGCGTGACAAGCACTAATTCACTGAGGAGCCGTGTGAAATTAACGTTTCATGCACGGTTTTGTAGCCGAATCAGGGAGGTGACTCTCTGGCTTAGGCATCCATGTATCGATAGGGTCCCGTACCTAAGTACAGGACAAAAATTGTAGAATATCCAAGAACTCATCCATTTTCTGCTCCAGATTGAGAACAATGTTTCGTAGATGGTCAAAGCCATAACGAAAAATGCTCTTAGCTCTGCGTCCATGCTTTTTAATGGGACTTTGTAAGAAAGATGGAGCAAATTGAGCTAGAATGCGGGTAGGAGTTGCGTTTTACGTCAGTCTCGACAGGAGCAACGTAAGGTGAAAGATCAAGTACCAGCAGCGATGCCGCAGTGCTTTGAGAACTGGTGTCGTCGGTTTGATGATGTATTTTCGCGTCAGAAGCAGCGGCAGGAATTTCGTGTTTATCTAGGGGGACTGCTGGGTGAGAGTCAGCGCAAAAACCTGAGCCAACTGGTCACAAATACAGTAGATGGCTCCTACAACAGCCTCAGACATTTTCTCAACAATGCCCCTTGGGATGAAGTCAAGCTAAATAATCGGCGGTTGGAGGTGATGCACCAGTGTCGCCAGACGACCCCGAGTCAAGGTTTCACATTGATTGTAGATGATTCGGGACATCGCAAAAGTGGTGCGGCTACTGATGGGGTAGGACGGCAGTACATTGGGGAGATTGGCAAGACTGACAATGGTATTGTGCTGCTGACTACCTACTTGTATGATGGAGTGCGACGTCTGCCGTTAGATGTTGCACTCTATCAACACGCAAGTTTATTCGAGCAAGGCAAGGCAGACCCCAACTTCCAGAAAAAACCTGACCTGGCTCTAGACTTGGTTGACCAATGCTTGAAGCGCGGTTATCGACCGGGTGTGACTGTAATTGATGCAGGCTACGGTAATAACACGCCTTTTCTCAAGCAGTTGGAGTCGAGAAACCTAACTTACGTGGCAGCAATCGCCAAAAACCGCCAAGTTACTGCTCAAACATCAGGTGATGAGTCTGCTCGTAAGCAGGGATTAGAAGCTATTGCTCAAACCTTGGCAGTGGAGCAGTTCACACCTGTGCAACTCAATCTGGAGCAGCCCCGGACAGTTTGGGTGGCGCTGTTACCAGTTCACGTTCCGAAGCTCGAAGGCACTCGCTGGCTGGCGATTCAACTCAATGCCTCTAGTTTCGAGCAAGCGACGGAGGTGGATTACTTTCTCACCAATGCCTCTGACAACCAAGTCAGTGCGGCTTGGGTAGCTCAAACATATTCTGCTCGCAACTGGGTGGAGGTCTTCTATCGAGAAGCCAAGGGCTGGTTGGGTTTGAGTGAGTATCAAGTTCGGGATGCTCTGAGTATGAAGCGTCATTGGGTTTTAGTGTTCATCGCTTACACCTTCATCCTTTGGCATCAGTTGACCGGCGGATTCCGCAGACGTTGGGCAACCAAACCCTTACAAACCTTTGCCGAAGCATTGGAGGCATTCCGCACCGCAGTCGAGTTTCGTTTGGTCCGCTGGCTTAATGAGCATGTTGATGTATTTGCCTCTCACAGAGCTAAGTTCGGCTATATTTGGGCTTAGAAAGTTTTAAAGTCCCACTAGCCAATGCAAGCAGTATGAATTTCCAGTCTTGCTTGTGGGAGTGCCTCGAACAACAAGTACTGGCCGGAAAATACGACTCGCTCCAAATATCAGCGTGGGATATTTGTCATCCGAGCAATTTGAATTGTACTTGTTGCGTTTTTGTAGTGGCACAAGATGCGCTGTTGATAGTCGTCGGGTAATGAATCTACAATTTGAGTCATAGTTTTACCTCTTGGCAACAGCACTAAAACAGCCTTGACTCAGCTTAACCGAATGTGAGTCAATGTGCCACGAGTGCCATAAACAAGCGCTTTAGTTTCAACCGCTCGTTAGATAGTTCGAGAATTTCTTGACTATCGAGTATTACCCTAGCTTCGGCTTCACTGAGCGCGAGCCTGCCGCTTCTGAGCTTACAAAACCAGCAAACAAAGCCGACTATTGATGTGCTTCCATATAGGCACGGAGCAATTGATTGATCTGCGTTTGATAGCCCCGCCCTTGAGACTTAAACCATTTTAGTACATCGCTATCAATGCGAAGTGTCACCTGAGTTTTGACTTTGGCAACAGGTAAACCCCGTCGCACTACTGCCTTGGCAAACATTTCTGGCGTAATCTCTGGGCAATCCGATAGATCGATATCTTCATCGGTCATTGCATCCAATCGTTGCCAATCAGTTTGAGAGTTGCTCGAAGTAGATTCGTCGTTCATATTTGGTCGCTTTTCTAGCAGAAATAATTCGGGTACAATCCTCGCGCTCCGTATGAACAACAGCAACAACTCGCCCTTGCAACAAACCGAGTGTAATAAAACGCTGTTCCCCATAACTGTAACGGTCATCCTCAACTGTTAAAGTATCTCCATCGAATACATCTGGGATGTCAAGAAAATCAATACCGTGCTTGCGAAGATTAGCAAGACGTTTTGCTTCATCCCATTCGTATTCCATGCGCGAACGACAGTTACAATTTCCTATTGTAGTTACAAATTGTCGTTACAGCTATCCCTGTTTAGCAACTTCGTTCCCCAACGATCCGCTAGCAACTTCAAACCACTGCCTCAGCCGATGATTCGCAACATAACAATCGCGTACCTGAAAACTCCAGTTCATCACGGCATCGGTCGGAGAACTAGGCGTGACAGTATAGCTACCCAATAGAGCGAAGCGTCGTATACTTGTCACCACCTTTCTTGACTACAAGCGAGAAAAGAATCTCAAAATCGTTCACTCATACGGTTGCCTGCTGTTCCCGCTCTAGCTTCTCGGCGATCGCTTGGCGCAACCATTCTGCTAAATCACCATTGGCAGAGTCTTCCGCAGCTTTTCTTAAGGAAGCGGGTACGCGAAAAGTAATTTTACTAGCGATTGGTTCGTCTTCTGTATAAAACTTTCCTTTTACCCGTTGCGCTTTCATATCTTGACTAGCTAGTTATGCTTCATTCTATAAATCTATACACTAATAGCTTAAATCATGTCGACAGATGCTGACAAATCCTCAATTCTGACAAAAGCATGAAGTTACTTTGCCAAACTCCTTGATAATACCATGTCGACATGGTATTATATTTGTAATTGAAAAGGCGATCGCTCCAGCCTGACAAACTCAAGCGATCGCCTACTATCCCTTGACGAAAAAGGACTAGTTTACTATGGCATATCTTACCGCAGCCGACGCGATAGGTGCAAACCAGTGTTATCGCTACTACGTCGATCTAGCCAGCGAAGAGCGTGACTACCAAGGCGTACCAGAGTATACCAGAACAATTGATGTGGTAGTGACGCAGCCAAGCAAAGAAGCGATCGCCCAACTAATTGCAGCGTGTAGCTGGTTGAAGGGTTACTCCGTTGTCTCCTACAACAAACCGAGTTCTGAAGAAGCGCCGTTCTAATTCGTAACTGGGCTTGGGGCTAAATACCCCAAGCCATTGTTGTAGGAGACAGATCGTGATGACTAACATAACCAAAGCAGACAATCTGCAATCGATTGAAAGCGTGTTGATTGGGGGCGACTTGTCGCAATTGTCGCCACAAGACCGTCTGAAATACTACACGCGCTTGTGTGAAGCTTTAGGACTTAATCCCCTAACCCAACCATTTGCTTACATCCGACTTAACGGCAAACTAAAGCTATATGCCTTGCGGGAAGCAACCGAGCAGTTACGGAAAATCCACCACGTCTCAGAGCGAATCACTAATCGTGAATTAGTGGCAGATTCGATTTATGTAATGACAGCGCAAGCTACTTTACCGGATGGACGCTGTGACGAATCAATTGGTGCAGTATCAATTGACCGATTACAGGGTGAGGCACTAGCCAATGCGGTGATGAAAGCGGAGACAAAAAGCAAGCGACGAGTCACGCTTTCCATCTGTGGATTAGCGTTTCTAGACGAGACAGAAGTAGATTCAATTCCCAATGTCCAGCATCAACCAACTGACTGGGGGCCGCCTGAGAATGATAGCCAACCGTGGAGAGCGTGGAAGAATCCAACTGATGCACTCGAATGGGCGAGAGAATGCTTGCCGCATCTAACTGTTGAGCAAATCAAAGCCCAGTTTGATTCCCTAGATGCACCACCAGGAAGGAAAGCGCCTGCATGGGTAGCCAGAGTCAATCAGTTGAAGCAAGTCTACACGACTTCGGGTGAGCGATCGGTCGCTCAGCTACCTACATAAGAATCTTGGCTCTTGTGAATTTCAAGAGCCTTTCGTCATGGAAGAAGAATAATGATCGCAACCGAGCAGAAAACCGAGCAGAATTTTGATAACTTCTCAAGCGTATTAGATCGCCTAGACGAATTTGGACTAACTCCCATCCAGTTTCGCATCTACTGTCATTTATTCAAAAATGCCGTGGATGGCGTAGTTTCAGAATCAAGCGAGAGTATAGCTAGGGTGTGCAAGTTGACCCGGATCACAGTTATACGGGTGGTATCTGACTTGTCAAAAATGAATCTAATCCAATGCGATCGCACTGCTGGGAAGAAGACAGTTTTTCACCTAAAGCCGTGTTCTGATTGGCGACAACTTGTACCCAAACAGAAACAACCAATTGCCAAACAGCAAAGCAAAGTCGTCCAATTGAGAGGGGGCGATAGTTGTCAACTCTTATCAGATACCTGTAAACCAGATTTACCTGTCAACGAATTTAACACCCAGCAGGCAAGAGAAGAATACCCTATAGGGTATTCTTCTCTTGCCCCTGCTTCCAAACCAGTCAACGAAATTGACGTGTCAACTGCTGATACAGCACAACTGGACGAAAAGCTAGCAGCAGCGAGGGAGCGAGGATGGGGAGATACCGGAACCTGGTGGAATGACTTAGGGCAACAGATGGTGACGGTAAATCGTTTTGTAGTATCGGTTGCCGAGTTCATGGGGCGATCGCTCGATAGCTTCGATGTTGGACGACAGATATGTGCAGAAGGACTTGCCATGTGTCGGAAGCAGATTGAAAAGATTAAACAAAGAAAGAGCCAACAACTGTGTGATCGAGCAATGGCAATTGCTAGCTCATAGCAATGGCGCTCGTCTTAGTTTTGGTCGTTGTTTGAGATTGGCAACTTGAGATGACTGGGAAAAATACTCAACGAGTACAACTATGCCTAAAATTAAATCGCGTTCCGACAGCACGGAGGATGTGAAACAGGCGCGCCTAGCTGCGGCACATAGTTTCAGAAAAGGCGATCGCGTGCGCCACAAAGTCACCCAGAAGCTAGGAGTATTCCAAGAACTCAACTTAGGTTTTGCGCTACCGGAAGTGTGGGTGCAGTTTGAGAGCGAACGCGAAATTGCAGTGACTCTCTCTTGTAACCCGCTCGAATTGGAGAAAATAGACTCTAGCAGCCAAGAGCAAGGAACACAAATTGACAACGAGCTACCAGGAGTCGAGCAAGTGTCCGCCGTGAGCGTGGAGATCTTATCAGAACTGAGCGAACCAGAAGCAGCCGAGCGCCACCGACTGGAACAAAAAGTGGAAAGAGCATTCTATGAAGCGGCACTCGCGCTTCGAGAATTGCACGAGCGCAAGCTTTACCGTTCTACTCACAGCCGCTTCGACCATTACTGCCGCGATCGCTTTGGCTTTTCCCAGCAGAATGCCGATTTACTGATTCGAGCGGCTGGGGTGATTGACAACTTGAAAGTTACAACCAATGGTTGTAAGTTTTTCCCAACGAACGAACGCCAAGTCAGACCGCTAACAAAGCTAGAACCGGACGAGCAACGTGAAGTATGGCAGCAAGCATTAGTTGCATCTAACGGTAAGGTTCCTAGCAGTCGAGTCGTCAAAGGCATCGTCGAGCAGCTCAAAGAAAAGCCCCTAGTGCTTGCTAAAGACTATTGCCAGGTGGGTGATATATTCACCTTGGTCAGGCTGGAAGGTAAAGAAAAGAAATATAACGGCTGCTCTTGCGTCGCAGTGGAACCAAGAGACTTTACAGTGATTGTTGACGTACACGACACAACTCTAACTGTGAAGCCTGAAAACTTGAATAAAATCGATTCCCCCGAAGTCCATCGGCAGTTACCACAGATTTTGCAGCGGATAAGGAAAGTCAGGGAAGTGCCTGGATTTCGCGATCGCGCAGCTTACGCCATGCTGGAGCATTTAGGACGGCAAACTTATCTCACACCTTTGGAGGAGAAGATTTTGCAGGTCATCGAGCAAGACTATGGGGTTGTGGATGTTGGACGGGAAGTGGAAAAGTGAGTTTAAGGGCGTGCCGAACGACGCTCTCGGCCGATAGCGGACAATACTAACAGGAAAACACTTCGATCGTGACGAAAATATGTGGCTTGTAACCATCACTTGTTCATCTGAAGCTTGGAAACGCCTGAGTACTGACTTTCTAGCCATAGCAGATAAGTACCCAGGCACTTGTACCTCCTCCAAAAGAATGCCGAATGGCAAGCGCCTCATGGAATACAAAATTGAGGATGTAGGAGATGCCGAAGCCTTTCAAGATGATTGCCAAAATTTGGAGGGATTTACTGCTGTGTTTGAGTCAATTTAGGCTTTTGTGCGATCGCAGCTCTTGTCGGGTTGAGGATGCGATCGTCGTTCGGGGATTTAAAAACGCAGACTTACGACCCTACGATGGTTATTGGGGGATAGTTCAACGTATTGGCAACAATTGCTTTCACATATATATTAGCCTCAAGGGTGAAACAATCCAGTGCAAAGAGTCAGAAGTGGAATACATGGATATGAACCAGGGCGATGGTCGCGAAGCGAACCGCCTTCGGCATCGCATTACTTTGTTGTCAGTTTCATCGCGAATTAGCAACTTGTTGAAAGCCGAATTGGAAGCAGTGGATTATGCGATTTTAGAGACGATACAACGATCGTTGTATCTCACACCAAGACAGATGCGGTACTTGGAACTAAGAGGTCATTTATAAAGAAAAGTTGAAAGCAGCGAGAATGGAGGCAAGAGGCTTTTACTATGACAAGACAGTAGCCCAAAGCATTGCCTCATGAGTAGAAAAGCTTACAAAAGTGATTTAACCGATCGAGAATGGCAAATCATTGAACCATTAATTCCACCTGTAAGACCAGGAGGACATCCACGTACTGTGGATATGCGTGAGGTAGTAAATGCCATCTTTTATTTGCTGAAAACTGGCTGTGCTTGGGAGATGCTACCACATGACTTCCCACCCTATTCAACGGTTTATTATTACTTTCGGCGTTGGCAAAAACGAGGAATTTGGCAGCAGATAAATCTTGCCTTACGTGAACAAGTACGGATGAAGCTGGGCAAATCTCATCAAGCTACTGCTGCAATTGTGGATAGCCAGTCCGTAAAAACGACGGAAAAAAGGGGAAGTATCCGGCTTTGATGGCGGCAAGCTAGTTAAAGGTCGCAAACGCCATGTCGTAGTAGATCCTCAAGGACTACTAATGGGTGTAGTAATCACCGAAGCTAATGCTTCAGAACGATTAGTGGGACTTTGTAAGAAAGATGGAGCAAATTGAGCTAGAATGCGGGTAGGAGTTGCGTTTTACGTCAGTCTCGACAGGAGCAACGTAAGGTGAAAGATCAAGTACCAGCAGCGATGCCGCAGTGCTTTGAGAACTGGTGTCGTCGGTTTGATGATGTATTTTCGCGTCAGAAGCAGCGGCAGGAATTTCGTGTTTATCTAGGGGGACTGCTGGGTGAGAGTCAGCGCAAAAACCTGAGCCAACTGGTCACAAATACAGTAGATGGCTCCTACAACAGCCTCAGACATTTTCTCAACAATGCCCCTTGGGATGAAGTCAAGCTAAATAATCGGCGGTTGGAGGTGATGCACCAGTGTCGCCAGACGACCCCGAGTCAAGGTTTCACATTGATTGTAGATGATTCGGGACATCGCAAAAGTGGTGCGGCTACTGATGGGGTAGGACGGCAGTACATTGGGGAGATTGGCAAGACTGACAATGGTATTGTGCTGCTGACTACCTACTTGTATGATGGAGTGCGACGTCTGCCGTTAGATGTTGCACTCTATCAACACGCAAGTTTATTCGAGCAAGGCAAGGCAGACCCCAACTTCCAGAAAAAACCTGACCTGGCTCTAGACTTGGTTGACCAATGCTTGAAGCGCGGTTATCGACCGGGTGTGACTGTAATTGATGCAGGCTACGGTAATAACACGCCTTTTCTCAAGCAGTTGGAGTCGAGAAACCTAACTTACGTGGCAGCAATCGCCAAAAACCGCCAAGTTACTGCTCAAACATCAGGTGATGAGTCTGCTCGTAAGCAGGGATTAGAAGCTATTGCTCAAACCTTGGCAGTGGAGCAGTTCACACCTGTGCAACTCAATCTGGAGCAGCCCCGGACAGTTTGGGTGGCGCTGTTACCAGTTCACGTTCCGAAGCTCGAAGGCACTCGCTGGCTGGCGATTCAACTCAATGCCTCTAGTTTCGAGCAAGCGACGGAGGTGGATTACTTTCTCACCAATGCCTCTGACAACCAAGTCAGTGCGGCTTGGGTAGCTCAAACCTAAGTACAGGACAAAAATTGTAGAATATCCAAGAACTCATCCATTTTCTGCTCCAGATTGAGAACAATGTTTCGTAGATGGTCAAAGCCATAACGAAAAATGCTCTTAGCTCTGCGTCCATGCTTTTTAATAGTAAGTGGTTTGAGTTGGTGTAACCATTCACCCGTCAAGATGACCCAACATAAGGCTAATGAGAGCAGTGCCAGCAGCTTACTCAAACGCTCAGAATCGGTTAGATGGGTAGATTCTAAACAAAAACCACGAGTTTTGAAAATGCCGAAAAGTGTTTCAATTCCCCATCGTTGAGCGTAGTCGGAGATAGCTGATTTAGGTGCGGTTTGAGTGGCAACGACTAGTAAAGAATTATCCTCTAATCGCAAGGCGGCAATGTAGACCCAATCTCCCCAGAGTTGTCTTTTGTGGCGTAGAACTTTGTGCTGTCCTACCTGTAGATTCTGAAACAAGACATTGACTTTGAGACTCTGACAGCCATGTCTAAGTTTATGATTTTCGCGAATGCGGATACGAAACGGGGTGAGCGGATCGCTAAGTAGGTAGCTAAACCAATCCTTGCCAACGAATTCTCGATCTGCGGTCAGGCAAGTAATTTCACGCTCACCAAAGCGCTCTAGAAATTGGTTGAACAACTTCATCCGCTCATCGCTATTGGAATTCCCCCGTTTGTCCAGTAAACACCACACCACAGGAAACGCAACTCCCTCATGCACAACTCCCAGCATCAGGATATTGAAAACACACTCTCCAAACTGCCATTCGGTACGGTCGATTGAAAGTACCCAGGGTTCTGGAATATTCATTAGGGTAACAACAGCTTGAGCAATTTCGGCGTAGTCCATTTCATAGTGACGGAAAAATCGTTGGAGTCGTTTGTAATGAGAATCGGTTTGAGTCTTGCCGCTGAATCCGGTTGCCAATTCACTGAAGTTGACAGTTTTGACTCGCAACAGCGCTATGAGAAATGCTGCCACAAAGCTTAGTCGCGCACCATGCCAAGCTAAATGAGGGCGCAAGGCATCTCGAAGTAGAGTAACCTGATTCATAGGGTTTTATGTTCTGAATGTGGTAATTCTCATGAAACCCTTTTTCTTTCTTCATTTGCAAGCTTTTGTCCTGTACTTAGAGCTCAAACATATTCTGCTCGCAACTGGGTGGAGGTCTTCTATCGAGAAGCCAAGGGCTGGTTGGGTTTGAGTGAGTATCAAGTTCGGGATGCTCTGAGTATGAAGCGTCATTGGGTTTTAGTGTTCATCGCTTACACCTTCATCCTTTGGCATCAGTTGACCGGCGGATTCCGCAGACGTTGGGCAACCAAACCCTTACAAACCTTTGCCGAAGCATTGGAGGCATTCCGCACCGCAGTCGAGTTTCGTTTGGTCCGCTGGCTTAATGAGCATGTTGATGTATTTGCCTCTCACAGAGCTAAGTTCGGCTATATTTGGGCTTAGAAAGTTTTAAAGTCCCATTAGGAGCAATAGTGGCATTGCTAGAAGAGTGCTATAACTCTAAGTCTTTAGAGCTAATTTGGGCAGATAGTGGCTACAGTGGAGAGAATTTTGCACAAGCTGTAATGGTAGTCTGCGGTGCAGAAGTAGAAATAGTTAAGCGGATTACAGATGGGTTTGAAGTTTTGCCCAGAAGATGGGTAGTTGAACGAACTTTTGGCTGGCTAGGACGCTATCGACGACTAAGTAAGGATTATGAACTCCTACCGGAAATAAGTGAATCTATGGTCTACGCTGCTATGGTACGGCTGATGCTGAGACGACTAGCTGCTTGATTTTTACTTTATAAATCAGCTCTTATGGAAAAAGATTATGGGGTGAGTTGGTGAAGGGCGATCGCACTCGATTTTTGTCCGAGACAAAATTAGGGAATTGAGGGATGAAAAGCAAATCATGACAATTTGGAGAAACAACACAACTAAGAATTGTTTCTTCGCTCTTCAAGAGATCGGTGGACGCTATAGGTTTCGAGAACCACTGAGAAATCAACTATCTGTATTAGCTTTTCTATGCTCATTCCCAATGCAGAAAATGCGATTGTTGATATCCGTAAGTTGCGTGACTACTGCTTAAATACAGCACATGAGAATGGTAAACACAAAGCACGGCTTTTTTCGTCAATCCTGGGAATGACGGCTGACAATGCGGAAGAATTGCGCCAAATTTTGCTGGAAGTCGTTCAAACTCAAGCAGCGCAATTGGGAAGACAAGATGAGTTTGGGCAGCGTTATACTCTAGACTTTCAGATTGAATGGCAAAATAGAAGTGCGACTGTTCGCAGTGGCTGGATTGTCGAAGGTGATTCGGAAATTCCTAGATTAACAACCTGCTATCCTCTGTAATACTTGGAGGTGATAAGGATGACAAACAATACAGTGAAATTCCTAGATGTTGTAGCCTTGACTGTTGACCTTCCTCAAGTCAATTTGTGGCGGGGACAAGTTGGGACAGTGGTGGAACTGTTGGCTGATGGGAAAGGATTTGAAGTGGAATTCAGCGACCGCAACGGACGGACTTACGAATCTTTAGGGTTGCGTCCAGAGCAAATCATGGTGCTACGTTTCGAGCCAGTATCTCCAGATGCCAAAGCCCAAATGGTCACAGCATAAGTATTACAACAATTCAAATTCAATGAACTGCCAGAAGCCAAACCAGCAGCGAATAAGAAAGTCGAAATTACGCTCACCGACCAAAATGGGGTTGTTTTCACAGCTTTGGTGAATGCTAAAAGCTGGCGGAAAGCCGAAGCCGATGTAGCATCAGCGCGATTGGGGTGGAGCAGGAAAGTGGCAAACTGGGGCAGCGTACAGCAGATGGGTTTGAAGTCATTGAAGCAAGGGTGAGGATTTTCGAGTAAAAATCTAAGCAATCAGTGGCGGAAGCTATCCTTACTAGCTAATAAGTACAAGTTGGGCGATCGCAATTAGCAGATGAGCGATAAACAAAGTAGTAGGGCATAATTAAACGTAAGATAGAGAAAAGCCAAAAACTTGCTGATTTTGACCACTCATGCCTGCTCCTTTACGTATCGTTTTGACAGAGTCAGAAGACCGGACGTTGAGTGAACTTCGGGTTGCCAAAACCGTTGCTCAACGTACCCGAGATCGAGCACAAATGCTTCGACTCAATGCTCAAGGATGGGTAGTGCCAGCGATTGCCGAAATTTTTGAGTGCCAAGAGCAGACAGTGCGCGAAACCATCCGCCGTTGGCAGCAGCAAGGGTTAGGTGGATTATGGGATGCTAGTGGACGAGGAGCTAAAGCCAAATGGCAAGAAGCAGACATGGCCTACCTAGAACAATGCCTAGAGCAAGAAGCCAGAACCTATAATAGTCAACAGCTAGCCCAGAAGCTAGAGCAAGAACGACAGGTAAACCTAAGTGCTGACCGGATTCGCCGCATTCTAAAAAAAAGGGCTTTAGTTGGAAGCGGACTCGACACTCGCAACGGGGCAGACAAGATCCTGAGTACAAAGCACTCAAGCAAGCCGACTTAGACACACTCCAACTAGCTGCCTGTGAAGGGTACATTGACCTGAAGTATCTTGACGAATCGGGATGTTGTCTGGAAAGTCCAGTCAGTTATAGTTACTCTCGCATTGGAGAGCAGAAACACCGAAGAGCAGGTCAAATCCTATGGAGACCGCATTAGTATTCTAGGGATATGGCAACCAGAGCAGTCGTTTGACTATGCTCTGGTACAAGGCAGTTTCCACAAGGAACGCTATGTTAAAGTGATGAACGCTCCTTGCCCAAAAGAGTGAGCAGACATTGCTACAAACCGGACGGCTCACAGTCGTGGTGCAAGATAATGGTTCGGCTCATACCAGTCATCTTGCCCGTGAGCACTGGCAGCAGTGGCAGTCGAAAGGGCTATATCTCTTTTTTCTCCCCCAATACAGTTCACATATGAATCTGATTGAAGCGCAGTGGCATCAACTCAAAACCCATGAAATAGCCGGAAGGATTTTTGATAACGAGTATGATTTAGCGAATGCCATGATTGAGGGCATGGAGAATCGAAGTCAACAAGGGGGATGGACACTGGAACGTTTTATGTTTAAATCTGCCTAGCTACTTACTACATCATAGATTTCTAGAGACGAAGAGCCTTTAGATTCAGAAATATCAATATTGGTCTCGGTCGATAGATTAATCTGCATTGCTAGAAAACGTATGAGAAAGGGTTGTGTCGTAAAACTTTATAAAGGACAGAGCAATTATTACAATTAGTTCTCGTTATCCGGCAAATCCAAAAATTTTCACGAATTCTACTCGTTCCGAGAGGTCGCCTTTTTCCACTCCCTGAATTTGCCCTTTTCTAATAGAGTTCATGATTTCACAACCTATAATTGTCTTTCTTGCCGTGTAAAAGGATTGAAAGAGTTTTTTCTATTTTACTACTAATGCTTGAGTCATATTTCCTAACACCCAGTGTCTGAAAGGGGAAGCGATTGCAGAGATTTATAAATTTTATTTTTTCACCAACGCCAGCCAAGTATTTACCCTATACTAGAAATATCTAAAGCTATGACTGTAATTAAACATGGAGATGATGAAAACAAAGCAATCTGAACAGTAATTATTTGGAACCTAAATCTATCTTAGTCCAACCAAAAATTTGGATGATTCAGATAATACCGTATTGTTTCTAGATCGCTTTAGCTCCCTTGGATGCAACAAATAATTGTAATTCATCCCTTCCCTGTATCGATCCAATAAACTTAATAGAAAAATGCCGGAGAACACAAGCGTATATAAATATCACGCTTGTCATTCACAAAAGCTCTTCTACCATGCATAATCCTGGTGTTATCTATCATTAAAATATCGCCTTTCTGCCAATTAATCTCTACTGTTATTTTTTCGGCAATTTCATTCAATTCAGACATGATTGTATCATCAATATTTGTTCCATCATCAAAGGATACGAGATCAGTCGAGATTGCCATTGCTGGCAGCAAGCTATTAATAAATATCATTGCTTCTCCAGTTCTATTTGGATGTATTGCTGGACAAATATAATAGACATCGATTGACTCGTCTTCATTGATTTGTAGATGAGTATCGTTACTTTTACATGTCTGCTTTACTACATCTAATTCGTCAGTTTTATATCGCTTTCTCCATGCGTCTCGCTCCAGATGACCACAATATTTCAACTTTTTTCGACTGAATAAATCTTTGAGTATATCGCTAAGCTCGTCGAAAAAAAGCTTGCCATCGCAAACGATTGTTGCACCATCTTGTGAAGCTGGGTTAGCACAGAAAAACCAAAGCATAAGAGGAATGTTTTTCTGATAGTACATTTCTCCATGCAATTTAACTTTATCTTTGAAATCATTGACACTTAAAAGAGTAGAATTACCATTAATTACTTTACGCTTGAATACACCTCCTGTATAATCCATAAAATTAGTACTCAATTCATTGCTAAATTTTGTAAAAGTCTCTACATCTGCTTCAAACCCTCTGAATAACAATAGTCCTTGAGCGCGAAACAGGTTAACGATCGATTCTTTACTCAACTCTAAAATACTGCTATTGTTGACGTTAATAATTTGTTGACCGATAGTTTTTGATAGTGGTTGTGTGTAGAATTGTGCGTTCTCTTTCATCTTTATTTTTCACCTATTTGTCAATTTTAACTAGTAGTTTAAAAACTATTCGTCTCGCACTTTTAGGCACTTTAAACATGTATTAGGTGCTGGTTTCGTGTAAAATCACTGTAAATAGCAATGCGACCGCCGCAAATTTGCCCCCTGACAAACAATTATCTCAGATAAAGATTGAAAACTCAACCATTTAGCTAGGATGAGAGCCAACTCAGCTATGGGTCAAACGAGCCGTGTCTAGATCGTTTGGTAATGGTTTTCCTACGGCTTCAGCCAATAGTTGAATGTGACAACAGCGACTATTGGAATAACAACTATGGTAAAAAGCTTGCTCCAATCGAAGTTTCGCAAATTATGGTAGAAAACGTTAAGTCAGCTTTTTGTAACAAGAGCGAATTAATAATGCTGCCTGTATTCTACTAAAATCATTTAAAAAGTCAATTAGTCTGGTTTAGGAGCGGAGAGTCTATCCGATTTATTTTGAATCAGTACCCAAGTTAAGTGCGAGTAATCTGGCAGAACAGAAAGCTGTACCGAGCAATTACCTAAGAACTCTACTTAGTAAGTTATGAGTAAATATCCAGACATTACGCGAGTGCGAAGTTGGTGACTTTTACGGATTAAGAGCTGGGATTGAATATAGGCTAAAACAAAGTCATACAGAAGTTAGACTGGGCGGATTTTCGGATGACTCACTATTCACAGATTGAGTGGTGGCAGGAAATTATTGGTAGTACTTATCTGATAGTAAACTGCACTCAGAACAAATGCACTTTTCTTCAACATTCTCAATCAAAATTTTCCTTACACCCCTGGGGGGATAGTAGAAAGGGCTGGAAGTGCCGCCATTTAAATAGAGAGATGCTTAGGTTTATCGGGACAGTATTTCGTTATTAGAGAAGATACTACTAGCTCCGCACCACTTTCTACAATACAACCAGCCAAATTCAACTCTCTGACTCGATTGTTATTGTTAACATACCCCTTGGCAATCAAGCACGATCGTGAAATAATAATCGGGAAAAGTTAAAGAGCAAGTCACCAGATTAGCGATTTTGCTCCCAGTTAAAACTTCTAATTTCAAAGCCTCGTCTTCTAGACACTCAGCAAGCTTCTCGATGGCTACAGAAAATCCGATACACATAGAGATCGCTTGTCCAACATAGATGCTGCTGCACAACGCTGATTCAAGAAACTAACCTAGCCGAATCTATGCAAACCAGCTTTTTTACCGCCGTCCTTTTACCAATAGGTTTAGCAACCGTAATGCTAGGCATGGGGTTAACCCTCGTGCCAGAAGACTTTCAACGAGTCACCCGCTATCCCAAAGCCGTCGCTATTGGTCTAGTCAGTCAATTGCTGTTTCTCCCCATCGTCGGCTTTCTGGTCACTTCGATCATACCGATGCAGCCGGAAATGGCAGTGGGATTAATGGTACTAGCTCTGTGTCCAGGCGGACCTTCTTCTAACATGATTACTTATTTGGCGAAAGGAGATGTCGCCCTTTCCGTGACATTAACGGCATTGAGTAGCGCCATTACCGTGTTCACAATTCCCATCTTCGCAAATCTATCACTGCAATATTTTGTCGGACAAAATGCGGCGATCGCCTTACCGATCGGGCAAACCATGCTGCAAATTTTCGCGATCGCCATATTACCAATTGTTTTGGGAATGGCGATCCGACAAAAGTTTCCTAACTTAGCCCGCCGACTAGAGAAGACCGCGAACCGGCTTGCCATTGCCTTCCTCGCATTAATTATCGTGGCAATTATGATTAACGAGTGGAATCGCATCCCCTCTTTTATCGCTCAAGTAGGGATTGCGGTAGTAATGCTCAATATAATCTCGATGGCGATTGGATTTTGGTTTGGCAAGTGGTTTAATCTAACATTTGCTCAACGAATTTGTATTGCAATTGAAGTGGGAATTCAAAATGCCACACTAGCGATCGCAATCACTGCCGGACTGTTAAAAAATCCCGATATGGCTGTTCCTGCTGCGATTTACAGCTTAGTTGCATACGCCACCGCCATTCTGACCATTTTTTATGGCAGAAGAGCTGTTCAAAAGATTTATCTGGAGGAGAGATCGCCAGCCAACAATCTATCAGCTCGACCTTAGCAATCGCGCTGTACGACAAAGTCAGTCCGAGCGCATCTCCAGCAATCCACTTACCTTATTTTCGCTCTCAGTTAAAACCAATGATTTCAAAACCCCGTTTTCCCGATGGTTCGTCAGCTCCTCGATGGCTGCAAAAAATCCAGTACGCACAGAACTCGATTGCCTATATGGATACTGCCGCACAGCGCTACGGGGACATTTTTAACGCTCCTGTGATTGGCGATCGCGATGTTGTTTTGTTCATCAGTAATCCCCAAGCGCTACAGCGCATTTTTACGAATGATACAAAGCAATTTATGACTCCACCCAACCAACATATGCAGCCACTGGTTGGAGATTACTCCATTTTTACATTGTCAGGTTCTCGCCATCGCCGAGAGCGTAAGTTATTAATGCCTCCTTTTCATGGAGAACGGATGCAAGCTTATGGACGATCAATCTGTGAAAGGGTTGATAAAGCCATGAGATTGCTATCTGTTGGGACTCGGTTTTCTGCACGGACTTTGGCACAGGAAATCTCTTTAGAAGTCATTCTAAATGTCGTTTTTGGGATCGATAGAGAAGACCGTTTCGAGCGCCTCAAGTCGCTGTTTGTGAAATTCACCGATTCACTGCAATCTCCTGCGATCGCGGGGCTAATTTTCTTCCCTTCTTTGCAAAAAGATTGGGGAGCGCGAAGTCCTTGGGGATACTTGCGGCATCTGCAACGACAGATCGGCGAACTGGTGTACGCCCAAATTAGCGCTCGTCGCAATCAGAGCCATGCGCCTGGTTCAGACATCCTGAGTTTACTAATTTCAGCCCGCGATGAAACAGGTCAACCGATGAGCGATGTCGAATTGCATGATGAGTTAATTACACTCCTTTTAGCAGGTCAAGACACAACCGCAAGTGCGATCGCTTGGGCTTTGTATGGGATTCATCGTCATCCACATGTGGGCGAGAAGTTGCTTGTGGAACTCAATCAACTAGGAAAGGCTCCAGATCCAACAACCATTTTGCGATTACCTTATCTTACAGCCGTTTGTCATGAAACCTTGCGCCTTTTCCCCGTTGCTGTTCTCACCGTTCCTAGAGAGGTCAAAGAACCTGTAGAACTGATGGGTTATCAACTGGAACCTGGAATGAGACTGTATGGCTGTATTTATTTGACACATCAGCGCCGGGACCTCTATCCAGAACCTAAATTGTTTCAGCCAGAGCGCTTTCTAGAACGACAGTTTTCTCCCTATGAATTTATCCCCTTCGGCGGTGGTGCGCGTCGTTGCATTGGGGAAGCGTTAGCCCTATTTGAGATGAAATTAGTCATAGCAACAATGCTTTCTGGTTATCGATTAGCATTAGCAGATCGATCCCCTGAATATCCCGTGCGCCGGGGTATTACTTTTGCTCCTGCTCAGGGGGTACAGATGGTTTTATCAGAAAAACTCTGAGCGACTGCGTAAGTCACGATTAATATCGCAGCACTCGTGCTAGCAATAGCATAACGAAAGCCGCCAGTAGCGCCCCCGCTACAATGCTAAAAATTGCGGCATCAAAACTACCCGTCACCGCCACAATCGAACCAGGAATCAGCGAACCGCCGACACCTCCAAACAGCATAGAAAGCCCATTGTATAGCCCAGTTCCCGCGCCAGCTCGGTGTGAGGGTAACAAACGTTGAACCAGCGCGTATTCTTGCGCGCCGTAGGCACTCTCGCAAAAAACGGCGAGCACAAAGCATAACACTAAAATTGCTAGCTGATTGACGCTCGACGCAATGTAAACAAATACGCCCGCGAGCGCAAATCCAATACTAGCAAGCAGGGCGCGACGCTGGAGCTTATTACCCAAATAAGCCATCAGAGCAATTCCGACGATTCCCGCCGTAAAAATGATTGCTAGAGGATAGCCCAAACGCTCGAAATCGATTCCCTTAGCGCGGTTGAAGTAGGTGGGCAACCAGTTGAGTATACCGGAGGTCTCAGTACAGGACAAAAGCTTGCAAATGGTTGACAGAAAAGGATTTCATGAAAATTACCACATTTAACACATGAAACCCTATGAATCAGGTTACTCTAATCCAAAAAACATTGCAGCCCCACTTGGGTTGGCATGGAGCACGAGTGGCTTTTCTGGCACTGTTCCTAATCGCTTTGTTTCGAGTCAAGACGGTGAATTTGACCCAACTGGCGACGGGATTCATCGGCAAAGCTAAATTGGAATCGAACTACAAACGCTTGCAACGGTTCTTTGGTGAGTTTGAGTTGAATTATTACGCCATTGCCCAATTTGTCGTTCATCTGATGGACATCCCTCAACCGTGGGTTTTGTCTATCGACCGAACGACTTGGGAGTTTGGCGATGTTTGCCACAATATTCTGATGCTAGGGGTCGTCCATAATGGCGTGGCTTTTCCACTGCTGTGGTGGATGCTGGATCAAAAAGGTAACTCTAATACTTCGGAGCGGATTGAATTATTGGAGGAGTTTTTTGAGGTGTTTCCCACGGCTGAAGTAGACGATTTAACGGCTGACCGAGAGTTTCTTGGAACTGATTGGTTTGAGTATTTGTTGGAGCAAGGAATGGTAGAGTTTCGCATTCGCATTCGTGAAAGTGACAAACTCGACAATCTCCAGCAATCGCTCAAAGCCAAAGTGGTCTTCAGCAACCTGAAACCCGGACAGCATCAAGTCTTGCGTCATCGTCGCTACTGTTTGGGGACACTGGGTTTACGTCGCCGCATTGCGACTCGAAGATGGAAAATTTCTGATTGTTGTGACGAACCATCGTCCTCGTCGTGCCATTACTGATTACGCTAAACGGTGGGCAATTGAGACCCTGTTCGGCTGTTTGAAAACCCGTGGGTTTTGTTTAGAGTCAACTCACCTTCAAGACCCAGAACGACTTAGTCGGATGATAGCCTTGCTAACCATTGCCCTGTGCTGGGCATTTTGCACGGGGCAATGGTTAGCTCAACAACGGGCAATCAGCATCAAAAAACACGGACGCAAAGCCAAAAGCATCTTTCGCGCTTGGTTTCGACCATATCCGAAATATTGTTCTCAATTTAGAGCAGAAAATGAATGATTTCTTGAATGTTCTACAATTTTTGTCCTGTACTTAGACCGGAGGTACAGAAGGCATTGAGCGCACCGCCGAGGGTAATTAACCAAAATCGCCAATCTTGCTTGTAATCTCCTCCCTGTGAGTCATTAACTAATTCAGGATCGCTGGTGCTGTAACTGTGGTGCGGCTTATCCTCTACAAAGAACCAAACTAAAGGAAGAGAAAGCAGCATTCCGCCTGTACCGAGGATGGCAAAGGCGATCCGCTAGCCGACAGCTTGGATGAGTGGGATAGTTAGTAACGGTGCGCTGGCAACAGCAAGGATAATTCCCGCCACCCAGATGGCATTGGCACGCGACCGCTCGTTGGGAGGAAACCAACGGCTAGTGATTGCACTCAACATCGGAATATATACTCCTTGCCCAAGTCCCAGTAGCAGACGCAGGACGATCAGTGCAGTCAGAGACTGCCCCAACGGGGCGCTGAGAATAGTGAATAGAGAGAATGCCGCGATCCGCGACGATCACACTCCGCTTCGCTCCAAATCGCTCGGCAAGCGGGCTGAGCAGCATATTTGACAGGGCGTAGGACAAATAGAATGCTCCTAACAGCCATTCACCATGCGCCCCAACTTGGCGATCACTCCAACCAAAATCGCGGGCAATCCGGGGTAGCGCCAGAGCTAGATTATTGCGGTCTAAGTAGTTAACGAATACCGTGACGGCAAGCACTAGAGGAATGCGCCAACGGACTACTTCAGAAGATTTAACACTAGTAGCTGACATTCTTGCTAACCCGAACTCTAAATGAAAAAGAATTGTACAACACAGTTAGTAAAAATTGTTAAGTTTTGCTTTTCTCGCCGTTACAGCGATTATTTAGTTGCTGATACCTCTGTGGTAGTGGACATACAACAAAATGAGAGCGATTCATTCTCAAAATTTAGTTGAACGAATAAAATCAGCTTAATGAAAAGCGATTTGTACTACTTGCGTGGCAAATCTTTAGATATACAGTGCTTGGTAAATGAAGATGAAATTTGTCTAAGATAACTTTTCTATTTAAATAAGATCGAGTAAATTACTAAAAAGCTACGATCAGACTAATCACCAAACTTTTCTAAATAACAAAGTCAATAAAAATTCAGAATGCTCCCCTCTGAAGCACTAGCTCGTGTTAATACCCATCGGCTAATTCTCAACTTACCTCAAATCCAACTGTCATGTTTAGAGTGGAACCAGGGAGGAGAGCCGCTACTGTTGCTGCATGGTTTAGCAGATTGTGGTATGGTGTGGATAAGCTTGGCAGAATCATTGCGCGCTCGCTACCACATTCTTGCTCCCGATCTACGCGGACATGGAGACAGTAGCAAACCAGAGCGAGGCTACAGCTACGCAGATATCATTGTAGACTTAGAAGCTTTAATGGATCGTGTCGGCTGGACTTCAGCTCATGTAGTCGCTCATTCTTGGTCTGCCAAAGTCACGGCAATTTGGGCGCGTCAACAGCCGCAACGCTTTCGCAGTCTAGTGCTGGTCGATCCGTTTTTTCTGGGCACAATGCCTAGTTGGATGAAGCTGACTTTTCCGCTACTCTATCGAGTGCTACCATTCCTGAAAACAATGGGACCATTTGCCAGCTACGAACAAGCTCAACAACAGGCGCGTCAGCTCAAACAATATCGGGGATGGAGTCCTTTGCAGCAAGCGGTATTTCAAGCTGCGATGGAGCAGAAACCAGATGGCAGGTGGGGGAGTAAATTTGTCGTACAAGCGTGGGATGAGATATTTGAGGATGTGATGCGAATTGCAGGGTTGACTCAACCAGTAGAAATTCCGACTCTATTCCTCCAGCCACAAGCGGGAGTGAACCGCACGGCATGGCAATTGCAACCTTATCGCACTTACTTAAAAAACTTGGACATTCAGCAAATCCCAGGCAATCACTGGTGCTTTTTAGTCGAACCCGCAGCTTTTAACTCTTCTGTAGCAGCATTCTTAGAGAGGCAATGCAGCTGATAGATTTTAGCGTATAGGTATGCAAATTAAGTAAACAAAAGCTTGCTCAACTTTTGTAAAACTGCATTATTATTAGTAAACTCAAATTGCTAGCTTCTCGTCTGCTTTATCTCTCTTCTGTCACCCTAGCAGGAAAATAGATAGTCAAACCTTCTATTTTCCTGCTAGGGTGACAGAAGAAAGATTACACTACTCTCGCTTGAAACTCCCAACAGTTATACAAGCAAAGCATTCCTAAGACTACTGGTGTGGAGAAAACTGACTTGATTTAGCACCCAGTACCGAGGATAAAGTTTGCAGTAATTCCGGTGCTGTGTAGGGCTTGGACAAAAATGCTTTCACACCAACACCGGCGGCTTCAGCCACCTTATCATTTGATGCTAGTCCGCTCGTAGCAATTATTTTGAGCGAGTGGTTCATTTTTTGCAATATACGGATAGTTGTTTGACCATCCATATCTGGCATCATCATATCCGTCAACAATACACTGATGTCATTTTTATGCTGGGCGTATAGCGCGATCGCCTCAATTCCATTATTAGCTGTAAGTACCTTGTAGTTGTAGTTTTCCAGCGATATTTTCGTAATTTCACATATGGCGAGTTCATCATCTACAACCAGAATTAATTCTCCGTGTCCTTTTGGTAGTTCCCGAGCTTCTGCTTGCTGCTGTTGAGTGCCTTCCACCGCTGGCAAGTACACCTTGAATTGGGTGCCAACTCCCATCGAGCTTTCCACGGTAACAAAACCGCCATGGCTCTTAATGATGCCGATCGCGGTTGAAAGACCCAGCCCCGTGCCTTTGCCCACCTCTTTAGTCGTAAAAAATGGCTCAAAGATTCTTTCCAAGATTTCAGGCACAATACCTATTCCCCTGTCCGAAACAGTAATGACGCTGTAGGGACCAACAGAGGCTTCCAGATTCATCCGAGCGTAGTTTTCATCAATGAATAGGTTTTCAGCATGAATACTCAAAGTTCCACCGTCTGGCATCGCATCGCGGGCGTTAACTACTAAATTCATCAGCACTTGATGTAGCTGAGTCGCATCTGCACACACAGTCCAAAGGTTTGGCGATATATCCGTGTAAATTTCGATTGATTTGGGAAATGTTTGTTTGGCAATCTGCCTAATTTCCATTAACAGGTGCCGCAGTTGAAGAATCGTGCGCTTACCTTCCAGCCCTCGCGCAAACGACAGTACTTGCTTGACCAAAGCCGCCCCGCGTTTAGCACTAGCTTTCTGTTCCGCCAGCAACTGCTGAGTAAGCGAATCGGGGATTTTCTCCTGCAACAGTTCAGCGACCATCAAAATTGGTCCTAGTACGTTATTTAAGTCGTGAGCAATGCCGCTAGCAAGGGTACCAATGCTCTCCAGTCGTTGGGCACGCAAGAGTTGCGCTTCGAGTTGTTTTTTCTCAGTAACATCGGTATTGACGACGAGAATTGATTTTGGTTGCCCCTGTTCGTCGCGCACTAGCGTCCAGCGGCTATTAATGACAATTTTTCTACCAGATTTGGTGACTTGATACAACTCACCTTGCCACGAACCGCGATCAAGCGTTAATTCCTGGACTTGTTGGAGTGGCAGCGAAGTTTCTTGGTAGAGAAAATCAGCACTCTGTCCCAGGGCTTCTTGTGCCTTCCAACCATACAAACGCTCCGCCCCCTGATTCCAGAATAGGATTTGCCCCTCTAGATTTTGCACGGTAATTGCATCGCTGGCAACATCCAGCAAGGCAGCTTGTTCGCGGATTTTCTCTTCCGAGCGCTGGCGCTCGACCAATTCGGTTTGAACTTGCTCAAACAGCGTGGATTGCTGGATGGCGATCGCTACCTGGGTTGCCAAGTGCTTGAGCAAATCGATCTCCATCTGCTGCCACTGCCGCGGTGACGAACAGTGGTTAGCTACTAACAATCCCCACAGTTCCTCCCCTTGCACAATTGGTACCACCAAGTTGGCTCTAACTTGAAACTGAGCCAGTAAATCGGCATGACATTTGGATAACCTTGATGTGTAGATATCCTCTGTAGCATGGGTTCGTCCCTGTTTGTAAAGCTCCCGACCAGAAGTTTCTCCGAAAAAAGAGTCTTTGCATTTCATTCCCAGGATAGAAGCCCATCTAGAATCTACAGATTCTACTGCTACAAAGCCACTCCAGTCCGGTTCGAAGCGGTAAATAAACACCCGCTCGCTCTGAAGAAACTGCCGGACTTCAGACACAGTAGTGCTTAAAATTTCCTCTAGATTCAATGACTGACGGATGCATTGAGCCATCTGTGCCACCAGCCGCTCTCGCTCGGCTTGCTGTCGCCAGGCTTCTTCCTGACGCTGGCGCTCGGCAAGCTCAGCCAACTGTTGCGCTCGACTCTGCTGTTCGCGCTTGACTTTCTGTCTGTAGTTGCGGAAGAAGTCAGCCAAGGCAGGCTCGTCTTCGAGTAAGGCACCGAGATGCTCTTGGACTCGCCGATCTGTTTCTAAGGCAACTTCTGGGTAGGCTTCCATCCACACATGGCATGATTTGGTGTAAGCGATAAACGCAACTAAATGCTGGTAGTTTACAGAACCTAGAAGCTGGCGTAGCTCTTGACGACAATGCTCGGAAGAATCTTGTAAGGCAATAAATATCGAACAGTAAAATAGGCTGTCTTCAAGTTTCGTGTTTGATTCTAGCAAAGCTGCGAGCGGCTCGGGCTGCGCTGCCAGCAAATTGAGGTGCTCGTCGATGTCAGTTTCTACTGGGGGAGGTGTTTCCAGCAACTCTAACACTTCCCGCGCACTCATTCCTAGAGGACGCAGGGTACAACTATGGCAAATCATGCAGTAAGGAACGGCGCAGAAGCGTGAGAGGTAGGCGGAAAGCTTTTCTTTGAACCGAGCTGACAATGGATTATTCACATACGCACTCAGCGTCTGTTGCCATAAGTTTTCCAAAACCTGGGGATTCTGTTGGGCTGGTCCGAAGAAGGGTGGGACAAAACCAAATTTTGACTCGATTTCTGCCAGAATTTGCTCGCTGGTTCGCCCTGAAGCGATCGCAGGTGCAAGTTGTAGTTCTTCATCTAGAATCTGTTTCATCAGTATCTGTTCTACTAGAGTGCGGGAGCAAAGCGAAGTATTGGAAGTGGGTCGTTGTTATCTATATTGCTATTCCAACAGCAATTCTATTTGGACAAAAATTTTACTCGATCGAAACAGGCGATCGCTTGGGAGTCGTACCCTAATTTCTCCAAGGCAATACCTTTGCCGTACCAAGTTTGCTTGTAGTCTGGATCGATCTCTATAGCTCGATCGAAGCTCTTGACTGCCTTCTCATAACAGCCCCACTCACTCAATGTTCTTCCTCGATCGTGCCAAGCTAGGGAAAAATCTGGTTTGAACTCAATAGCCTGGTCGAAGCTGTTCAGTGCTTGCTCGTATCGCTGTAACTGCCTTAATGCAATCCCTCGGTTATACCAAGCCCAATAGCTATCTGGTTGTATTTCCAACGTCCGGTCAAAGCTCTTGACTGCCTGTTCGTAGTTACCCCAGTCAATTAAGGTAATGCCTCGGTTGTGCCAAAAAGTCGAGATCTTCGGATTGCACTCAATCGCGCGGTCAAAGCTGTTAACCGCAGCGGCGTATTTACCGGACTTACCTAGCGCAATCCCTCGGTTGTGCCACACCCAGCAGGCATTTGGTTGAATAGCCAAGGCTTGGTCAAAATTAGTAATTGCCTGCGCGTGACGACCCAAATTTCCTAGCGCCAAGCCCTGCTGGGACCAGGCTTCAGCATAATCGGGTTGGTACTTCAGTGCTGTGTCAAAAAGGGCGATCGCTGCTTCATATTTTTCTGCTTGATTCTGACGCAATCCCTGCTGGAAAAATAACTCTGCTTCCAGTTTTAAATTTATAGTTCTAAATTCCTGCATCCGACTTAAGTTATATCTTATGTTTATATTCTAGAAAATTTCATGAACAGACTGCTAAGTGTAAAGTTTCCGATTGAAAGCAATGCGCTCGCTTCTTTGAGCGCTACGAGCGCTAATGGCGACGTAGGAGGCATTCCTGAAGAAATTAGACAAGCAATTGCTCCCGATTAGGCTCATGCCACAAAATGGTATTGATGCTCCTATAGATGTCAAGTCTTTTTTGTGTCCTAAGCAGGACTCATGTCAGGGCAAACGCATCTTGTCAATAAGGTAGAAAAATCCTGGATTTATTGAAAATAATTGCAACAAACCAAGGCTTATTGAGAAGAAAATCGGTTGAGAGCGTTTGCAATAATTCGGGGTTTATTGAGAAAAAGTAGTCCGATCTCAGATCTTACAACAGTACAAATGCTCTAGTTGTCAAAGAGCAGCTTTCAATGAGAGAAAAAGGCGTGAAACCTATTAAACGCAAGAACGATGTCAACCATCCTTGCTCACGCCCAAGGGCTAGTGTACACCCTACTGGGTTTGATGCCGAGTCACTATCAACGAGATAGCCTGCAAGCAATCTTGGGTTTATTTCTACAAGCACAGGGTCATCCCCTACCGCAGCAATCTCAAGCTAAATCTGCCAGTGCTATCAGTCGATTTCTCAACATCTACCCTTGGTCAACTCGTGATTTGATTCGGGAAAGCCGCCGAATGGTAATCCAACAAATCCTATCCCAGCCACGAGTCGGACGCAAACCAATCCTACAAGTAATTATTGACCTGACTACTTTGGAAAAGCGTGGTAAGTTCAAAGCACTCAATGGATTAGTGCGAGTGTATCATGGCAAGCGGGGATTACACCTAGTGGTCATGTATTTGGTCGTAGGGCGTTGGCGTGTACCTTGGAATTTTCGTGTCTATCGAGGTAAAGATACACCCTCACCAGCTCAACTAGGACTAAAACTAGTGCAAAGCTTACCCAAAGCACTAATGCAACATTTTCAGGTAATGATTTTAGTAGATACTGCCTTTGGGAGCATTGAATTTTTACATGGTATCCGCTAGTTAAAATATCATGCTATTGCTGGTGTGCGTTGTGACCGGAGATTAGAGGATGGACGCATTGTTGCACAGTTGTACAAACGAGGGCAACAGGTAAGATTGGTTGGGATAAAATTTCCTGTATCCCTGTCATGGTACTATCTCAAGCGCGAGAACGGGAAATTAGAGAAACGCTTTGTCCTTTCTACAAAAGCTCTCAAGGCAAGCACTATTAATTGGTGGGGTAAGCGTCGATGGCAAATAGAAGGCTGGTTCAAAACTGCCAAGCATCGTTTCGGTTGACATCGTTTTGGTCAGGGAACTCTTTTGGGAGTCTACCGTTGGCTGATACTGTCAATGATTGCTTATTTATTGGCGCATTGGGCGTATTTATCTGCTAACTCTACTGATGCGCCTGACTGGGGACACGCTGCTCTTTTAGCACTACAGGCTTTCTTGCCGCAGTTAGTTCTATTCTTACTTTTATTGGAGATTGAGCGTTTACGACCACTGTGCTGCACGCAAGGAATAGACATTCAAATTACTAGGTGCAAGATGTGAGTTTATATAATTCATTAGTTATCGCTCTCACCTAACTCTATCTAAAGTATTATATTTAAGCAACACAGTATCACTAGTGTTGTTAATTAAAGAACCAATAACTTGTACATTAAAAGGTTTATAATGACTAATTTGTCTTTTGCTCAACTGCGGCAAAAAGCCTTGTCAAAGGGGATTAAAGCTGCTACAAAACTCCGTAAAGCTGAGCTTGTGCAACTTCTTGAAATCAAAAACCTCGGACAGGCAAAAAGCTAGAAATTAGAGCTACGAAATTTGTCGAGTACGGGTGCTGTCAAGGGATTTAAGGAGCAAGTAACAGCAGGCGGATAGTGATATGGAAGTAGTGGTGAGACAGGAGCCTTGCGCGGCCAAGAGCACGTACAATATAAACTAATATAATCCCCAATCGCTCGCTCAAAACCTGGCATTTTAATGGTAGCCATCTTAGCATTTTTATTTTCCTCATTCATGATTGTGTGATCTAATATAGTACGAGAGCTAATAGAAACCTCCCAAGAAAAGTGTAAAGAAATCCCAGAACGAACTTGTCCTGTATGTGGTCCTAGACACCTGATTAAAAATGGCTTAAGTCATAATGGTAAGTCAAAAAATCAATCTAAGAGGTCATTTATAAAGAAAAGTTGAAAGCAGCGAGAATGGAGGCAAGAGGCTTTTACTATGACAAGACAGTAGCCCAAAGCATTGCCTCATGAGTAGAAAAGCTTACAAAAGTGATTTAACCGATCGAGAATGGCAAATCATTGAACCATTAATTCCACCTGTAAGACCAGGAGGACATCCACGTACTGTGGATATGCGTGAGGTAGTAAATGCCATCTTTTATTTGCTGAAAACTGGCTGTGCTTGGGAGATGCTACCACATGACTTCCCACCCTATTCAACGGTTTATTATTACTTTCGGCGTTGGCAAAAACGAGGAATTTGGCAGCAGATAAATCTTGCCTTACGTGAACAAGTACGGATGAAGCTGGGCAAATCTCATCAAGCTACTGCTGCAATTGTGGATAGCCAGTCCGTAAAAACGACGGAAAAAAGGGGAAGTATCCGGCTTTGATGGCGGCAAGCTAGTTAAAGGTCGCAAACGCCATGTCGTAGTAGATCCTCAAGGACTACTAATGGGTGTAGTAATCACCGAAGCTAATGCTTCAGAACGATTAGGAGCAATAGTGGCATTGCTAGAAGAGTGCTATAACTCTAAGTCTTTAGAGCTAATTTGGGCAGATAGTGGCTACAGTGGAGAGAATTTTGCACAAGCTGTAATGGTAGTCTGCGGTGCAGAAGTAGAAATAGTTAAGCGGATTACAGATGGGTTTGAAGTTTTGCCCAGAAGATGGGTAGTTGAACGAACTTTTGGCTGGCTAGGACGCTATCGACGACTAAGTAAGGATTATGAACTCCTACCGGAAATAAGTGAATCTATGGTCTACGCTGCTATGGTACGGCTGATGCTGAGACGACTAGCTGCTTGATTTTTACTTTATAAATCAGCTCTAACAGTTGCGGTTATCAATTTGTTGACAATCCTACTAAAACTACCGTTTTACGAGAAACGAAACAGTTAATTGATAGACTCTTACTGGAGAGGATATCATTGCGAGGAATTGCTAGGGTGACTCAAGTAAGTTGGTCATGGTTACAAGATTATGTCAGTTGGAAGCTAGCTAGAACCCCACGTCAGGTAAAGGTTCCAGGCAAAACACCAGGTAAATTGATGATTGAATGTGACGAGATGTGGTCTTTTGTTGATGGTAAGAAAAATGAGGTTTATATTTGGCTAGCAATTGACCGCAATTCTCGAAAAATTTTCGGTTGTTTCGTGGGAGATAGAACTCGAAAATTAGCCCGTCAGCTTTGGGCTGATTTACCCCCTATTTATCAGCAATCTGCTGTTGCTTATACAGATTTCTGGCAAGCTTATACAATAGTTATTCCCATAAAACCCCATCGAGCTGTTGGTAAAGAAACAAGTCAAACTAATCGGATTGAAAGGTTAAATAATACCAACAGAGCAGCGAATTTCTCGATTGGTAAGACAAAGCCTATCATTTTCCAAAAAGCTCAACAATCATATTGGAGCGATTTGGGATTTTGTGCATTACTATAATGCCTCGTTACGCTCTTGACCATTACTATTCAGGACTACCACAATTACTTGTACTGTGTAGCAGATGAAAGTGCGTTCCAATTGCTGGAACGGCTCAGCGATGTGGAGGCAATGCTCCAACGCCTACGTCAGCTCGATTATGCAAATGAGCAGCCCAAGCAACAGAAAGCTTACTCAAAGAGCTTGACGAATTCAAGCAACTTCTGGCTCAATCCGAACCGAAAATTCAATTAAACAGCCAAAGTTTAATGGAAGTGTGGCAAGCAGTAGAAGACTGGGATAGCCGCGATTGGTCTGAACAACGAGTTAGAGAAGCGATCGCTAATTTCTACAACAATAAATAATCTTCAGCTAGAGGTAAGGGTCAAAAATGGCGTAAGCACGATCGCTCGTGATGATGTTAGCCCGGTGGCGCGCCCTGTTTGCTCGCTACTAACGATTACATGTTTTTTGACTGACGAGTGCGATCTTCCTGCCGCGCCACAACGAGCCGCCGTTGCTGCCGCTGGATCTTTCCCTTTGCTTCTAAGCGCTGGAGGATTGTGGTCACCGTCACCCGATTCGTCCCCAGCGTCTGAGCCAACTGCTGATGTGTCAGTGGCAGATCGAGTAAGCGACCGTTTTCTACGTCACGACCGAATTTTTGACTCAACCAGACCAAGAGCTGCCACAACTTACAAGACAGGGGATTGAGATGAACGATGCTCAGGAGTTCTTCGGTTTGCTGCTGCTGGTGAATGATGGCATCGGTGAAATGCGCTCGCTGAGTGTAGGGACAGCAACTAATGACGACATCTGTGAGGCAGTGGAGTTCGTAAGGTTGCACTCGTGATAGTCCATGACCGACGACATCTCCCACTCCCCAGTAGCCCAAGCAAACTAGCTCGCCTTCATCTGTCCAAGTCATGCTACAAACGACACCTGATTCGATCCGCCATAAAACTTCGCCCTGTTCTGGGAGTTGCGCGCGACGGACAAATTGCTGTTGGAGCGGTGGAGTGGCGCAGCCAACGAGTTGATTTAGCTGGTGCATGTTACCTCACCAATTGAGCTGTGGGCTTGACTAGCAAATCTACTGGGAACCGCCAGCTCGATGAGTTCGACAGCCAGAATGCAATAGACAAGCAGGACGTGGCGCATCCTTGTCCACCAAACGTATACCAACAGATTACTATGAAACATGGGTATCTTTCCTCAGCTCGTCTGGGTGACTTGAGTGACTTGCAGCTAAGCTCTATCTAAAGGAATAGCCACACCAACTTCCGTATCCCCGGACACGCCTACCTGCAAAAAATCTTTCTCAAATTCAAGGTCAGCAATTGCCGAACTTTCCCGAACTTTAGCTGATTGACAAATGATCGGATTTAGACTCAATTGACGAGGTTTTCATTTGACCGGAGTATAGAGGTGATAGCACCAAAGAGCGGATTGAAATTTGTCAACTACTGCGAGCAAGAAATCAGGACGGGCAAGCATGGTCATGTATCAGCACCATTTATCGCACTTAGAAGATGAATTGTCCGAACCCAACCGCAGAAAATCAGAACTGCTGCTTTAAGTGCAGTGCGGCAGCAGCTCATGCCATCGGATAGCTTGAGTGCAAACGAAACGAAAGGCTTCCAACTAGAGCAGCGACTGCAAGTCGTCGTCATGCAGCTACAGTCTTTTGAACAAGTGACGCAAGCGGTTCAAGTTCTATGGCAGGGTCAAACGCTAATCTTAGACATGACCCAGATAGATGTAATCCAAGCACAGCGAGCAGTAGACTTTGTAGCTGGGGCAAATTACTCAATGAATGGGCAGCAACAACACCTAGCACCAGGGCTGTTTCTGTTCGCACCCCAGGGCGTTCGCTTGGCAAAGGCTGTTGTTGAAACCGCCGAGTTGTAAAATCGTGAACTTTGTGTTGGTAAGACTGTAGCTGGTAATTCTCGTTACAGGAGCGAATCGTTAATGCAGCTCGAAGATATCCGATACTTTTTTACCAATCCCCACCGCTCCAGCTTGGTCGAGAGCAAGCAGTTTGCTACATCCTGTCTGTGTTACTAGAGGGCGAATCTTACGGTACTGGGCTAATTCAACAACTTCAATGCGAATATGCCAACTATCGTCTTTCTGACACCGTGTTGTATGCTGCGTTGAGATTTCTTGAATCAGAGGGAGCGGTCTGCGGTAGCTGGCACAAAGGAAAAGGGCGCGGTCGCCCGCGACGGGTGTATCAGCTCAACCTCGCATGGCACGATGAAGCGCGAAAGCTAGCACAATTGTGGCGTGACTTTACCACTCAGCAGCAGCAAAAAAGGTTTAGTGTTGCGGCTTGATCGCCAAAGCGAGTGGCACGAGCGTAGTGGCTGTTACATCTGACACCGATGACAATGAGAATGTAACTCCTGGTTCGTGAAGTAAAGTTTCCCAACCAATATCAAGGACTTGGGAAACTTCCGACTACATTTACCAATCGCTTATCGCTTCGTCACAAATCTAGGTAGACGGAACGATTTATCATTTTCATGACTGCTACCAGCGAAGTAAGCCCAGGAGCCAATAGCGGCAGCCAAGAGCCATCCGAGGATTAATACTGCCACTGGAAGCGCGATTGAACTATCCATGTCATAACCTCCTGGAATTTGAGATTTGCCGAACTAGTCGTGCGCGCACAATACCTTCTTAACAAGGGGATCGAGAAGCGTCAACATTTCTTAAAGGAAAGCGCCCCATTGTTACTTATATATGTATGGCTCTCAGGAAGTTAATACTGCAATTGCAACTGGGGGATCGCCACACTGTTGTTGGGATTTTGCTTTGCAGTTGCACTTTGAGTTCTTGCTAGCGGTTCCAATTATGAAAAATCACTACTAGTCTGAGTTTGACTCATGCACTTTTTGTCTGGGTAAGTTGCATGAATTGCTCTCGCAATTGGCTAGTCGCTGTGCCAGTAAAGTGTATCGCCCAAGGTCTTTTACTTGCCTGACTGCTAGACCAATGGCTTTAGATGGACCCACCAGGATCGCTAACTGCTTGGCACGGGTTAGTCCTGTGTACAACAAATTACGCGACAGCATCATGTAGTGCTGCATATATAAAGGTAAAATTACCACCGGATACTCGCTACCTTGGGATTTATGTATGGTTGTAGCGAATGCCAATGTAATTTCATTCAAGTCTGCATAGTCGTAAGTGACTTCTCGCTCCTGATACTGCACCGTGACTTCCTGTTCCTCTAAGTCAATCGCCGCAATCGTTCCCAAGTCCCCATTAAAAACTTCGCGGTCGTAATCGTTGACCTGTTGAATGACGCGATCGCCCACTCGCAATACAATCCCACCCGACTTAATCTCAGCCTTGTCAGCAGCCGGAGGATTGATTAAACCTTGCAAAACGCCGTTGAGGTGGCGCGTCCCTACTTCTCCCCTGGTCATGGGACACAATACTTGCACGTCCTTTGCCGGATCGAAACCTAATTGTGGAATCACATCAATGACCAACTCTTGAATCCCCTGCACTCCGTACTGTGGCTCTGGCGCTCCCAACCACAAACAATCGGAGTTGGGCTTGAGAGATACTGACTCTAGTAACGGATACTGCCCTGAATTGATTCGGTGAGCGTTGCTAACGATATAACTCGCTGCTGCTTGTCGAAATACTTGTGTCAGCCGCACTACAGGTATTTGCCCTGAAGCAATCAAGTCCCGCAACACGTTACCTGGTCCCACCGATGGTAATTGATCGATGTCACCTACCAACAACAGTTGAGCATCGGGTGGAATGGCTTTGAGCAGGGAATGGGCTAAAAACAGATCGAGCATTGAAGCCTCATCTACTACAATCGCCCCTGCTTCGATAGGATTCTCCGCATCCCGCTTGAACTTCATGGTTCTGGGATCGAACTCCAGCAAGCGGTGTATCGTTTTGGCTTCCATTCGGGCTACTTCACTCAACCGCTGGGCAGCTCTCCCAGTAGGGGACGCTAGGACAATAGATTTACCCATTGCTTTCCAGAGTGCAACAATAGTGCGGGTGCAGAAGGTTTTCCCCGTGCCAGGACCGCCAGCAAGTATTAATACTCTTTGACTCGCCGCTATCTCTACCGCTTGTTGCTGTTGCAGTGATAGCTCGATCCCTTTAGCTTGAGTGAATCGTTCGATCCAACTCTTCACGCGAGGCAAGTCAACCATGACAGGACGACTTAGCAAATGGTGGAGTTGAGATGCTAAATTCTGTTCGCTGTAGTAAAAAGATGGCTGATAGTAGACAAACTCATGCTCTCGATGCCCTTGCATTATCAACTGTTCTTCCATCCCCATTTGTATTAACAGTTGAGCGATCGCTCCAGAGTTCGGTTGGTGGTCTTTAACGCTCAACCGCTTCACTACCTGCTCCACTAGCTCAGCCTGTGGTAGAAAACAATGTCCGTCTTCTGCTGCTTCTCCCAGTACGTGAACGATCCCCGCTCGATACCTATACTCGGAGTCAGGAGCAATGCCTAAGTTACGAGCGATCGCATCAGCAGTGATAAACCCAATACCATATATATCTGTTGCCAGTTGGTAGGGGTTGTTAGTGACAGTGGCGATCGCCGCGTCATTGTACTGTTTATAAATCTTGACAGCAAAAGTGGTTGAAACACCGTGACTTTGGAGGAAAAGCATCACTTCCTTGATAGCCTTTTGGGTTGACCAGGCGCTTTGAATCATTTTGACGCGCTTTTTGGCGATCCCAGGTACTTCTACCAACCGTTCGATCTGAGTTTCAATAATGTCGAGTGTCTGCAATCCAAAATGGGCGACTATGCGCCGTGCCATAATTGGTCCAACTCCCTTAATCAACCCACTACCTAAGTATTTCTCTATCCCTGTTATGGTTGCAGGAAGAGTTTCTCTATAATGCGTGACTTGAAACTGTGCGCCATACTGCGGATGCTCTCGCCACAGACCAGTTAGCTGTAGTGTCTGCCCTGCCTGGATATTGGCAAAACTACCCACAATCGTCACTAAGTCGCGAGATCGTGCTGTTTTGAGCCGCGCCACCGTGTATCCAGATTCTTCTGAATGGAATGTCAGCCGCTCCACAACGCCTGTGAGAAATTCGTGTTGTGGGGTAGCTTGAGTTTGAGCTGGATCGGGGAGAGTAGACATCGATCGCGCTACAGTTGTGGTGCGCTCGGACAACTGATTCTATTACCCTCTGCTATTCTACTCAGTACAAACGTACCCGCAAATTTCTCTGAGCAACGTGTAAATAATTTGACTCATTTGTAGAGTTGAACCTTAGAACGCAGACGCGAGCGCTACTCATAATTTTCTTCTAAAGCAAGTAAATTATTGTTCACTTTCACAGTACAAATGTACGGTATGCTGCTAGCAATCGGCAGATTTGAAAATAGATAAGTTGAGGAAAAAATTGCTAATTACTACGATTTATTCCCCGAATTTTCCGCTTTCTGCTATCGAGTTAAACCTACATTTAGTCCCTGTAAGTAGTAGGGCATAATTAAACGTAAGATAGAGAAAAGCCAAAAACTTGCTGATTTTGACCACTCATGCCTGCTCCTTTACGTATCGTTTTGACAGAGTCAGAAGACCGGACGTTGAGTGAACTTCGGGTTGCCAAAACCGTTGCTCAACGTACCCGAGATCGAGCACAAATGCTTCGACTCAATGCTCAAGGATGGGTAGTGCCAGCGATTGCCGAAATTTTTGAGTGCCAAGAGCAGACAGTGCGCGAAACCATCCGCCGTTGGCAGCAGCAAGGGTTAGGTGGATTATGGGATGCTAGTGGACGAGGAGCTAAAGCCAAATGGCAAGAAGCAGACATGGCCTACCTAGAACAATGCCTAGAGCAAGAAGCCAGAACCTATAATAGTCAACAGCTAGCCCAGAAGCTAGAGCAAGAACGACAGGTAAACCTAAGTGCTGACCGGATTCGCCGCATTCTAAAAAAAAGGGCTTTAGTTGGAAGCGGACTCGACACTCGCAACGGGGCAGACAAGATCCTGAGTACAAAGCACTCAAGCAAGCCGACTTAGACACACTCCAACTAGCTGCCTGTGAAGGGTACATTGACCTGAAGTATCTTGACGAATCGGGATGTTGTCTGGAAAGTCCAGTCAGTTATAGTTACTCTCGCATTGGAGAGCAGAAACACCGAAGAGCAGGTCAAATCCTATGGAGACCGCATTAGTATTCTAGGGATATGGCAACCAGAGCAGTCGTTTGACTATGCTCTGGTACAAGGCAGTTTCCACAAGGAACGCTATGTTAAAGTGATGAACGCTCCTTGCCCAAAAGAGTGAGCAGACATTGCTACAAACCGGACGGCTCACAGTCGTGGTGCAAGATAATGGTTCGGCTCATACCAGTCATCTTGCCCGTGAGCACTGGCAGCAGTGGCAGTCGAAAGGGCTATATCTCTTTTTTCTCCCCCAATACAGTTCACATATGAATCTGATTGAAGCGCAGTGGCATCAACTCAAAACCCATGAAATAGCCGGAAGGATTTTTGATAACGAGTATGATTTAGCGAATGCCATGATTGAGGGCATGGAGAATCGAAGTCAACAAGGGGGATGGACACTGGAACGTTTTATGTTTAAATCTGCCTAGCTACTTAGTTGCAGGTTTTCCCTCACCTACCGACGACTATATTGAATCAAAGTTAGACCTGAACGAATACTTAATTCATCGCCCAGCGGCAACATTCTTCGTGCGAGTTAGTGGGACTTTAAAACTTTCTAAGCCCAAATATAGCCGAACTTAGCTCTGTGAGAGGCAAATACATCAACATGCTCATTAAGCCAGCGGACCAAACGAAACTCGACTGCGGTGCGGAATGCCTCCAATGCTTCGGCAAAGGTTTGTAAGGGTTTGGTTGCCCAACGTCTGCGGAATCCGCCGGTCAACTGATGCCAAAGGATGAAGGTGTAAGCGATGAACACTAAAACCCAATGACGCTTCATACTCAGAGCATCCCGAACTTGATACTCACTCAAACCCAACCAGCCCTTGGCTTCTCGATAGAAGACCTCCACCCAGTTGCGAGCAGAATATGTTTGAGCTACCCAAGCCGCACTGACTTGGTTGTCAGAGGCATTGGTGAGAAAGTAATCCACCTCCGTCGCTTGCTCGAAACTAGAGGCATTGAGTTGAATCGCCAGCCAGCGAGTGCCTTCGAGCTTCGGAACGTGAACTGGTAACAGCGCCACCCAAACTGTCCGGGGCTGCTCCAGATTGAGTTGCACAGGTGTGAACTGCTCCACTGCCAAGGTTTGAGCAATAGCTTCTAATCCCTGCTTACGAGCAGACTCATCACCTGATGTTTGAGCAGTAACTTGGCGGTTTTTGGCGATTGCTGCCACGTAAGTTAGGTTTCTCGACTCCAACTGCTTGAGAAAAGGCGTGTTATTACCGTAGCCTGCATCAATTACAGTCACACCCGGTCGATAACCGCGCTTCAAGCATTGGTCAACCAAGTCTAGAGCCAGGTCAGGTTTTTTCTGGAAGTTGGGGTCTGCCTTGCCTTGCTCGAATAAACTTGCGTGTTGATAGAGTGCAACATCTAACGGCAGACGTCGCACTCCATCATACAAGTAGGTAGTCAGCAGCACAATACCATTGTCAGTCTTGCCAATCTCCCCAATGTACTGCCGTCCTACCCCATCAGTAGCCGCACCACTTTTGCGATGTCCCGAATCATCTACAATCAATGTGAAACCTTGACTCGGGGTCGTCTGGCGACACTGGTGCATCACCTCCAACCGCCGATTATTTAGCTTGACTTCATCCCAAGGGGCATTGTTGAGAAAATGTCTGAGGCTGTTGTAGGAGCCATCTACTGTATTTGTGACCAGTTGGCTCAGGTTTTTGCGCTGACTCTCACCCAGCAGTCCCCCTAGATAAACACGAAATTCCTGCCGCTGCTTCTGACGCGAAAATACATCATCAAACCGACGACACCAGTTCTCAAAGCACTGCGGCATCGCTGCTGGTACTTGATCTTTCACCTTACGTTGCTCCTGTCGAGACTGACGTAAAACGCAACTCCTACCCGCATTCTAGCTCAATTTGCTCCATCTTTCTTACAAAGTCCCATTAGTGGTGATTCGATGCAAGGAGTAGGAATTTACTCTGGCGATTTGCTGGTAGTGGATCGCTCGATAGAACCAAAAGATAATGATATTGTCATTGCCGTCGTCAACGGAGAGCTGACGGTCAAACACCTGCACCGCCAAGGGAAAAAACTGCTATTGATAGCAGCAAACGAGAACTATCCCTCCCTGGAAATCGACGAATGTATAGACTTTCAAATTTGGGGTGTAGTCACGAGTGCAATTCATAAATTTCGCCAACCGCGCTAACGATGGCGATCGCTCTGGTAGATTGCAATTCCTTCTATTGCAGTTGCGAGTCAGTCTTCGAGCCGCGACTGTGGAAGACTCCTTTGGTCGTGCTCTCGAACAATGATGGCTCGGTTGTATCGCTCAACAAGCCAGCTAAAGCTTTGGGCATCCGAAAATGTCAACCATTTTTTCAATTACTCCCTCTCAGTGCGAGCGCTTCTCCCAACCAAAGAAATCAATGTAGACTGGATAAACGCTGACTTAAACGTTTTCTCATTTTTCTTTTCCTAAACTAATATTTTGGACTAGTCTAATAATGGTTCCATTGCTAAGCCAATGCGCCCAGCGACGGATTGCATTCTTTGTGCCTCATGTGAGGTGAAGTGTCGCGGGCGAAACGTACCAACGTGAAATACCCCAATCACGCGCTCTTTAGCCAGTAAAGGTACGCCTAACATGGAGTGCAGTCCTTTTTTTCGTAAAATTGTACTAAAAACATTTACCTGCGCTAGATCGTAGACGATTGCTAGTTCCCGACTGGCAGCGATCTGACCGGCAAAGCCCTGTCCTATAGGTATTTTGACTCTTGTTTCTATTTCTTCTTCCAACCCCAAAGTAGCACTTACGGTTAGTTGCTGCTCGTTGGCTGCACGTAGTAGCACTGTAACTGTATCAACGTACGTGACTTGGCGAATACATTCAAGTAAGTCGTATAGCAGATTGTTGACGACGAATGGAGAAGATAAACTTCGAGCGCGCGGCTGAGCGCTTTGCTGGCTCAGCCGCGCAGTCATTTCCATTTGGCTCAAGGAAGAACTGAGCGAAAACAGGCGGTTGTTGTCTTCAAATACGTGGGCGGATTCAAGAACGCTGGTTCGCTCGACTAGCGTGAGTGGCTTGCGGTTAGAGATTGCCCGCGCTGGTACGCCTACTGCAACTGAGTCTGGTGGAATATCTTGAGTTACGACTGCTCCAGCACTAATAATGCTACCCCGACCGATAGTGACACCATCAAGAACTTTGACTCCATATCCCAGCCAACAATCATCTCCAATCGAACAATGTTTGCCACTTTTGACATCACCAGACACATCAATACAGGTATATGGTCCAATAAACGTCTGTTTGCCAATCTCAATCTGGCAGTTTTCGCCGCCGCCAATCTCAACTCCACGTTCTAGAACTACGCGCTCGCCAATCGAAATCCTACAGTTATTTTCTGATGCATTGACCCGTACCCCTCGGTAAATGCAAACGCGATCGCCAACTTCAAGATTACGAGTCCCGCTAAATTCAACACCGTCTTGAAGATAAACTGCTTTACCTATACGTTTAAAAATTGTGCGATAAATGTGATTGCGTAAAATTACGGCTGATGCTGATGTTGGCAACCATTTAAGTATAATCGTGACTAATATTTCTCTCAATCGTCTCCATTTGAAGTTAGATAATTGTACGTTCATGATTCAATGCTTCAGAATCTCATCTAGTGTTTGGGCGAATCGAGACAGGAAAACTTTTGCGCTCGAACTTCCACGTTTTTCTGATGCCAGCGCCACAGTAACTTAGTATTCCAGTACCAGGCAATCGCCTTGGTAGTAATGTGGATTACGAATAATTAGGAGGGAGCTTTGGGAGTCTTGTAGAATCCCTAAATAGAGCTATAGAATTAGTCAACACTTTAGCTTTTCCCCATCGGCAAAGTTTGCAGACTGGCGTACTAAGACTACGACCTGAATTTTGGATGAAGTTTTTTATCAAGCTACACGCACGCTCTATGGCGGAGTTTCCCCTACCTCCGACATGACGTTGAAATCTACCATCGGTGCAAACAAGCAAATGCTGCCCTGATTCCCGTATCGGCGTTCTTGCTGGTAGTTTTTTGCGTCTGCTATTGTCACCACGATTGCAAAGGGAAGTTAGAAGCTGAAAGCTATCGATAAATGACAGTAGTTTAACACAATCTCTCAGGCGAGCATGTAACAGGCATCTAGAAGCTAACAATGCCTTTAGGGGTGGTGTTGTCAAAACTTGCTGAATCAAAAGTGTTTTTATCTGTAGAAGAAATAAATACTTGCACTTTCCCGTACTTTACCTAATTGACAAACGATGAAATTGGGACTTAATTGACAGGTTTTTCATTTGACCGGAGTATAGAGGTGATAGCACCAAAGATCGTACTGAAATTTGTCAAGCAGCGCAGCGTAAGAAACAAGGACGGGCAAGCAGTGAAAAATTTGCTCTAACTTGTTTGCGGAAATTCGAGAGTAGCTATTGTAGCTGCGGCAAAAGTCAAGCAGAAAATTTTCAGCAGGTAGAAGCCCTATGACAGAAGCATTGAAGCTTAATTCTCAAAAAGACGCTCGGGTTTTATTGTTGTCCCTCAGAAATATTAAGTTTCATGTGGCTCGCTGTTATTTGTACGAGCTGGAAGATGCGATTTGCGAATTAGACTCAGCCGAGCTGCTGACACCAAATTTTCAACCCAACTTATTCAAAGTGACGAATAAGCTAGCAAATCATGCAGCCAAAGCGATTGGTCATAGCAAGCTCATGAATCCATTGTTTGATCGAGTTCAGCTCCAGCAAGACTATGACTTATTCTTTTTTCTGTGCCAGTCCCCGCAAGATATCCTCTGTATTAATTCAATTAAGGGTTGGCGCGAGCGTTGCCACAAAGCTGTAGTTTGGCTCGATGAAATTTGGGCGAAAGATCTTCAGAGCTGGAAAGCACAACTAAGTCTTTTGAAAGACTTCGATCGAATTTTCATGAACTTTAGCAATAGTATTTCAGGAGTGGCTGAAATCGTTCAGCGTCCTTGTGAATATATTCCTTTTGGCGTTGATGCAATTAAGTTCTGTCCTTATCCCTTGGAGCGAGAACGCAGTGTCGATCTTTATAGTGTTGGTCGTCGCTCGCAGGTAACGCACCAAGCTTTACTAGAGTTAGCAGAAAACCACAGTTTTTTTTACATATATGAAACTCTCAGAGACTTATACGCGATCGACTATAAATATCATCGCAGCTTATATAGAAATATTTTGAAAAAGAGCCGTTATTTCATTGCTAACAGCGCGAAATTTGACGAGATAAATGCCACAGGCGGACAACAAGAAGTGGGGGCGCGCTTTTTTGAGGGAGCAGCAGCAGGAGCCATCATGCTGGGAGTGCCGCCCCAATCCGAATCATTTCATCAACATTTTGACTGGGAGGGTGCAGCGATCAAAATTCCCTACGATGTACCTCACATTGCTGAAATTCTGGACGAACTTGACGCTGACCCGTATCGCTTACAAAAAATCCGTATTGATAATGTGGTCAACTCGCTGCTACGGCATGATTGGGTTTACCGCTGGGAAACAATTTTAGCTACAGTCGGACTGGATAGTACGCCAGCAATGGCGGCTCGAAAAACTAACTTGCAAAACCTGGCTCAAACGATCTTGGCTAGGGCGAACGCATCTAATTGTGACGTTTCGGAAATAAGGCTGTTGTCGGACTCACATGAACCGATCCTGAAGCAATCCTGGAACTCGCCTTAAATGGAACTGGGCGCGCGTTATCTGGGAATGGATTTAGCATCATCCGCCCCAGCTCACTGTCGTGGCGTTCTCGTAGCGATCGTGCAAATACTTACGCGCTTGACGCTTGACAAGCTTTGCCTGAAAACACCTGGCTATTAAGGCAGCTTGTAAAGATAGGGCAGGTCTTTTTGTCCCCTCTAGTTGTAGTAATGTCTTGTCGCGTAATCTGATGAAGACCTGCCCTATATGCGCGTTGCCAGGTTAATAGCACCTTTTAAATTGGCGAAAACTCCAATCGGTCTGTCAAAAGCTGATTTAGCTTTACCCAAAGGAATTCCAGCCGGTGATGTTTGGCACAAACAAATACACAACCGCCTGACAAAAGCTTACAGTATGAAAAATTATGCACGTATCCGATCTTTACCGCATAACAATCGGTCAACTCGTAGTCGCCTCGATCCAATGAACAATTCAAAACTCATACTTCTGTGCTGTGTACTCATCCTCAGTATGATGTTGCCATTTTCCTGCACGAGTGTAGCCTTGAAGACTCGTATGCTGCAACGAGGAGACAGGAACGTCATCTTCGGCGTGAACGACGGCACTGGGTACGACGACTCCCAAGAGTTTAGCCAGATGGTGTCAGGGCGCATCTCTGCCCTTGGTCTCACCGCCGTCCGCACTGGCGCAGACAAGATGAAGTGCGAGCGGGAGGGCGAGCCGTGCGATTTCTCTCGGCGCGACGTAGTGATTCAAGAACACTTGGCTAAAGGGTTAGCCCTTCACATGGTCATCGCTTTCAGGTGGGAACTCGATGTTGCCGGATACGATCCCGTTCAGTGGACGAAGAACTATGCCTGGAAATGCGGTCAAGTGGCTCACCATTGGAAAGATACGGTGCGCTACTACATAGTGGATAACGAACCAGATATTCGCGGTCGAGATGCCCAGCGAGGTCCCGAGACACCCGCAACCGTCGTCCGCATGCAAAAAGCGTGCTATGAGGCAATCAAGCGGGTAGACCCAGGAATACTCGTCGAGTCTGCACCCGCGACCAGACCGAACACCCAATACAACCGCGCTCTCCTCAAGGCAGGTATTGGAAAATATGCCGATCTCATCGGCACTCACATGTACGGGGGTCAGCTCAGGGAAGATGCGATCGCGACACTGCGCAAATGGATGGCGGAGTTCGGTGTCAACAAGCCGGTGGCGATTAGCGAGTGTGGGTCGGACCCGAACTGGTTCAACCCAGGAGGCTCAGACGGAGAGTGGAAAGGGAAGCACGGGCGAGAGGCGCGAGCGCTGTGGCTGCGGGACATGGCTGCCTACGCTCGGCGAAAGAAACTTCACAACGTTCTGTTCTTCAGCATGTTTAGCATTCATGGAGATTGGGAAATGGATAAGGATCGGGCTGCTCTGGCGGCGCTCAAGGACATCGGACACGGGCGATTCTAGCAAGATTGCCTGACTCCGTCTTTTGCGCGAGCGCTTCTCCCAACCGAAACAATCGATGTAGACTGGGGAAAGTCAACATCAATCAACGGCATAGACCGATCCCGATGAAGGGACACTCCCAGCGCTAGTCGCAGGGAGTTTTTTTTAGCTTAGCTAGAGCTTGTTCTCCCCCGCGCTGACTTGCAGTTGTTTACAGTCAATGATGTCAGCAGGAATCGCACTGGCTCTTTTAACAGAGTGAATTTCTAGTTGCGCTTGTGGGACAGCCTCAAACAACAAGTACCGACCAGGAAACACGACTCGTTCTAGATACCAGCGTGGGATATTTGTCATCCGAGCAATTTGAATTGTACTTGTTGCGTTTTTGTAGTGGCACAAGATTCGCTGTTGATAGTCGTCGGGTAATGAATCTACGGTAGTGTTGTAGATGTGTTGAGATAGGCTCCAAATTCCCCTTGCAGCCAATGTTTCAAATCAATGAGCAACACATCTACAACACTACCCCAAATCTTAGCATTACGACGAGGTGGAATAGCAGCGGTCGCTTCTCGTTGCTCAATGACATCGTAGCAGCCTTGGGTATCATAGGCTCCATCGGCAGACACCTGCTCAATCTCCTGGGCAATCGCATCGAGTAATTCTGGCATCACTTCACAATCGGCGACGTCATTGGTGCTGACCACTGCCGCTAAAATCTCCCCCGTTGCTTCATCAACTCCTAAATGCAACTTGCGCCATGTCCGTCGCTTGCTAACGCCATGCTGTCTAGTTTTCCACTCTCCTTCACCATAGACTTTTACACCCGTTGAATCGACAACCACATGCACACCTTTGCGCTTGGGAATCACGGGGAGGTCTACGCTCAGCTTGCCCAACCGTCGTGACAAGGATAGAGTGGTCAGGCACTTCTAGCTCGATTCCCATCAGCACAAACAATGACTCCAGGAATCCTTCCGTTTGCCGTCCTGCTAAGCGAAACAACGATTGAACTGTTCCCATCGTCGCAATTGCTGTCTCACTGTAATAATTAGAAGCCCCTCTACGTCCAGTTTTTTGCTCATTGTGCCACTGCTTAATCACCGCTTCATCCACCCAGAAGGTAATGCTGCCTCGTTGTTTGAGAGCTGCATCATATGCATTCCAATTGCGAATCTGATAGCTTTCCTTAGCTTTCGTCTTCATCATTCGTTGAAGTTAGACGGCATACTCAAAATTTACTCATTTCTCCCTATTTGTGCAACAAAGCCATACCCTTCAGCAAAATCGTCATCGAGTCGGCGTAATATTCTTTTCGTGAAAGAGAAGATATTGACCTAAAGAGGGTTGACTTGAGATGAACTCGTGTTAAAAGCTAAGAAGGTCAAAAAGCGTTTATGTTTCAAGCTGTGAATGAGTATGTGCAGGCAACTATGACAAACACCCTTCTTAAACCCAGTGAGCTGAACCAACGACTTCAAAGAACGCTGACCTTATCCAGTCTGCAGATGGGCTGGAATGGCATCCTGGTTGAGCAGCATGACTATACTCCAACTCCTGGCAAAATAGAAGAAATAAAACTGCCTGCTCTGTCCGATCATTGGCTAATCTTACCGATGGGGCATCCCACTTATCTGAGCCAGAAATCTGACTATCGCTGGTACGAATCAATCTTCCAAGAAGGAGATAGCCTCTTGGTTCCATCTGAGCAGTTGAGCTACTGGTGTTGTCCAGGAAGTGAGGCTGTTCAAACGGAACTCAACATTCATTTACAGCCAAAGCTGGTCGAACAAGTTGCTGAAGCGTCTGAAATCAATCCAGCACGGGTCAGTTTGGTCAACCATTTCGGTCAGCAAGACTTGAATCTTCAGCAGATTGCCATGCTACTTTTAACTGAGGTGAAATCAGGTGGCATGATGGGGCGATTATATGTTGAATCCTTGTCTCAAGCATTAATCATCCATCTCTTGCGGCATTATTCTGAGGATGCAACCATCATTGCACCTGAGAATAGAAGCTTAACTCATATCCAGTTGCAGCAAGCGATCGACTACATTCACACTCATCTCAGTCGAGATTTGTCACTGGCTGAACTGGCAAATGTCGTGAATATCACCCCCACTTACTTTGCCAATTTGTTTAAACAAGCAATCGGAATCTCGCCGCATCAGTATGTGATTCAACAGCGAGTGGAACAGGCAAAAGTGATGCTGTCGAAGACGGACTTGGCGATCGCAGATATCGCCCTGCAAGTCGGCTTCTCCAGCCAAAGTCATTTGACCCAACAGTTTAAACGAATTACTGGAATGACACCAAAGCAGGTTCGCTAACACCATAAGAATCTGACAAATTATTGACAAATCATTGTAAGAATCTGAAAGAAGTTGAGCGTTGGCACTCATTACACTCAAGTTAGATCGGTCGAGAATCGAATGCAGCTTGCACCAGACGTACAACATGATTGGCAAGCGATCGCAGTAAACAGGTAAAACGCCAATAGTAAGCAAAGGTGCGCTCAATTGTGTATTCCATTCACTCATTCATTGCCATATGAAAACTAAAGAATCAACCATTGTTTCTGACCAAGAACGCGCTTCTAATTCTATGATGACATCACAGGTACTTTTCGCTGGAGGAGCGGGCTTCGTGGGGCGCACTGCCATCAGGTGGTTCCGCCAGAGGCACCCCAGCGTTCGAGTGCTCGTCGGCGGACGAAATCTGCAAGCGGCAGGTGAAGTCGCCCAAGAGGTGGGTGCTGCCGAAGCAGTTGCCATAGATCTCGATAAGCCCCGCTTGGGACTCAGTGACGACGTTACCGTCGCTGCTGTAGTCATGTTAGCTCCCGAAGCTGGACTCAAAGGTCTGAGCTACGCGCAGGACTTGGGTATTCCTTACCTGAACATTAACGCTGCCGTCACCGAAATCGGACCCGAATTGGCACTGTTCGCGCATCGTGCGACCGCCGCACCCGTTGTGCTCGCCAGTCACTGGATGGCAGGTGCGGCCACTTTGCTGGCACTCAATAGTGCCAAAGGCTTCGAGAGCGTCCGATCTATCAGGCTCGGCGCAATCGTCGATGAGCAAGATCCAGTCGGCCCAGCGGCGATCGAAGATATGGAGCGGGTACACGGGGCTGCTCCCGCCGCACTGGTATTCGAGGGTGGGCGGCGCGTCTGGCTGTCCGGCGATGCCGTAAAGGGCAAGATCGAATCAGTCGATGGTCGATCGCTCAATGCCACCGCATTTTCCACGTTCGATACCGTGAGTCTCTACGCCGCCACTGGAGCACCGGATATCCGCTTCGACCTGGTGAATGGTGAATCGTCCAGCCGCTGCCGGGGCGGTGCGGCGGGAACCGAGATCGTCGTCGAGATCGAGGGTAAGGCTGATGGTCGAACGAAGCGATCGCGATCAATGCTGGAATTCAAGCATGGCACAGCCTCACTCACGGGGCTGAGTGTCGTGCTTTTGCTCTCGTCGGTATTGGGACTGGGCGACCGCGATCCTGCCCGCCCTGGGCTTTACCTACCCGAACTAATCTCAGATAGCAAATGGTTCCTGGATGAACTCCGCAGTGGGGGAGCGACTATCTCCGAAGACTATAAGTAACCTCTGCGACACGGGTTCCGCCTACTAATAATTAGGTCCAAGCTTTTTGCTTTGTACAACGTTAGACGGTCGTGCCCTACAGAAGCTGTTTACGGATGCTATCGCTTCCGTTATGGATGGAAGAAACAAAAAAATAAGATGCACCGAAAAAAAATTACACTCTTAATTGTGTCCTGACAGTTAAGACCGTTCCCTCAATGGTGCATTTTCGCCCGCACAAAAGCATGGTTCTGGGTTATGACGGTGATGACATTGGTGAAGCGTTTAGACGTTATCCCGTTTAGAAGACTGTACAATTCCGTCAACCTGGGTTAAGGCACACTCTCAACTTTGATATTGCTTGAGACTAGAGGAACTAAAATGAAGAAAAAACAGAAGTCTTCAGTTCCAAATCGCCAATCTGTAGCCAAAGCATCAAAATTGAATCCGATTGATGCAAATGCGGCTGGTATTGATATTGGTTCCCAAAATCAATGGGTGTGCGTACCTTCAGGACGAGCTAACGAATGCGTCCGGCGTTTTGGTTGCTACACGGCTGACCTGTACGCCATTGCTGACTGGTTAGCTGAATGTGGAGTTGAGACAGTGGCAATGGAATCAACAGGTGTTTATTGGATTCTATTATTTCAAATTTTAGAAACTCGTGGCTTTGAAGTTATGCTTGTAAATGCTCACCATGTGAAAACTTTGCTTGGACGCAAGACAGCTGTTTTAGACTGTCAATGGCTGCAACAGTTGCACAGCTATGTGTAGGAGCCAGCAAACATAACTCCTCAAACCTGCAAACAAGACATTTTCAAACCAGGATTAGTTGCAACTATAATTTCATTTGAACCAGGATTAACTACAACTGAACCAGAATTAAATGCAATCAACCTGCAATCATCCGTTTGAGCCAGGATTATTTGCAAATAGACTCAACACTATGTTGGCATTAGGCTGTGAGTCCTGGTAGGACTTGTCAAAAAACCCATCTCAGAATTTGATAAGTTAACTTTGAATTCTTTACCGACTTTTTTAACTAGGGAATAGGCGGCTTAGGGTTCAGAAACTCTTACTAGTGTTGTAGTTAAGAAAACGTCCGTTTCTTTTACCGTTAGTTGCAGTTAATCCTGGTTGAAGTGGATAATTGCAGGCTGGTTGCATTTAATCCTGGTTCAGTTGTAGTTAATCCTGGTTTTATCGCTGTCTCAGTTGCAACTAATCCTGGTTTGAAAATGTCTTGTTTGCAGGTTTGAGGAGTTATGTTTGCAGGTTACTACAGCTATGGATTGTTGTCAGGTTCTTTTCGCCCAGAAGACGAAATCTGTGTTTTACGTAGCTATATTCGTCAACGTGATAGTTTGATCAGAAGTGCCAGTGTTCATATTCAACGGATGCAGAAAGCTTTGACTCAAATGAACATACAACTGCATCAAGCAGGAGCGCGATATTACAGGCACTACAGGTATGGCAATCATTCGAGCTATCGTCGCTGGTGAACATGACCCACAAGTACTTGCAGCTAAAAAACATCATCGTGTCAAACGTAGTGAAGCAGAAATTGCAGCTGCGCTTCACGGTGACTACCGGAAAGAACATTTGTTTGTCTTGCAACAAGAATTACACCTGTATGATGTCTACCAATCGCAAATCGCGCTCATGTGACCTAAGAATTGAGGATTGCTTAAGTCAATTTAACGATAAAATTGATATTTCCCAGTCTCCCCTTACTCCACCAAAGCATATTCGCCATAAACCTCAAGGCAATGAACCTAGCTTTGATTTGCGTACTCATCTTTATCGCATGAGTGGGGTTGATTTTACCCAAGTGGATGGTCTTGGTGTCCTGACAGTACAAATCATCCTTTCTGAAGTTGGTTTAGATCCCAGCCGATTCCCTACGGTTAAACACTTTACCTCTTGGCTTGGCGCAATGTCGCTGGCAGTCGCATTACTGGTGGCAAAATTCAAAGTTCTCAGACTCGTCCTGTAGTCAATCGCGCCGAAGACAGCTTTCCGTATGGCAGCGCAAACTGCCGGAAAAAGTAATTCCGCTTTGGGCGCATTTTATCGTCGCTTACGTTCTCGACTTGGCTCTCCTAAAGCCATTACTGCAACTGCTCATAAGATTGCGCGAATTTTTTACAAACTTTGGACAACTGGAGGAAATTACACCGATCCTGGTATGGATTATTATGAGCAGCGTTATTACGTGAGCGAATGCTCAATAATCTCCACAAAAAAGCCCAGGCTTTTGGTTTTGAGCTTATTCCTCAGCCCTCAGAAAATCTAGTTTCTTAGGAGCAGCCTACGGGCGGCAAGCCACTCGCAACGAATGAAAGAAACTGATTTAAAGGGACTGATAAACAGCTACATTTATAAATGTCCTGACAGTTAAAACCGAACCTGCAATAGTGTTAGGGAGCGTAATAAATTATCATGCTTTGTACTACATTGAAACACATCGTTCACAAACGATTAATTTATTGAGAATTACACGGCTTAATTTCCGACTTTTTCGTCGCTCATTCTCATTAAGCTTTAGGTTTTCAACGACGTACTACAAAGCATAATAATTTATTACGCTTCCACGCTAAACTGACTGTACTCCTGCTCGTCCGTCTTCTACGATAAATGAAGCTCTGGTGGAAATACTACCGTCTTGGTTAGTGACGGCAGACATGACGCGATAGTCGGATTGCCAGCGACTGGGGCTAAGTTCGCAACGGACGTAACCCCGTTGCGAGTTGTAAAACTTAATCCACGGATTTTCTGGTAGATAAGCCTCGACTGTGGGATTGGAGTCAGCACCATCACCTCCAGAACTGATGGAAGTGCCAACGAACTCCGCACCAACAATAGGGGAGTCTGGAACATCAAAATCTAGCTTGAGATCCGATACCCAGTTGGAGTGGATATCGCCAGTAATGACGATGGGATTGGAAATTTGTTGTTCTTGGAAAAAGCGGAGAATGCGGTTGCGCTGCACTAGATAACCAGCCCATTGATCCATTGGAAAAGTCTGTTCGGCTCCGGGGCTGCGGTCTACCTGCCCCATCATCACTTGTTGTGCCAGGATATTCCAACGAGATTTAGACTGTTTTAGCCCTTGGAATAGCCACTGTTCTTGTTCCAATCCAGTCAGGGTAGCATTTGGATCGAAGACTGCTTCGCAACGAGGTTTTGTACCGTCATTGCAGGGTTGATTGGTGCGGTACTGCCTGGTATCGAGAACGTTGAACTCTGCTAAATCTCCAAAAGTAAAGCGACGATACAGCAACATATCCGGTCCCTGCGGCATTGAGGTAGCTCGCAACGGCATATGCTCGTAATAGGCTTGGTAAGCAGCAGCCCGTCTTAATAGCAAATCTTCGCGGGATTGTAGTTCTGGATCTTGAGGAATATCGTCAGCGTAATTATTGTCTACTTCATGATCGTCCCAAGTCACCAGCCAAGGGAAAGCAGCGTGTGCTGCTTGCAGATTGGGATCGGACTTATACTGGGCGTGGCGATTGCGATATTCTTCCAATGTCACGGGTTCTTTAGTGCCTTCATGAGGTCGTAAAGCTGTGGCACTCGGTGGTCCCTCGTAAATATAATCGCCTAGAAAAACAACCAGATCGAGGTCTTCTGTCGCCATATATTTGTATGCCGTATAGTGACCTTGTTGCCAATTTTGACAGGAAGCGAAGGCAAAGCGGAAACGGTCGAGGCGATCGCCCGATCTAGGGGCAGTACGGGTGCGTCCGATCGGGCTGACTTCACTCCCGACTCGAAATTGATACCAGTACCACTGCCCCGGTTTTAACCCTTTCACGTCTACCCGGACAGAATGCCCTAATTCCGGTGTTGCCAATACCGTGCCGCGTCTGACAATCTGGCGCAGATTTTCGTCAGCAGCAATTTGCCATTCAACCGAGACATTTTGTTGTGGCATTCCGCCACCATTAAGCGGATCGGGAGCCAGTCGCGTCCAAATCACAATGCTGTTAGGCAATGGATCGCCTGAAGCTACACCTAAACTGAATGGATAAGCAGAAAATTTTGATTGAGCAATAACTCTCCTGGGAAATTGATTGGCGATCGCAAATCCCGTTAGCGCTCCCGCACCTATGAGCAACTGTCTGCGCTTGGCTGGAACTGATAGGATGCCTGCTAGATCGAAGCGATTCATATTCACCCCTGGGCTAATTTTTCGCTAAATTTTTCATAGTTGTGGGGTAGACAAAAATTGAGCAAGTCCTAATTTGTCAGCTATTTTACTAGTACGACAATCGCTTTTTGAATCATTCAAATGCTAAAATAACTTGCCGTCAAGACTAGGAAAACGTCTCTCAAATTCTTGACTTTACGAACTTTTTTCGCTCAAATTTGCTATACCTTAACTAGTTCTCAAATAAAAATTAGCAATCAGAGATTAATTCACGTTCAAGGTCTGATTAAACTTGGCTGATTCTGCGTCAATTCAACAGCACGCAACTTCTCGCTTCAAATTACTACTTGTTGTCACCTACCAGAAGTCATAAAGTATTGTTTTCGCTCAACATTTGGCAATTGGTAATTCTGACCAACGTGTAGTCCAACGATTGGAGCAATACCGCGCTCTGGTCTGCCAATGTTGGTTAGTTCCCACAGCTGCAAAACGCACGAGATCTCGACCGTAAAGCTGGTTTAGCTCGTCAATTGCCTGCATCAGCTGCTTAGAACGCTCGTCTGTTGGATCGTAGTCATCGTCAAACAAGCTCAACTGAATGATATTTTCATCGACGAGTTTGGTCAAAATCACTCCGGCTCTAGCAAACTCAACTTCATCTCGCCATAACTGCTGCGTCAGAGCTAGGGCAGACTTGAGCAGCGTCGGAGTGTGATTGCTGGCAGTCATCAAGCGACTGCGAGCCGAATTATAGTAGAAATTCTCTTTGAATCGACTAGAGCTAACAAACACGCATAAAGCACCCGCTACTAAGCCTTCACGTCTCAGTTTTCGGGCGGCTTTTGCCGTAAAAGTCGCGACAGCTTCTTCTAACTCGTGCGGCGAGCGCGTTGCTCTCCCGAAAGTACGAGATACCATCATCGATTTGCGCCTTCGTGGGAGTAATTCCAAGGGCAAGCAACTGCTACCGCGCAACTCAAACACCGTCCGCAGTCCCACGACTCCCATGCGAGTGCGCACCCACAGTTCGGTTGCTCCCTCAGTTTTAATGCCGTGTCAATCCCCTCAGCAGTTAGCATTTGTCCCCAGCAAGAACCAATCCCCCAAACATCGACAACTGGTAAAGCTGCTAGCAACTCTAGTTGGCGTTCGAGCATTCCTGTTAGATCTAACACCCCCTCTAGCGCAGCAGTTATTTTGGCAAAGCGATTAGCGACTTTAGCCAGAGGGTAGTGCTAAACAAGTAATGATGCCTTGTAGTAGTGGACAAAATACCAGATGGCACCAATATGATTCTCCAACGATTTAGAAAACGATAAGGTTTTTCGTACCAAACGAGAGACTCGTTGTCTAAAGGTGTTGTTCAATCGCTCAACGTAGCTAGTTTTCCCCGTTTCTTTGCCGACTGGTCGGTGTCGGTTTGACGGTAGAACTGCTGCATAAGCTGCCCAGAAATCAGTGTAAGCAATTGCACATTGACGATAAACTGCAGGTAAAGAATCCCACAAACCCTGTGCAGATGCCTCATCTCTTGCTCCGATATTAACACCAACAATCTCACGGGTGTCTGCATCGAGTGCCAACCAGACCCATTGCTTATTGCCTTTGTTATCCACAAATGACCATAGCTCATCGCATTGAATGGTTAGCTTCCCCTTTTTTTGGGTGTTACCTGCACTTGCCGGGGCACAGAAGCGTATTTCTCGTTCACGTAGGTTTGTAGCCATTGTTCAGAAACCTGGGTGGCACGAGCAATTCCAGAAGCGCGAAATGCGCTCCAACAACAATCGGTCTATTAGTTCCCGGGTTGCAGAGTCAATCACTTTTTTGGTCGGATATTCAATGAATTGTCGTCCGCAGTCATGGCAAAGAAATCGTTGTTTGCCGTTATGGATGCGCCCATTTTTGACCGTTTGAGAAGATGCACAAATGGGACAGGCAGGCATGTGAGGCAATCCATCAGCCAGAAACTCTACTTCTCCATCATTACATCTTTAATACTACCAAATTGACAATACTATGATGGCTTTTCTCCTAGCGTTCCAAGACTTAAAAAGTTTCCTAAACGAATTAGAAAAACAGCAACTTAACCCTCTTCTGTCAAACTGGGGTAAAACCTTGATTTCTCGTAGGCTGAAACTACGTAGATTCGTTGAATTTTCCTAGAGTGACAGAAGAGGGGTGTTTTAGCGTACAGCTTACCTGTTCATGCCAAATCTTGGCTAATAAATCCAGATGCACTGCGTGCTGCTTCCAAAATTGTTAGTAATCCACTTCCTGGGTGAACTGCACCACCAATCCAATACAACCGGCTAATATTTTCAAAACGAATTGGTGGGCGAAATGGGCCAAGTTGGCTCCAATTGTGGCTGAGATTGAACACAGCACCCAAGTGAACTTGATAGTCATCGCGCCAAGTTTGTGCCGTGTAACACCCCTGGGCAACAATGTGTTGCTCAATATTGTCATATCCCAGCAAATGTAGACGTTTAATTATAAAGTCTTGGTAGCTTTTTTGTTTAGTATGCCAGTCAACAGCATAAGAAGTATTGGGAATTGGTACTAACACAAACAATGTACTGTGCCCAACTGGTGCATTACTGGGATCGATGATGCTTGGATTGCAGACATAGAACGGGGGATCGGTTTCATCTAATCCCGAATCATCTAACCAAGGGCGCTCGCGCCGTCGAATGTGTTCTGACAAATAGATCTGATGATGTGCTAAGTCTTCATAGCGGCGATTTACACCTAAATACAGCATAAAGGTAGAGCATGAAAATTTCATTTGCTTGAGCTTGCGGTCAGTGTAGCGACCCCGTGCTGAAGTTGGTAGCAAGTGGCGGATAGCGTAGCCAAAGTCAGCATTAATCACTACTGCATCAAAATTTAGGCGCTTACCATCCGCTAATTCAATCCCACGTACTTGCCCCTGCTCAATCCAAACTTGATGCACTCGACAGTTAAGCTGAATTTGCACTCCCAAGTCTTGAGCCGCCTTAGCTAACCCTTGTGCCAATGCCCGAAATCCTCCAACTGGATGCCACACTCCTTGGGCAAATTCTAAAAATGGAATTAGACTGAATACACTCGCCGCTACTGTGGGATGCATTCCCAAGTATTTCGAGGGATAGCTCAGAGCGTAGACCAACCGCTCATCTTGGAAAAATCGCCAAAAATGTTGGTATAAACTCTCCCAAGGACGAAACGAGAGTAAAGGCATAATTTCATTCCAACGCAAGTACCCTGATAAAGTTCTTGCAGGACTACCTAGATAAGGCTTGTAGCCCAATTTATATTTACGGATATGCTCTGTATACCAACGCTCAAATGCTAATGGTAAATCTGAACGTAGAGTTGCTAGTTGTGTTTTAAAAGACTCTAGATCTGAAGTTAAATTTAGTTGTGTCCCATCCCAAAATTGAACGCGAGTATAGGGTTCCAATCGTTTGAGTTGAACATAGTCTGCAAAATTTAACCCAACTTCCCGAAAAAGATCCTCATAGAGGTGAGGCAATTGCAGAATAGGTAGTGTTGTAGATGTGTTGCTCATTGATTTGAAACATTGGCTGCAAGGGGAATTTGGAGCCTATCTCAACACATCTACAACACTACCAGATTTGGCAGCATGGCAATTGTCAAGCACCCCCGCATCCCAGAGATGAAAATTTGCGGCGTATCCGCCAAGGCGGACGCAAGCGCTGGAAGTGTGAAAGTCACTACCATCGTCGTTCGTTGTCTGAAACGACCATGTTTCGGCTGAAAACTATTTTTGGCGGCAGGTTACGGCGACATAGCTTTGACAACCAAGCAGTAGAATTATTTCTGCAATGTGCCGCGCTCAATCGTATGATTCAGTTGGGCAAACCTGACAGTTATAAAGTGGCGGTCTAAATTCATCACCTTGTCGGTGGTCAGTAGATTTTTTCTCATTCATGCAAAAACGCCGATATTATTAACCGCTACAATGCTTTAAATCTGCCCAGGGTTTGGGGCGATGGTAAAAGTGCGGCAGCGGATGGCACTAAGTATGAACTCTTGCGTTGAGAATTTACTGTCTGAGTATCATATTCGCTACGGGGGTTACGGAGGAATAGCTTATCACCATGTCTCTGATACCTATGTGGCTTTATTTAGCCAGTTTATTTCTTGTGGCACTTGGGAAGCTGTCCATATCATCGAGGGGTTGTTAAAAAACTCTTCCGATATTCAACCCGATACAATTCATGCTGATACCCACGGTCAATCAACACCTGTGTTTGCATTGGCACATATGCTGGGAATTAAGTTAATGCCTCGGATTCGTAATTGGAAAGATTTAAATTTTTATCGTCCTTCAAAAGATACTGTTTATCAACATATTGATTCTTTGTTCTCTGAAACCGTTGATTGGAAGCGGATAGAAACCCATTTATGAAATGTCAACTATCTTGACGAATGCGCGACAATTATTTTGGTTGCTTTTGGTCAGTAGAAGAAGAGCGTTGTAGAGCCGCTTGTTGACGAAAACTGGGTGCAAGGATTTCGAGAATGACAGCATGATGTACCAAGCGATCTACAGCAGCAACGGTCATAGTAGAGTCGGTAAAAATTTCATCCCAAGCACTGAAAGGGTGATTGGCAGTAATCATCAAGCTTTTGAGTTCGTAGCGGTGAGCAATTAACTCAAACAACACTGATGTTTCCACTTCCGACTTTTTGACATAGCTAATGTCATCAAGAATCAGCAGATCGTACTTATCGAGCTTGAGTAAAGCTGATTGCAGTTGTAAGTTGGCTTTCGCCGCTTGTAGCAGTTGCACGGCTGTGGTGGCACCCAGAAACTTGACTCGTGCACCCAGTTCTACCAAACTGCGACCGACAGCAGCAGCTAAGTGAGTTTTCCCGACTCCAGAAGGACCGAACAGCAGCAGATTCTCACCCCGCTTCAACCAAGTTCTGTCCTGAGCCAGTTGCATGATGCTAGGCTGATTTAAGCTGGGGCAATGGCTGAAGTCAAAGTTGGAAAAAGCTTTTCCTGGTGGCAGGTGGGCATCTTTGAGGGCGCGTTGCACTCGCGCTTGATAACGTTGTGTTGCCTCGGATTCGCACAGTGCTAGCAAGAATTGAGCGTGTGACCAGCCCCCAGCCAGAGCCTGACGCTCCAACTCTTGCCAATGGTTGTTCATGTGGGGCAGTTTGAGTGTTTTGAGTAGGAAGCCCAGAGTCTCGATGGCTGTTATTTGGCTGTTGTTGGGGGACATGATGCAAGAGAGAGTCGTAAGGGGAAAGGTCGTGTTGCTGTACCGAAAGCGTTGGATGTGCCACACTCTCACCCAGATGAAACTGCTGTTGCAGTCCCACCAAGCTAAGGGTGCCAGAGCGTAAGTGGTCAGCCAAATACAGTGCGACTGCGTGTTCCTTATCTTGTTTAGCAGCAATGTACAGTGCCTCGGTCATCAATCGTGCCGTCGTGTAGGAATCGAACTGGGTTAACATCTCCTGCCATAATTGGCGGTAGTTGTCGTCAGGCAATAATTCTTGCTGCCAGGTACAGTGTAGAAAAGCACGGGGTTTCAGTCGCAGGCTGTCAATGACGTGACGATAATTGACGCAACGGGAGCGCCGCAACCGACTGCGGCTAGGTACATGAAGGCGTGGCAGTTCTACCACCTGCTGCGTGCCGACAAAACCGACTATCCGGTCATGATGTAGGTGAAGGGTTAATCGTAAGCCAATCAATTGTGACGGCACAGTGTAAGTGATGCAGCGCACGGTCATCGTGCTACGGGTGGTAACTCTGACGCTGAGGATTTCGTAGTCGGGATAACGATAGTTGGGTAATGGATGCAGGTAGGGTTGCTCAAGCTGAAATTTGGCTTGAATGCGCGTATTCAACTTCTCAACTATCCCAGAGATAAACGCTTGATAGGCAGCAACACTATCAAAATCACACGAGCCGCGCAGCAATAGGGCTTGATGCAGCCGTCGTTTGAAATAGCCGTGGGGTGACTCAATCGAACCATTTTCATGGGCTAGTCCGCGATTATTTCGTGAGGGACGCAAATTATAGTGCTGGCATAGCCGTTGATACATTTGCGTCAAATCTTCATCGGTGCGTTTACCCAGGTTACGGTAGGCGGCACTAAGACTATCGCTGCGATGTTCTTGTGGACAACCCCCGCTTGCTGCCAAGGCATTCTGCAAACCTTCAGCCAGAGCAACAAAACTCTCGCCACCTTGAATGACTTGCACGTACTGCCATCCACTATAGGCAAGTCGATAATGATACAGTAGATGCTCGAAGGGTTGACCGCCAATCGTGACTTGCACCTGCTTGAGCTTGGTGAAGTCCGACAAGCCCATTACGCCTGGTTGATGCTCTAACTCAAACATCACTGACTGCGCTGGTCTCCTGGTCGCTTTCCATTGCTGGACTCGTCGTTGCAGCGTCCGCACGATAGACTGCCCATACTTGCCTGGATACTTCTGCTGCAGGTACTCGAACAACGTTATCGCTTGCAATTGCGGTTGTTTTTGTAATAGCGGAACTAGTTCGCTGTCCCATACCTCAGCCAATGGGTCTTTGCGGGTACGCCAGTCATGGGGTCGTCCGCGTTGCGGTTGATGAGCTCCCGCATCAATGCGTCTACCTGTACGCTTCGAAAATCCTCCCTTTGCTGCTGCTGTTTCCTGCGTGCAGCCAGATTCTCTCGCTTTCATGTATATTTGAACCTGTTTGAAATTAATTCGTTTTCCCGACACTAGGCAGTCCATTAATTGGCGTTAATTGACATTGCCTAGTGTCTTTTGTTTTGGCAGCGGTTGCTGAAGATAATTGTCGTCTCGTCAACTTGGTGTAGCAGTCAAGTTAGTTGTCGTCACTCGGTCTATTTAATTGTCGTTCAATACCCATTGGCAAGATATTTTACGGGTGGTTCTATCAATCCAAACTGGTAAAGTATCGAGTGCAATTTTATTACGTAAATTGGGTAATTATAGTCGCAAAAACAGGCTATATCAGGCTTTTCAGTCATTAGGTCAAGTAGTTAGAACGGTTTTCTTGCTGCAATATATATCGGATATGCAGCTGAGAAAAGAAATTACTGCTGTTACGAATATTGTGGAAGCTTACCATAAATTCTCAAAGTGGTTTTTCTTTGGTGGCTTTGGGGTTGTGATGAAGAATGACCCAATTGAACAGGAAAAGGTGATTAAGTATAAGGATTTGGTAGCAAATGCTGTTTTGTTCCAAAATGTTGTAGATTTAACTGATATATTGCGTGATTTACAGAAGCAAGGATATTTGATTAGTCGTGAGGATGTGGCGGTTGTGAGTCCTTATATTACGGCTCATGTTAAGCGGTTTGGTGATTACCTGATTGATATGGAGACTGTGCCACCTTCATTGGATGAGGTCGAAAGTTTAGTGCTTGCTTAAGCGGCTAGAATCCTTGTAAATGACAGGTTTTTGATTTCATTCTTAATATTTCTTTACAACGTGTCCCATTTTGCACGTATCTCAGCAGCCACCCTTAAAACCGCACCATTTTCGGCATTCTTTTGGCAATACTATCACGCGAGCGGGTGTCGATCCTTTATACGGAAAGGAGCTGATGGGGATTAAGACGGATAAAGTCTACAGGCGCTATACGCAGGGATCGCTCAAACAAGCCGCTGCCCAGGCTTACTTAACCCTGTTGTGTCACTCTAGGAGAGGCTAATCTCTGAAAGGTTTTCGACGCTTCGCTTTCAACTTTTTGGCTATAAATTTTGGTTACTGTTAGAAAATAAAGCTTCTAGCTTTGAGCCAATCAAGGTTACAGTCAGGAGCTTCAATTTTTACTGTCCGAGAGTGACACAACAGGGTTAAGGGCAATCGGTGAGGATGAGGGAGCGTAATAAAAATAGTGACATTGAAAATTGGCATCTGGAGAGCCATCTTATCCCTCTTCTGTCAAACTGGGGTAAAACCTTGATTTCTCGTAGGCTGAAACTACGTAGATTCGTTGAATTTTCCTAGAGTGACAGAAGAGGGTTATTGATAAGAGCTTACGAGAACATGGCAGTTTCCAACTATCATATTTGCAATAAGAGAACGAATTTAGGAAAAAATGCTAAAAGGCAGTAATATCACTATTTTTATTACGCTCCCCACCCCTATTGAAGATGATTTGAAGGAATAACAAGAGACATTTTAGGTCAAGTAGAATTCATATCTCAAATTTTTGGAGTTGCTGCATAATCCGCTTTGATCGCTGGGGATCTCTTGTCCTCATTTATTTTGTGCAACATAACCTTCCAAAAGGAACTAAAATCTAGAGCAAACGTAAAGGAGACAATTTATGTCAATTGCTAAGGTCATTGAAATTGTAGCTTCTTCCGAAAAAAGCTTTGATGATGCAGTCCAACAGGGTTTAGCGGAGTCGGCGCGATCGCTACGGGGGATTAGCGCAATTGAGGTAACTAACTGGACTGCTGATGTAGAGAACAATCAGATTGTGCGTTACAAAGTAACGATGCACGTTGCTTTTCAGGTTGAGCATAGTACAAGCACTCATTAGGGCGTGTTTTAAAACCTAGCTCCAGAAGAGAATTGCAGCAAGGGTGAGCATGGCGAGATAATTCTCTGCCCGTTTCTCATAACGGGTGGCAATGCGTCGAAACTGCTTCAATCGATTAATCGTCCGTTCAATACGATTACGCTCTCGATACGCTTGGCGGTCAAATCGTGCCCTCGTCGAGATTCATTCGAGCGACGGGGAATCACTGCCCCAATCCCGCGTCGCTGCAAGTAGGCACGAATCGGTCGTCCCGTGTAGGCTTTGTCACCGGCTACTCGCTGCGGACGCACTCGTGGTCGTCCCCGTCCAACTCGTTTGACTTCACCTTGCTCCATCAAGGACTCAAATACCACCGACTCGTTGCGTTCCCCAACAGTCAGCAGGAAGGTCACAGGCTTACCCTTGCCTTCACAACGCAGATGCATCTTGGTGCTAAACCCACCTTTGCTGTAACCCAACGCTTGGCTTGAGGCGTCACTACCGATTGCCCCTGCCGCATGTTGATGCGCCCGAATTATGCTGCCATCCACAAAATGCAGCTTTCAGTCAAACTGTCCTGCGGCATCTGCCTGTTGCTGCAAACGTTCCAGAATCTGCTGCCAGCGTCCGCTTTTGCGCCATGCATAAAAGCGGCCTGCTACGGTTTCCCAGGCTCCATAACGGTCTGGTGAGTCTCGCCACGGCGCGCCCGTGCGTAGAATCCAGAGAATTCCATTAATAATCGTGCGGTGATCGTTTGCTGGTCGCCCACCTTTTGGACTTGGCTGCGGCAACAACCGTTGAAGTTGTTGCCACTGTCGATTGCTTATGTTCCCGCGGCAAATTGGATTACGTGCTACCAAGGTCTGTCTGTTCTCGTTGAATGCTTCTCTCTCCACACTAGCGTGGGTTTTAAAACACTGCCTAGAGCAGTAGCAATAATTATGTGTTGGTAAAAGGTGATAGAAGTCCCTATGATGGCGATTTGGTGTACTGGAGTACCAGATTAGGCAGACATCCTGAACTACCTAACAGACAAGCAATACTGTTAAAACAACAACAGGGAAAGTGCACTTGGTGCGGATTATATTTTCTCTCAGGAAATGTAATGGAAGTTGACCATAAAATTCCACTCTCCAAGGGAGGAAAAGACGAGTGGGTCAATCTTCAGCTATTACATCGACATTGCCATGATGAAAAGACTGCTATTGATGGCAGCCAGAAGTCCGTTAATGACAATAGGATTGCACATTGAGTAGCCGTGTGCGGTGAACAATCGCAAGCACGGTTCCGGAAGAGAGGGGTGGAGTGGCAACATTCCCCTCGACTCTACCTCTCGGCGGCCACCCTAATTCTGCACCCAACATTTGAACACTTGGTAGATTAGCCCTTTTCACACCGCAGGCAAGTAGCGCAAGGGTACTTTTCTTTTATCACTAGTTTGTTTGTTTAGTGGACGTTTCTGGAAGTATCTTAAAACCAAACTGGGAACCTCTTGGAGAAGGTGCACCTTTAACAACCTGAACGAGGTAGGCTTCCCCAGAACGCTCCCCTGTTGACATAAATTGAAGTGCCGTCCCTGATGTTTGATCTGGAGAAAGTTTCACATTTCTCAAATTTTGAAGTACAGTTTCCCGTGAGGCGTTGCTGGATAGTGATTTAATCAAAGCCTGGGTCGCATCATAACTAGCAGCGGTGCGCCAGCTAACTTTTCCTGTCCATCTCTTATATGCTGCATTGGAATAAGCTTTTGCAGAGGGGAGATCTCCAGACCAGCCAACAGCTAAAACCAATCCCTGACTAGCAGATCCATTATATTTATTGACAGTTTCAGATTCATACAGTGCATCGCCGCCTAACAACTGCAACCTTTGCTTCAGCGGTAGCTCAGCATTTGCCCTAGCAAGGGAGATGGCAACAGAAGTTGTTTCTTTATTTGGTAATAAAACAGCTGCTTGTACCCGATCCAACTTCACTCTACGCTCGATTTCAGTCTTGGCATCTTTAGCATCCAGCATATCAAAATTTCTCAGGTCAGTACCATCAACAACACTCCGCCCTGACTGGGTGAAGTTTTTCTCGAAGACTTCTCGTATGCTACTGCTGTAGGAACTTTGAGAGTCAGAAAAAATCACCACTTTGTTTAAGCCTTTGGCTTCAGCATACTCAGCCAATTTTTTACCCGCTTCTTCGTCAGAAACAATGGTTCGGAAGAAAACCTGACTTTTTAAAGATGTGCTGGTGCTAGTAGAAGAGACTGTAGCTATCCCAGCTTTCTCGTATTCGGTTAGTGCATCTTTGGTGGTGTCACTGGAGTTGTGTCCAACTATGCCTAAAACTGCTGGCTTGATTGCCAGTTGCTTAGCAATTCTGACAGCTGTGTCAGGCTCGTTCCCATCATTGGCAATTATAATCTCCAGTAACCGCCCGTTTAAACCTCCTGCTTTGTTGAATTGCGCTTGTGCATCTGCGACACCACGTAATATTTCTTCAGCAGTAGTAGGTCCATTGTCTATCGGCACCACTACTGCAAGTGTAAAAGGAGACCCTTTTAGACGGGCTTCACAATTATTACGATAAATTTCTGGTTCTGGGCTATTACTGTTACTAGCTCTTCTAAATAAGTCACTTGCTTCAGAATACTTTCCCCGTTTAAAAGCTTCAATCCCGCTATTAAAAACAGGGTTTTGTGTACTACGAAAAAGGCGATGCTCTCCACTACTAAAGCGTTCTGGATCCTCCACGCAGGTATCATTATTACTCCTTACTTGAGGTGGTGAGCAACGATCCAGACGCAATGATAAAAATTGTGTGCCTGCGACAGCAGACATGATAGTGACTGAAATAAAGACCGCCGCTAGCAGCAGTTTTTTTACGTTTCCTTCTTCTCTATCTAGTCTAAGGCTAGCGTTTAGGAAGCGATAATCTTCAGTAGTCAAGGTTTTTTTTTCTGTCCATATTAGTGCAGATTGTAATTTCCTTCCTCGTAACAGGTAGGAGCGATTCTGATAATTAGAAGCTACCCAAGCTGCTAATTCCCTAGCATAAGGACGCTGTTGTGCTAGCATCCTTTCAACCCAATCCTCACTAAATACCTCTTTATAGATACGGTTAAAAACTCTTAATTTTCCCTCATTTTTGATAGCTAAACCCGACAATAGCAATTCTGTTTGTTCTAGACTTTCATCAGCAGTTACTGTGCCTTGTCGCAAAATCTTTTGATATATTTCCAGCATCCGAATGGTAAGTTGACCATCATGATTGAGCTGATCGCCATGATTAAATAAGCGATCGCGAACTGCCCTTAGATGAGGGGGTTCATCCCTAGCTTCCCAATTTTCAATCACCTGCGCTCGCACTATATTCTCAATCCACTCCGCTTCACTTCCTTCTGGAATAGAGCATGATAAATCATGAATAAATTTACAAATTTTTTGGGTGAGAAAGGGTTGACCGCCTGTCCAATTTAATACTTTTTGAAGTGCTACCTTTGGATTACTGACTCTTCCCATCAACCCGAGCTGTAAAGGGATTGTTTCAATCTGTTTAAAGCCTTGCAATTCAATTGCTCGACCTACATTAAACGGGCTGCGTCTTTTATTATCCTTGACTAACTCGTATGGCGTAGCTACACCGAATAGTGCAAAAGTAAGGTCTTGGTATTTTAACTGATGGGCACGCTTGTTATAACAAGCTTGAATAAATTCAAAAAAGCCATCAATGGAGAAGTTTGAACGGAGAATACTATCAATCTCATCCACAAAAACTACAAGTCTTTGACGTTCTGGCAGCAACACCTCTTCGAGCAATAGGCTTAATCGTTGTGTGGGAGAGAAAGAATCGCGCTCTTGCCACCATCTTCGCACGTCAATCCTATCTGAAAGATTGAAACCTTTCACCAGTTCGTAGGCAATACCTGCATACCATTGAGACTCGGTATCCCGACTACTCATGGCAGAAATGTCAATAACAGCACAAGTAGCTCCTTCGGCTTGCAACTGGCACATAGTTTGTACCATCAAGCTAGACTTGCCCATCTGCCTAGAACTTAGCACATAGCAAAACTCACCTGCTTTTAGCCCCTCATACAAGTCACGGTCAGCCTGCCGCATTACATATGTAAAGGCGTTAATGGCTAAGCTTCCCCCAACTTGATAGTTGTACCTAGCTGAATCAGGTGCGTTAGTCATTTGTTGATTTGCAAGCGCTCCTGGAAATACTTAAAATATAACTTACAGCGCATTGTGGCTTTATTATTATCCAGCTTCAACAGCCCCATACTATTTAACTCAAACACTTGCTCCGAATTAGACTCTTCTAATTGCACTGAACCTTTGTTAACCACCTCTTCAAGCTCTTTTAACTGCTTCGGATACTGTTGTAGATTCAACCAGTGTTGTCGCAGGTGATCGCTATAGGGCCCTGCTTCTTCTTTAGGAGCTGTTTGCAAAAGTTGCTCAAGGGTGATGTAAGTAGCTAGGCAGATTTAAACATAAAACGTTCCAGTGTCCATCCCCCTTGTTGACTTCGATTCTCCATGCCCTCAATCATGGCATTCGCTAAATCATACTCGTTATCAAAAATCCTTCCGGCTATTTCATGGGTTTTGAGTTGATGCCACTGCGCTTCAATCAGATTCATATGTGAACTGTATTGGGGGAGAAAAAAGAGATATAGCCCTTTCGACTGCCACTGCTGCCAGTGCTCACGGGCAAGATGACTGGTATGAGCCGAACCATTATCTTGCACCACGACTGTGAGCCGTCCGGTTTGTAGCAATGTCTGCTCACTCTTTTGGGCAAGGAGCGTTCATCACTTTAACATAGCGTTCCTTGTGGAAACTGCCTTGTACCAGAGCATAGTCAAACGACTGCTCTGGTTGCCATATCCCTAGAATACTAATGCGGTCTCCATAGGATTTGACCTGCTCTTCGGTGTTTCTGCTCTCCAATGCGAGAGTAACTATAACTGACTGGACTTTCCAGACAACATCCCGATTCGTCAAGATACTTCAGGTCAATGTACCCTTCACAGGCAGCTAGTTGGAGTGTGTCTAAGTCAGCTTGCTTGAGTGCTTTGTACTCAGGATCTTGTCTGCCCCGTTGCGAGTGTCGAGTCCGCTTCCAACTAAAGCCCTTTTTTTTAGAATGCGGCGAATCCGGTCAGCACTTAGGTTTACCTGTCGTTCTTGCTCTAGCTTCTGGGCTAGCTGTTGACTATTATAGGTTCTGGCTTCTTGCTCTAGGCATTGTTCTAGGTAGGCCATGTCTGCTTCTTGCCATTTGGCTTTAGCTCCTCGTCCACTAGCATCCCATAATCCACCTAACCCTTGCTGCTGCCAACGGCGGATGGTTTCGCGCACTGTCTGCTCTTGGCACTCAAAAATTTCGGCAATCGCTGGCACTACCCATCCTTGAGCATTGAGTCGAAGCATTTGTGCTCGATCTCGGGTACGTTGAGCAACGGTTTTGGCAACCCGAAGTTCACTCAACGTCCGGTCTTCTGACTCTGTCAAAACGATACGTAAAGGAGCAGGCATGAGTGGTCAAAATCAGCAAGTTTTTGGCTTTTCTCTATCTTACGTTTAATTATGCCCTACTACTTATAACCACATGAAGAACGCAGTTGCACAATTGCAAAACTGGGTCTTTACGGATGTTCGTGAATATCAGACGCTGCTTCCAAATGTTCTATTCGCTGAATTTCATGGAGAAGCTGTGTTTGTGGCGACGGGTCAGCCCTATCAGCAAGACTATGTGGTGCGACTAGAAACAAAGAATGGAAAGATTCTTCACTACCGCGAATATTGGAATCCGGTTCCGATACTTGAAATAGTAAGCAGCAGCGGAACTGCTTTCCCATTGAATCCAAACTCATAGAGAGAACAAAGGTGAAAATTGTCATCGCAGCCGCATCTGGTAACATTGGACGACGCACCGCAGAAAAAGTCATCCAGGCAGGAGCCGAAACGATTCTTTTAGCCCGACATCCAGAGAAGTTAGCGGCTCTAGTCGCTCAAGGTGCGATCGTTAAGCCGATTGGCAGTGACGATGCTCAAGCATTGATAGAAATAACCCAACAGGCAGATGCTTTGTTTTGGCTAACACCACCGAAGCTTGATGTGCCTAACTTGAGGGATTGGTATCTTCAAACAGCAAAGGCGGGCGCGAACGCTGTATCAGCAAATGGCATTCCGCGGGTCGTGAATATTTCTAGCATTGGTGCAGGTGCAAAACCAAACCTGGGCACAGTTTCATTGAGTGGAAATGTTGAATCGACCTTCAACCAAACTACTGCCAATGTAGTCCATTTAGAGCTGATTTATAAAGTAAAAATCAAGCAGCTAGTCGTCTCAGCATCAGCCGTACCATAGCAGCGTAGACCATAGATTCACTTATTTCCGGTAGGAGTTCATAATCCTTACTTAGTCGTCGATAGCGTCCTAGCCAGCCAAAAGTTCGTTCAACTACCCATCTTCTGGGCAAAACTTCAAACCCATCTGTAATCCGCTTAACTATTTCTACTTCTGCACCGCAGACTACCATTACAGCTTGTGCAAAATTCTCTCCACTGTAGCCACTATCTGCCCAAATTAGCTCTAAAGACTTAGAGTTATAGCACTCTTCTAGCAATGCCACTATTGCTCCTAATCGTTCTGAAGCATTAGCTTCGGTGATTACTACACCCATTAGTAGTCCTTGAGGATCTACTACGACATGGCGTTTGCGACCTTTAACTAGCTTGCCGCCATCAAAGCCGGATACTTCCCCTTTTTTCCGTCGTTTTTACGGACTGGCTATCCACAATTGCAGCAGTAGCTTGATGAGATTTGCCCAGCTTCATCCGTACTTGTTCACGTAAGGCAAGATTTATCTGCTGCCAAATTCCTCGTTTTTGCCAACGCCGAAAGTAATAATAAACCGTTGAATAGGGTGGGAAGTCATGTGGTAGCATCTCCCAAGCACAGCCAGTTTTCAGCAAATAAAAGATGGCATTTACTACCTCACGCATATCCACAGTACGTGGATGTCCTCCTGGTCTTACAGGTGGAATTAATGGTTCAATGATTTGCCATTCTCGATCGGTTAAATCACTTTTGTAAGCTTTTCTACTCATGAGGCAATGCTTTGGGCTACTGTCTTGTCATAGTAAAAGCCTCTTGCCTCCATTCTCGCTGCTTTCAACTTTTCTTTATAAATGACCTCTTACGGACTGGCTATTTTATGGAGAATTTCCTGGCGCAAATCGAGACGATCCAAAGCGATCGCATAGTTTGGTTTTCTTATCCGAGTGACCATGATATTCCCTGGATTAGCACTGATGATATCGGGGATGTGGCAGCACAATATCTCCTGGATCGGCGTTGGGCAGGTCAGTGGACTCGTAATTTGATGGGACCCGAAAATCTAACGTTGCTTGAAACATCTGCTACCTTGTCGCGAGTGCTGGACTATTTGATCGAATACGCTCAAGTCAGCATTGAATCGCTCCAGCAGCAGTTTGCAGCAATGGGCGCGACTGCTGAGGTTCAGCGCGAAATGGGCGATCTGTTTCGTGCTCTTGGCGATCCTGATGGAATTTATGCAACAGCACGAACCCCAGAAGCAACAACACCAACGACATTTGAGCAGTTTGTCAAGAACAAAATACTTCCGAATCTCCATTAAGAAAAAAGGTGCTCCGCTCAGACTAAACTGTAACCGATGCTGGCTCCACCATCGATGAATAAATAGGGGTTCTGTCGCAAAAATATAAGGCGAGGAAGCTTATTTCCTCTGACCTCAACCTGAATGGCATTCTAGTCCCTGTTTAAGTGGCGGTACTTCTTGCCGGAGATCGTCGTGCTGAATGTGCGATGGTCTTGTCGTTACTCGCTGAGCTACCGGGATTTAGAGGAGATGATGCAAGAGCGAGGGGTGGAGGTGGATCGCTCCACGATTCACCGATGGGTGTTGAGCTACACCCCGGAACTGGACAAACGAGTTCGACCGCACCTGAATCTGACCAACGACTCGTGGCGGGTGGATGAGACGCACATCCAAGTGAAAGGAGCATGAAAATATCTTTACCGCGCGGTGGATTCAGCCGGAAATACACTGGACTTTATGCTGAGTGCAAACTGTGCAGAAAAAAGGCAACCTGTTGTAATAGCAAGTAAGCATAGAAAATCGGGCATTGCATAATAGAGGTATGAATTGAGGTAAGTTGCGATGCAATGTCCAGAGTGCCAATCAACTCATATTCGGAAGAATGGCATCAAGCGAGGTAAACAGAACCACATTTGTGTTGATTGTGGGCGACAATTCATTGAACACTATGAAACATGCAGAGGTTACAGCGATGAAGTCAAACGGGAATGCTTGAAAATGTATGTGAATGGCATCGGTTTTCGAGGAATTGAACGAGTTAAAGGTGTTCATCATACGACAATCATTCACTGGCTCAAGCAAGTAGGTAACAATCTGCCTGATGCTGATGCCCCAGAAACAGTCCCCCAAGTCGGTGAACTAGATGAACTAGAAACCTTCGTCGGTGCAAAAAAAACAAAATCTGGCTGTGGACAGCAGTAGATCACTTCACTTCAGGGATTTTAGGTTGGGCGTTGGGCGACCATAGTGCTGAAACCTTTGCCCCGCTATGGGCGATCGTTGCCCAATGGCGGTGCTACTTTTATGTTACGGATGGTTGGAGTGTTTATCCAGGTTTTATTCCAGACGGCGATCAAATTGTCAGTAAGACTTATATGACCAGAGTTGAGTCCGAAAATACAAGACTGAGGCACTATCTGGCTCGGCTGCATCGAAAGACACTGTGCTACTCCAAATCAGAAGAAATGCTGAAATATTCAATTCGATTGTTACTGCACTATCTCAAATTCTGGAATGTTCCAGTTCCTCAATAGTTCATATCTCTATTCAGCAACGCCGAAAATCGCTATTTATACTTAGCCTCTCCTACCAACCAACTACTTTTGACCACACCCGGGATATGCCTACGATCGCGCTTTCCAAAAATGGAACTTCAACAAAAGAGGCAAAACGGATTGGAAGTCTAAAGATTCACAATTCCAATCGAAGCAATTTGCAGCAAATACAGTAGAGCAATCATATGCTAATTCAAGCCAGACCCGAACTAACGATTCCACAGCTAATTGCGCCCCTTCTTGTCGCCCTAGTCTTCATTGCTGCCTGCTCTCTATTGAAAGAGCCGAACCGTCGTAATTTTAGTGCCCTTATGATTGCCGGAGCAGGAGCTGCATATCTCAACGGCAGCTTACCGATCTGGGAATTTGCATTCTGTGCGGTGATGACTTGCATAGCTTACTGGGGCTTACAGAATTATCGCTTCATTGGTATTGGATGGCTGCTGCACACTGTGTGGGACGCGATCCACCATTTGTACGGCACACCAATTGTGCTATTCGTGTCACTGTCATCGGCAGGGTGTGCCATTTGCGACTCTGCGCTGGCATTATGGTATTTTCAAAGCGCACCTTCAGTCTTAAGGTTCATTAAATCCACTTGAAATCTCTTGATTGATGCAAAATCGTCAGCGGCTGTTGGGGACTTTTAATCCGGTGCTGTTCGCTTTGAAAACCAGGCGTGAATGAAAAGGGTTTGGAAAAACAACACTGGAGTATCAAAGCCGCCCACTGCAATGATTGCTTCGATTTCAGGCGGGGTTAAAGCCGTAATGTGAAGACTCCAAACAGCGCGCATCTTTTCGATGTCTTCCTCACTCCAGCCTGAGCCTTGCATTCGCAACCAAACTTCAATCAAGCTCTGATAAATCGGCGGTGACATACCCAGAACTAAGTCGGAACCGATCAAAACTCCACCGAGGCGAAGGCGTTGAGCGATTTGACCGAAAAAGCGACTCCGCTCTTCCGCTTGCTTTAAGAATTGAGAGACCAACAGGCAAGTCGCCGCATCGAATGGCTCCGAAGCGGGCAGCGAGTCGAGATAACCTTCATGAAACGTGCAACGCGAGGTGATGCCGCTTTCGTCGGCTTTTCGTTGACAAACTTCCATCATCGCGGATGCCGGCTCGACCGCCGTGAATTGCCATTGCGGAAAGGCTTGCGCCAGAGCGATCGTTTCCGTTCCGGTTTCGGCACCAACGCACAGAATCCGTGCATCAGCCGGAAGCTCTGAGAGAATCAGGCGCATAAACGAAAAGAGCGCCTCGCGCCCCGTCTCCCAAAGAGCATTTTGCTTGTCGTAGGAAGACGCAACCTTTTGTCCGAATAAAATGGGTGCCTGTTGGTTTTGCACGATCAAAGCGAATGAAGCTGCGATTCATATTTTACACAATTGAATGTTGCGACAGTATCCAAGCCGCGCGCAGCCGCCGAACGAGCAAATCACCCGCGACCTAATTGCCTCCTGTTTGACGACCATCAACTTAACTAACTGAGAGTAAACGCCCGATATCCTGAATGGGCGGCGCACCAAATAAGCGGGCATATTCTCGGCTAAACTGGGATGGACTTTCATAGCCGACCCGATCGGCAGCCGTAATCGCATTGTAATTTTCCGCCAGCATGAGCCGACGGGCTTCTAGGAGTCGGAGCTGCTTTTGATATTGCAGTGGACTCATTGATGTCACTTGTTTAAAATGGTGATGGAAAGACGAAGGCGACATGCTGGCTTGCTCGGCGAGCTCGGCAACTCGCATGGGTTTGGTAAAATCCACCTTGATGCTTTGAATGACTGCCGCGATCCGTTGCATGTTACTACCTGATGTCGCAATCTGACGAACTGCTTCACTTTGTTCGCCAATTAACAAGCGGTAGTAGATTTCGCGAATCATCATCGGCGCCAGGATCGGAATATCTTGGGGGGTATCCAATAATCGGGTCAGTCGCAGCGCACAATCGAGCAATGATACGTCGGCAGTGCTGACGAAAAAGCCTCGGACTGAAGTTTCTTTCTTACCCGCGATTCTCATTCTGAGAGGCTTTGCCAACGCATTGGTTTGGACAGCAATAATCTCACAGAGTTCGCGCGGGTCAAGCTCCAGTTTGAATCCTAAATAGGGGCGATCGGGAGTCGCTTCGATAATAAATCCGCTAATCGGTTGATCGACTGAAACAACCAGATATTGCGCCTCACCATACCGATAGATTTCCTCACCCAGCGCTGCACCTTTTTTACCCTGAACCACGATCGCCAGCATCGGGGTGCTGACTCCATGCAGCCTCGTACTCGTCGAAGACTCACGCGTGAATCCTAGCGGCGCGATACTCGTTTGATGAAAACCGTCACCATTGGTATGGCGGTTAATCAGGGCGGCTAGTTCTCGACATCGATCAACGATGAGTCTGTCTGTCATAGTCTCTGGAGCTTATCTTCTTTCGCAGATTATAGAACATTCTTATCCAGCCCCAAGATCACAATCTGGAGGATTAGGCAATAAACTGCGAGGTCTGTGTATTGAAGAACCCAATCTGCAACCCTACGATGAATACATTCAAACAACACAGCAGAAAGATAAATAATGACCAAAATTGCATTGGTAACGGGATCGAGTCGAGGACTGGGCAAAAGTACCGCTTTGCATCTGGCGAAAAAAGGGGTTGCTGTCATCGTTACTTACCATCGCAATGCCGAGGAAGCGAAAAACGTCGTCGCAGAGATTGAACGGCTCGGCGCTAAAGCCATAGCACTGCAACTCGATACTGCCAACACTAAAACGTTTGATAGTTTCGCCGGACAAGTCCAGCAGGTACTCAAAAATAACTGGCAAGCCGAGCATTTTGATTTTTTGGTGAATAACGCTGGAACAGGCGTTCACTCATCTTTGCCGAGACGACCGAGGAGGATTTTGACCATTTGATGAATATTCACCTCAAGGGCGTTTTTTTCCTCACTCAGAAACTACTGCCACTGATTCATGACGGCGGACGAGTTGTAAACGTTTCTACTGGTTTGACGCGGATTATCTTTCCCAGCTATGCCGCTTATGCAAGTATGAAAGGCGCGGTGGAGACTCTAACCCTCTACATGGCGAAGGAGCTGGGACCGAGACGGATTGCGGTAAATGTGGTGGCTCCTGGTGCGATCGAGACTGATTTCCGGGGTGGTGCAGTCCGCGATAATCCAGAAATGAATAAACAGATTGCTTCCCTAACTGCACTCGGTCGGGTTGGTTTGCCGGATGATATTGGGGGCGCGATCGCATCACTACTCTCTGAAGACAACCGATGGGTGAATGCCCAAAGAATTGAAGTCTCCGGTGGTCAGTCGCTCTAATTCAAATCAATCCAAATAGAAAGAAAATTATGGGTAGGCAATTTCTAACTCTAATTCTTGCAGGAACAATTTTTATGTGCTTTTTCCAAGCACAAGCAGCAGTTTCTTTCTCCGAACTCTTCGATCGCAACAATGATTCGCGCTCCTTTGAAGCACAACAAGCAGTTTCTCAACCTTTGGAGACTCAAATACGCGAAGAACGAGGCGAAAGAGTTTTAAACAGCTTGACAGGCCGGAATGGTCTGCCAGCACATTTTCAACAACTACAAAAGGATTTTCCAGAGCTTGCTGACTTAACTCTCAAATACTCCCTGGGTGATATCTGGGGTCGGGAGGTACTAGATAACAAAACCCGTCAACCGATCTCTCTTGCTGGCTTTGCTGCCCAAGGCACGATGCCACAATTCAAGGTTCATGCCCAGTATGCTCTCAATTATGGCGTGACTCCACAAGAACTGATGGAAGTTATCTATATCACTACAGTGACATCTGGATATCCCCGCGCCCTAATTGCGGCAGGAACTCTCAAAGAGCTATTCCAAGAAAATAAGATCAAACTTCCAGTAACATCGCAAAAGTAGGAGGTTTCAATGTTAAATGTTGAAGATAAGGTCATTCTTATTACTGGAGCTAGTAGCGGTATCGGCGAAGCCTCCGCCAAGTTACTGGCTCAAAACGGGGCAAAAGTAGTTTTGGGCGCACGTCGCACGGAAAAGCTAGAAAAGATTGTGAAAGATATCTGCTCATCCGGTGGGATCGCTGAATTCAAAGCGGTCGATGTCACCGATCGCGAAGATGTCAAAGCATTTATTGAGTTTGCCAAGGACAAGTTTGGTCGCGTTGATGTCATCTTTAACAATGCAGGCGTGATGCCCCTATCTCCGATGACTGCTCTGAAAGTCGAGGAATGGGACAACATGATTAATGTGAATATCCGGGGCGTGTTGAATGGTATCGCGGCGGGGCTACCGATTATGGAAGCGCAAGGTGGCGGGCAAATCATCAATACTGCGTCCATTGGTGCCCATGTGGTAGCACCCACTGCGGCAGTTTACTGCGCGACCAAGTATGCGGTTTGGGCAATATCTGAAGGGTTACGTCAGGAATCACAAAATATTCGCGTCACTACCATATCCCCTGGTGTCGTTGAGACCGAACTTGGTTCTGATATCACCGATGAGTCATCCAAAGGATTTTTGAAAGAACTCCGCAAAACTGCGCTAACGTCGGAGGCGATCGCCAGAGCGGTCTTGTATGCAGTGTCCCAGCCGAACGATGTTGATGTTAATGAAGTGATTGTCCGCCCGATCCGCCAGATGATGTAAACATCGGACGACATCACGTCAGCACGTTTTAAGGCTTCTTCAGGAATTCTATGTCCCGTGAAGGATGGTAGCGCAGTCAAGAGCGACTAGAGTGTGCCGATAGGTTTCCTCTAACGATTTTGTCTGAGAAACGCCCGAAGGAACACGAAAAGGAAGAAATGCAAATGCCTTGCACCACCGCTCTTGAATCCAAAAAAAATATGCGTCTCTGTTACGGGCTTGCAGCTTTAAGTCAGGGCGATTGCCTCGTTCCTTGGGCGTTTGAGCGACGGGAATTGCGACCCAACGATATTGCAGTGAAGGTTCGGTTCTGTGGTGTTTGCCACAGCGACTTGCACGCGATTCGAGGCAATAGCCGCTTTCCATTGGTACCAGGGCATGAGATGGTGGGCGAAGTGACAGAAATCGGCGCAGAAGTGACGAAATTCCAAATTAGCGATGGCGTGGTAGTCGGCAATATTGTCGATTCCTGCGGGCACTGCCCACCCTGCAAAAGCCACGAGGAATCCTATTGTCGCGAATTTCCGACGACCACCTACGATGGCATCGACAGGCACGATGGCAGCATCACGCGCGGCAGCTACTCGAATGAATATGTTGTCAAAACTGATTTTGTCTATCATCTGCCCTCCGGTCTCGATCCAGCTAGTGTGGCACCGTTAGTTTGTGCGGGAGTAACAACCTGGTCGCCGCTACATCAGTGGAACATTGGACCTGGAAAGACGGTTGGAATTGTTGGAATCGGCGGTCTCGGTCATATGGCAATCAAATTTGCCCATGCACTAGGCGCTCATGTGATTGTCTTTACGACTTCCAAGCAAAAGCTTGCGGCGGCGCTGGAACTGGGTGCGGACGAGGCGATTTTATCGACTGATGCCCAGAAAATGGCGGCTCAGAAATACCGCTTTGATTTCATCCTGGACACGGTATCAGCGCGACATCTACTCGATCCGTATCTGCTGGCGCTGAACCTTGATGGCACACTGTGCTGTCTGGGAATCCCCGATCGCATGGACTTCACTCCTGTCCTCCTCACAATGGGTCGTCGTCGGCTAACCAGTTCGGGGTCGGCGGGGACGTTAGAAACTCAAGAAATGTTGGACTTCTGCAGCAAGCACAAGATTACAGCGGATGTCGAAGTGATTTCGGCTGCGGATATCAATGAAGGTTTCGAGCGGCTGGAGCAAGGAGATGTCCATTATCGTCTAGTTATTGATATGGCGACCCTTAAGGCACCAGATGGAGATAAGGCTAAATCTTGAATGACAGCGATCGCGACCCTTACGGTATCTTTGAAGTTTCTGGGGGTCAGTCCCTCTAATTCAAACTTTAAACAGCCCTGCTTCACTTTGCTGACCAATCGTTTTAGAACCAGAGGTAATCATGATCCTTGAAACAAAGTCGCCTTAGTTACTGGAGGCACATCGGGAATTGGCAGAGCAACTGCGATCGCTTTCGGTGCTGCGGGTGCAAAAGTTGTTTTCTCAGGCAGACGCGACTCGGAAGGCGAAGAAACTGCCGCTCTGATTCGCGATGCTGGGGCTGAGTGCTTGTTTGTGCGATCGGACGTATCGAGCGAAGCCGATGTTCAAGCCTTAGTGCAGAAAACGATTGCCACCTACGGCAAACTTGATTGTGCATTTAACAACGCTGGGATTCAGGGTTCGATCGACCCCCTGCACGAACAATCTGTGGAGGAGTTTGACAAACTGATGGCAATCAATGTGCGGGGGCTGTTCTTGAGCATGAAATATGAAATTCAACAGATGTTGACCCAAGGCTCTGGTGTAATTGTCAATAATTCATCAGTAGGTGGTTTAAATGGGATTTCAGGGTTTTCTCCCTATACTGCTAGCAAACATGCGGTGATGGGGCTGACGCGAGCTGCTGCCCTTGACTATGCCAAGCAAGGGATTCGGATTAATGCTGTCAACCCCGGATCGATTGCCACTGAGGGGATGGATCGCTTCATCGACGAGACGGGGCTCTCGACTGACGATCTCGCGGCTATGGCTCCCATGGGTCGCATAGGTCAGGTAGAAGAAATCGCTCAGGTGGTGGTTTTTCTTTGCTCTGATGCTGCTAGCTATATTACGGGACAACCGTTGGTAATAGATGGCGGTTACACAGCGAACTAATCAAGTCGATCGCATCAGTAAGCCGATAGGTGAATGCTCAGAGAATTCACGTTTCTGGCGGTCAGTCGATCTAAATGTAGATCGTTGGACGGCGCACAGCTTGGCTTCGTGCAGTAGGTCTTGATGAGTAATCGAGTAATTTTGTCATACCGATTGAATAAAACATAGGAAAAAAATGAAAGCAATCGTAATTAACGCATACGGTAATGAGGACGTTTTGAATTACACCGATGTCGAACGTCCAGAGCCGAAAGTAGACGAAGTTCTGGTGAAAGTTCACGCCGCAGCAGTCAATCCGGCTGACTGGAAGATCCGCGATGGGATGGGCGAACAGTTCGGGTTCAAACTGCCACTGATTCTGGGCGGCGATATCGCCGGAACCGTCGAAGCGGTGGGCGATGGCGTTGAAAGTTTCAAGCAGGGCGATGCGGTTTATGGGATCACCCTTGCCAGCCTCTCCGGTGGTTACGCCGAATATGCGGTTGCAAAAGCGGACGCGATCGCGCTGAAACCGGAAAGCATAACTTTTGAAGCAGCGGCAGCAATTCCAATTGCCGCGTTGACGGCGTGGCAAGCGATGTTCGATGTGGCGCATCTGAGCAGCGGGCAGAAAATCTTGATAACTGGAGCGTCTGGCGGAGTCGGCTCGATGGCAGTTCAGCTTGCCAAAGCCAAAGGCGCGATCGCGATCGGCACGGCTTCGGGCAAAAACGAACAGTTCGTCCGCGATTTGGGCGCGGATGAATTCGTGGATTACACGCAGCAACCGTTTGAAGAAGTCGTCAAAGACGTTGATGTCGTTTTCGATACGATCGGCGGCGACACGTTGGAGCGAGCCTTCCAAACACTGAAAAAGGGCGGCTTCCTGGTTTCGGCAGTGCAGACTCCATCTGAAGAAAAAGCTCGCGAATTGGGCGTAGAAGTCGCTTGGGTCTTTTGTCAGCCGAGCGCGCAGCAATTGGCCGCAATCAATCGTCTGATTGACGAGGATAGATTGAAAATACACATCGAAACGGTTCTGCCACTCACAGAAGTGAAAAAGGCACATCAGCTTTCCCAGAGCGGGCGCACGCGCGGCAAGATTGTTTTGCAAATCGCAACATAGTTTTTGAACAGCATTTCCAGAATCCACAATAATCAAGAAGGATACACCTCATGATAAAGATGATCATCACCATCAAGCGTCGAGAATACCATTTGGTTAAATATTTGCGACTTCTAAAGACCTGAGAATATACTTCCATCCAGTCAAATCTTTAATAGTTTTTTCACTAAACGAGGTGAGAATCTGTCTAACTTTAATTTTGAGCGCATCTAAATTATCAATAACCTCCCAACCTAAAAAACCTTTGAGCTGTTCCCAAAGCCTTTCTATGGGATTAAGCTCTGGACAGTGGGCTGGCTGAAACAGAAGGATGATATTTTCGGGAACTTTGAGTTTGGAGGTAGGATGAAATGAGCCGTTGTCTAACTGAATAATATCTAAATCTTCAGGATAAGCTCGCCTAAAATCATTTAGAAATTCCTGAAAGCACTGGGTGTCTAAATGGGAAATTTCCCGAAAAAAGTTTTCTCCACTTTGAGGCTCTACAACACCATACACATACTATTTTTCTCGCCTAAATTGAAAGCTTCCTACAGGTTTGACTCCTCTTAATGTCAATCTCCGTCTCTGAATTGTCCTCAATCCCAGCCTAGTTTCATCTTCACACCAGTACCGCACTCTCTTAAACTTTTTTGATTGCTTTTGTACCTCCTTGATTACACTTGTTATCTTTTGAGGCAGTTCTTTTTTAAAGTTTTCTACTGCCTTTGGCTCTTGCTCGCTACTTTTTGATCTTGCTACTTTCAAGTCAGCTTTTAGCTTGTCATGAACTAGATTATGTACCACGTCATACTTCACGCGTATCCCTAGCTCTGCTGCTAACCATAGCTTGACCTCCTGATAACTGGAAAACCCTTCTGGCTCACTCAGTTCTTGTTTTAAACGTTCTACCGCCTCTGCTGGAATTAATGGTGTTCTTCCCGTACTTTTGCCTACTTCTAATAGCTGATTCAACCCACCACGGCGATATTGACTTAACCACCTTTGTACTGTGACTCGATTCCGTCCCAATACCACTGCTAAATGTTGCACCGTTTCCACTTGCTTAGTCTTGAGCAAATACAGTGCTTGTACTCTTTCCTTCCCACTTGCACTTTTTTGCTGCTTTAAAAGAGTGAGGAGCGTTTCTGCCGACTCGTTAATCTTGAGCTTGACTCTCCCAGACATGACTCACAGATTTAAATGTCTCTTTTCTTCAACTGTAGCGTATTAAAAGCCAAATGGTACAACAGAAGGCTCAAAAATTGAGGGCGGTTTTTTTTGGGGGTGCAATGCGGCAGAAGTTCAGACAAAAGACGAGATTGACAGCAGATGAAGCGAAAGACTACCGATTAGAGCAACAACTACCACAAATCGTCGTCATGGAACTACGGTCTTTTGAACAAGTGACGCAAGCGGTTCAAATCTTGTGGCAGGGACAACCGCTAGTCTTGAACTTGACTCAGTTGGATGTAGAGTTAGCACAGCGAGCGGTGGACTTTGTAGCTGGGGCAACTTGCGCAATAGATGGACAGCAACAATATCTAGCACCAAGGCTGTTTCTGTTTGCACCCCAAGACGTTGAATTAGCAAATGCGGTCGATGAAACCGTCTAGCTGTAGAAGCATGAATTATGGCAGAATTTTGTTTCGGTAAGAGTATAGCAGGTGATTTTCGTTTTAGAAGTGAGTCGATGATGCAGCTTCAAGATATCCATCAGTTTTTTACCAGTCCCCCACCGATTTATCTTTGTCAGGAGCAAGCAGTTTGTTACATTCTATCGGTGTTGCTGGAGAGCGAATCTTACGGTACTGAGCTAATTGCACAGCTCGAAGGCGAATATGCCAACTATCGCCTCTCGGACACGATCCTACATGCTGCGTTAGAGTTTCTCGAATCGGAGGGCGCGGTCTGGAGTAGTTGGCACAAAGTCGAAGGGCGCGGACGACCGCGACGGGTGTATCGAATCAATTCCGCATGGCATGATGAAGCTAGAAAGTTAGCCCAACTGTGGCGTGACTTTACCACTCAGCAGCAGCAAAAAAGGCTGAGTGTTGAGGTTCGCTCGCCAAAGCGAGCGGCACAATCGTAGTGACTGTTGCATCTGACACCGATGACAATGAGAATATAACTCCTGGTTTGTGAAGTAAAGTTTCCTAACCAACATCAAGGACTTGGGAAACTTCCGACTACATTTACCAATCGCTTATCGCTTCGTCACAAATCTGGGTAGGCGGAACGATTTATCATTTTCATGACTGCTACCAGCGAAGTAAGCCCAGGAGCCAATAGCGGCAGCCAAGAGCCATCCGAGGATTAATACTGCCACTGGAAGCGCGATTGAACTATCCATGTCATAACCTCCTGGAATTTGAGATTTGTCAAACTAGTCGTGCGCGCACAGCTCCTTCTTAACAGGGGGATCGAGAAGCGTCAACATTTCTTAAAGGAAAACGCCCAATTGTTACCTATATATGCATAACTCTCAGAAAGCGCGGCGCACACATTGCGGTTTGGGGATCGCCACCAGAGGGTGAGGATTTTGCTCCCCAGTTACACTTTGAGTCGGAGCCAGCCAACCTAATTATGAGAAATTACGACTAATGTGAGATTGACTGATGCACTGTTTTGGACAGATTGCTCCGATTGTTGGCATCGACGACAAAACGCTCTTTGGCAAGGTGTGGCAACAGACTGAGGTAACTCTCTCGACTTGTCCTGAGCTACTTCAATTGGATCTGGCAGCATTCGTGCCTTGGAACTACAGCAACGAGCGCGAGCAGAGCTAACCGATCGTGCTTGGGCTTGGAATGATATCGCTACCTATCCCAATTTCGGCAGCTTGCCAGTCGCCTTGGACGCTTTCTGAAAAGATAATATAAAAACATCGTCAAAAAACGTAGGTGCTGAGTGTGCGAAGGCTATTCTCCCCGGCTCAAAAACTTCTGATATTGCGTCGCGCTAATTATCAGTGCGAGATTTGCGGTGTATGTTTAAGTCGGGACAATTTTGAAGCCGACCACAGAATAGCTTACTCCCAGGGAGGGGCAACCCAAGTGTGGAATGCCTTGGCTTTATGTAAAAACTGTAACCGTCAGAAGTCGGCTCGACCTTACCATAGCTAGGAGTAGCACGGTGGACAACTATTTCCTTGCCTATCACCAGCTCGTGCTGGCTCGAATTATATCAGGGCAAACGCAACTGTACCCTCATCAAATCGAAGCTTTGCTAGCAATCTATCAAAAAGCTTGTACGGGAGAAATGGATTTAACCGAACGAGCTGCGGCTTTAATTTTGGCAGGAGTCGGTACAGGGAAGACATTGATGCAGGCGCTCGTCCCATACATAATAGCTCCCTGGATGCGGGGAAGACAGGCGATTTTCTTGAGCGATAACTGCACATTGCGTAATAGATTTGTCAAGGATTTTCCCTGCGATCGCCAACATCGACCGATTTACGAGCGGTGGCTGCTGTATAGTTTGAAAGTTTTGCCTTCTGGTGTTGTGCCACCCCGAATAGTAGAGCTAGATGCCAGCAATTTCAACAGCTACGCCTACACCTTACATCAAGCAGATATGCTCGTAGGCAATCGCCAGTTTTTGGTAAATCTAGTGCAACGGGGCGATCTCGAACCAGAATCAGTTGGTGTGATTATCTGCGATGAGGCGCACTTTTCTGCCGCTGCTAGCTATCGCACTATTTTCAGCTATTTCAAGCATTCTCTGATTACTTATTTTACGGGTTCCAAATTTCGTTCGGACAGTCAACCCTTACCCTATATACGTTATGAAGAAGTAGAAGATGCGGACGAGTTTGGCAAAAAGGCGATTAGATACGCTCCGGTGGCAGATTATGAATTCACAATTCAGGATGCGTGGAAGCTAAATCCTTCTCCCATCAAAAAACTGATGTACAAAGAGGCTACTAGCACTGCGTTCTTGGTTGAAGAGGACGGTCAGGAGATCGAGTACGATCCAGAAGAATTTCTTCTCAAAGCACAAAGCGATCGCGCCTGGTTTCGCCAAATTCTCTTAGCTGATTCCTTTTGCTTGCCTGTGCTAGAGATGGCAGTCCAAATTCTACTCTCCAAGCGCTCTACTACAGGACAACCCCATGCCATGCTAGTGCGGGCGCTGAACATTTCTCACACTCACCGCGTTGCAAAGCTTTTAGAAGAAAATTTCCCCGCCCTTGAGGGGAAAGTGGTTGTCATTCACTCAGAACATGAGCAATACGATCTGGCGGGTCGTGCTAGCGTACTGTTGGAAAAATTCTACGCTGACGAAAAATACGTCATAGTTCATTGCGGAATGCTGGGCGTAGGTTTCGATCACAAATTTATCTCAGTTTCCTGTTGCTTGTGTGTCCTCAAATCAATGTCTCCCGCTGAGCAAGAGTGGGGGCGAGCATTGCGGAAAGTGCCAGGAGCGCCAGCATCCGCTTTTCCAGAAGTGACTCACCCTAACTGGGCTGTGGTCGTTACCCATTCCGCTTTGGGCTTACGTCCATTATTTGAGCAATTTCAGCATGGCATGGCATCTGATGCGATCAAAGATGCCCCAAAAGACAAACCAACTAGACCCAGACTCACAGCCGCTTACGAAGCAGGCGAAACTGTGCTGAAATTATCCAACACTAGCACGCTCAAACCAGGAGATCTATTAGAGCTGCGCGTGCCTGTGGTAGAACAAGATGCACTTGTGCCAAAATTTTCTTTAATCGAAGAACTCGAACGGACTGAGAGTTTATCAGCCGCAAGTGCCGATCGTGCACTATCCCAAATGTCTTCAAACGGTAGCAGCGACTTGGAAGCAAACACGACTCAGTTGGAGATCGGCTTTCCCTCAGAGCACAGCCAGCCACCTCCTGTATTGCCTTGGCAAAAAGAAGTCGATGCTATAGCCGAGAAATTAACTCAAATCAGAAACCAGAGAACTTACCAAGTACAAGTGGAAGCAGTGCTGGACGATAGGCAAGTACAGATCGCTCCCGCTTGGTCTGATATTCCTGCGGGCGTAGAAATTACGAAATCCCGAGCGAATTTTGAACTGCCGGCAGCGACGTTTTTGCATCATGTCGGCTTAGATTGGCAGATCTTGGTGGAAGGCAAATTAGTCTCCTACAGCGATTATCGGAAAAAAGTGGTGTTACAGCAGCGCGGGATGGACTTAGATGCTGATGGAGAAATTGTCATTGGCGGCGTGCGGCTGAAAGATACAATGCCAGCAGCCGCCTACGATATCTTTCTCAAAGGATTGGAGGCAGAGTTAGCAATAGCAGAGGTAGAAGTTCCCCAGAGCGATCGCGTCGTCCGTCTCGACAAAGCTAAGCTAGAAATGCAAGCGCAGTATGGCTCGCAAGTACGGAGCTTGGTGAACGAGCTATTCATGCAACGGGGGCTAATCAAGGATGGCGCTCACGGCTGCTCATTAGTGGATCGTCCCGTGCAACTGTTAGCGGCGGCGATCGCTCGCGTGCAAGAAAAAGGACACGAGCCAAATTTCGCGAATAATTCTGCTCTGCTGCATTCGGCGGCATTCGGTTATATTAAGGAGCAAACTGGCTGCGGTTGGTCGGAGCATAAAGGTGAAGAAGAATACCGTGAAGCACTAAATTTAGCACGTCGTTTCGTGTTGCAGTTGAGGGAGCAGCTTCAGTGGCGCTCCTGGCGCTGAAGTAAAACATTTAACAAAAAGTATATAGAATTAGTGTCCTTTGGTGCTGGCACTAATTCTTTTTATTTTTTACCTCAGAACAGTCAAAACGGAAATTTTGATGCTATAAATTTTATGCATTCGGCTCACACACAAGGAGCCTTTATGAGCAAAAGCAAAATTCTGCCACACAAAATCTATGCCGTTGTCAATCAAAAAGGGGGAGCGGGAAAATCAACCACAGCCGGACATTTCGCTTACTGGTTAAACCAATTATGTTCTACAATCTTTGTTGATGCTGATGGACAACAGAGCGGCTCGCCTTGGATGCAAGACCTTGGCATAAACGCCACTCAGATGCATGATCCAGAGCAGTTGTTTGAGGAATTGCCAGCGCTGGCACGTCAGTACGGCGCTGTTGTGGTAGATGGACCAGGTAATGCTGGAGAAATTACTAAATCTATTTTGGGACGATGCGATATCGCTATAGTGCCTAACCGCCCTTCTGAATTTGATCTCCGCAGTAGCGGTACGATCGTGCAGTTCGTGCGACACGTCCGCGAACTGCGAGGCGGAATGCCGGAGGCAGTACTCTTTCTCAATGCTGCCAAAGGCAAGCGCTCGGTGCTGCTGCGGGAAGCGCAAGAGGCGCTCTCGGATTGTCCGCTCAAGCTATCCAAGATAGTCATCAATGACCTCACTTGCATTACCGATGCTCCAGGTCAGCGCAAAACCGTGTTTCAAATGCGAAGCGAACAAGCTTCATCGGCGGCGGCAGCATACAATAACTTATTCAACGAAGTATTGCAGGTGCTCCATGACAAGAAGATCTCTTAAAGAAGCAGTCCAAGGTTCCGGCTTAGTTGAGGAATCAAACCTTAAAGCTTTTGTATTTGGCAACAACACTCCAGCTACGGGGATCACTACTCAAGCAGGCGATCGCCGAGTTGTCCCTCGCACTTCTATCCATCGCACCTTTAGCTTTACTCCCGATCGTCAACCAGTCCGCCACTACTACGATCGAGAGAAGCTGAAGCAGTGGGCAGAGAGCGATATTGCTCCCAATGCTATCCAATCTCCACTTTGGGTTCGTCCTTTGCCTGGAGGTGGCTCCCAAGAGTACGAACTGGTAGCTGGATTACGCCGCCATCTAGCTGCTGAAATTATTGCTCTAGACTCCGTACCAGTTATCGTTTATCACTGGACGGACGAAGAAGCGTTTGAGGCATCCCTATCTGAAAATACAAATCGACAAGACTTTAGTCCTTTAGAATATGCCGATGGCGCTCTCAAATTAGTAGCCCTGAAGCTAAATTGCTCAATTGACGAAGCGGTCAGCCTACTCTACCGCATGGACAATGAAGTGAAAGGGAAAGTTACCCACAACGTTGTGGGTAGCCAGCAAGGGGAAGCGATCGCCCTTGTTTTTAATTTCTTGGGTCAAAGTACGTGGAAATCGTTTGTCTCCCATTACTTACCTTTGCTGAGAAAGCCGAGCGAAGTGCTAGAAGCAATTCGGGCTGGCAAAATTGAATATACTAAAGGTCTGGAAATTGCTAAAGAAAAAGACCCAACAAAACGTGGATTACTACTGGAAGCCGTGCTCAACGAACGCCTATCTTTATCAGCCATTCGCGAACGAATGAAGCCAGTAGCGCCTCCCCAAGCAGAACTGACTCTCCAACACCGCTTCGCCGATACCTACAAGCGAGTCAAGCAAGCCAAAGTTTGGCACGATCCCAAGAAGGCGAAGGAGCTAGAGAAGCTGTTAGCTAGGCTAGAGTCGCTCATACAGCTAGAGTAGAAAAAGCATGACTCTTGCTTCCAATTCAGTAGTTTAGTCTTTCTCTCATTCCAATTCCAGTTGAATATCTTGAAGTTAATCCAGCAGTTCAGTAGTTAAATTTCATGCCGTCAAAGAAAGTTTTCGTTAGAGAATACACAGTCCGCGCCCACAATCGCACGATCCACACCCGCCTGTACAAATTTCTGTGTCAGCAGTGCAGCCAACCTACAGAGCGGGAGACTTATGGACCCAGACCACTGTATTGTGAAAGCTGCCGTCCTCTAGGAACGCAGGCAATCGAAGATCCCCATCACAAAAAGAAGAAGCCTAGACCAGTACTGGTGAAGCAGACGAAGAATAAAGCCAGAGTGTAGCGGCTAAGGTAAAAAGCAATGGAAGAAGTTGCGAAGGTCGCATGGATGCGCGTTCCGCACGTATCGCATCGCAAATCTACTGTGTTGGCAAGGAAAAATACTGTTAGTTTTCTACACAGACTATAATCGTTGGCAGTTCGCTTGCTGAGCGAGGAAGGAGAAGTATTTGGAGAACAGCAACCTTACAGGACAGCGATAGATGCTCCAGACAGTGGCAAGAGAATGGGTAGCAGGTTGCAAGAGCGATCGCGGCTAAGCTATGCGCAAAAAGTCCGAGAGCATTTCCGCTCTGCAAGCAACCCGCGCAAGCACCCCAAACAGCGAGGGCTATCCAAAGAACGAGCGCGTCTAACCTCTGCCGCGCTTGCTATCTTAGGTAGAGCAGATTCCCTCATTCCTGACAGCTCTATGATGGAAAAATACCGGAAATTAATCAAACGCCAACGTCCTGAAAAGACTGAAGAAAGCGCTGATTCTAGAGCGAGAATACCTTCTCTAGACCAGGCTGCACAACCGATAAAATCTCCAGAAGCACCTGTTGAGGAGCAAGCGAGCGATGAAATAGTAGAAGTGCCAAGCTCGCGGCTAGCGCTGGGAACCTTTAAACGTATACCCATCCAACTCATCCACCTATTCTCAGTGGCAGCAAGAGTTGAGGGAGATTGAGCGGGAGCAGGGGAGTGATGTCTGGGAGTCTTGTCCCTATGACTAAAATGTTAGTAGTTTTGACCTAATGGGACTTTGTAAGAAAGATGGAGCAAATTGAGCTAGAATGCGGGTAGGAGTTGCGTTTTACGTCAGTCTCGACAGGAGCAACGTAAGGTGAAAGATCAAGTACCAGCAGCGATGCCGCAGTGCTTTGAGAACTGGTGTCGTCGGTTTGATGATGTATTTTCGCGTCAGAAGCAGCGGCAGGAATTTCGTGTTTATCTAGGGGGACTGCTGGGTGAGAGTCAGCGCAAAAACCTGAGCCAACTGGTCACAAATACAGTAGATGGCTCCTACAACAGCCTCAGACATTTTCTCAACAATGCCCCTTGGGATGAAGTCAAGCTAAATAATCGGCGGTTGGAGGTGATGCACCAGTGTCGCCAGACGACCCCGAGTCAAGGTTTCACATTGATTGTAGATGATTCGGGACATCGCAAAAGTGGTGCGGCTACTGATGGGGTAGGACGGCAGTACATTGGGGAGATTGGCAAGACTGACAATGGTATTGTGCTGCTGACTACCTACTTGTATGATGGAGTGCGACGTCTGCCGTTAGATGTTGCACTCTATCAACACGCAAGTTTATTCGAGCAAGGCAAGGCAGACCCCAACTTCCAGAAAAAACCTGACCTGGCTCTAGACTTGGTTGACCAATGCTTGAAGCGCGGTTATCGACCGGGTGTGACTGTAATTGATGCAGGCTACGGTAATAACACGCCTTTTCTCAAGCAGTTGGAGTCGAGAAACCTAACTTACGTGGCAGCAATCGCCAAAAACCGCCAAGTTACTGCTCAAACATCAGGTGATGAGTCTGCTCGTAAGCAGGGATTAGAAGCTATTGCTCAAACCTTGGCAGTGGAGCAGTTCACACCTGTGCAACTCAATCTGGAGCAGCCCCGGACAGTTTGGGTGGCGCTGTTACCAGTTCACGTTCCGAAGCTCGAAGGCACTCGCTGGCTGGCGATTCAACTCAATGCCTCTAGTTTCGAGCAAGCGACGGAGGTGGATTACTTTCTCACCAATGCCTCTGACAACCAAGTCAGTGCGGCTTGGGTAGCTCAAACATATTCTGCTCGCAACTGGGTGGAGGTCTTCTATCGAGAAGCCAAGGGCTGGTTGGGTTTGAGTGAGTATCAAGTTCGGGATGCTCTGAGTATGAAGCGTCATTGGGTTTTAGTGTTCATCGCTTACACCTTCATCCTTTGGCATCAGTTGACCGGCGGATTCCGCAGACGTTGGGCAACCAAACCCTTACAAACCTTTGCCGAAGCATTGGAGGCATTCCGCACCGCAGTCGAGTTTCGTTTGGTCCGCTGGCTTAATGAGCATGTTGATGTATTTGCCTCTCACAGAGCTAAGTTCGGCTATATTTGGGCTTAGAAAGTTTTAAAGTCCCACTAACGGGAATTTTAGCTCGATCGCACAAGCGCGAGGACGACTTGGTTCGAGGCTGTCCTGGCTAGAAGTAAATTTCCGATTGAGCGCTGCTGGGAAACCATTCCGAATCTCCCATTCATCCCGTTGATTTTGAGTAAGAAGTAGCCCTGACCAAACTTTGCCTGTATTCGGCATACTCAATCCTTAAACATTTATGTTTAGTCTGATTGTGAGACAACGATCGCACGTAAAGAAACCCAGATCCCAGTTGGGCTGTAGAAATCTTCCCGTTGTTCTAACTCAAAATCTCCCGACAAAACAGCTAGCCAAGTTTTGACTAATAGCATTTTTCGATCTGACTCTAGAGTGGTTGAAGAATGTATTTGTTCTACCAGCTCGACCAATGGTAAGCACCTGGCTGACGTACTCGTAAAACAATCGGCGATCGCACGCTTCCACATCGAAAAATCTTCAGTATGGGCAAGCGCAATTACAAGCTCTTTTTGCTCTGCATCAGATAGAGTTGAAGTACTCTCCTGTTCTAGTTGTTCGACCATTGCCAATACTGCTGACTTATCTACTTGTCCGACAAGAGAGTTATTGGTAGCGATCGCAGTTGGAGGCTGTCGATTTTGGGGATACTGTACTGCTTGGGGTGGCTCAATTAAATCGGACAGATCTAAATGTAGCGACTGCACGAATAGATCGGTGCATCCTTCGGTGTCCATAACTGGTTCGGTCGGATTGTACTGGCTTTCCCATTCCCAAATTAGTGACTCTGCCCGTGCCGCGTAAACTACTGCGATTCGTGATAATCCCTCAGCTCCAATTGCTAACTGCTGCGCCAGATCGCAACGCTCCATCGCCCGATCTAAAAATAGCAACAGCGATCGCACGTCCGCCGACTCAGGGGACTCGCTCGCCACATCCAATGCCTGCCACAAATCCAATTCGAGTTGTACGATTTCCACTACGTTTTTAGCTATTGGGATGCATTGGACAAGGGCGAATCGGGCAGTTGGTTGGATGCAGTTCTACCGTAGAACGGAATCGCTCGATTTTGACTCTGCTATGACTAGAAAATCCCTCTAATATTCTCATCAATAACATTCTTACTTGTGCTTCTGCCAGTCCCAAACAATGTACGGGTTCGATTTTTGCCACTCGATGGTTGCCCATCCACAGTTCGGCTCCAATTGCGTGTAGGGGCGAGTCTTTTGTTTCTCGGTAGAAGTGAGCAATTGCTGCGGGAGCTGCGGGAGCGGGAATTTCCAGAATTGCTGTCTGCGTTGGCTGCGAAAGTTCTGGCGCGATCGATTGGCGGCGGTGTTGTTTGCGATTGTAGTTTCGCACCCCACGGTGGCGATAGTAGGAGCGGCGATTGTGGCAGCGCTCGTCATCCCAACAGCGATCTCCTTCCATTCCGTGTTTGAGCTTGGCTTCGGTGACGCTAAGTTTCGAGCAAAGTCTGCATTTTTCTTGACTGGGGCGGGACATGACTACTTTCTCAATGGAGCAAGTGGTTACGGCGGTGTCTCCAAGTAGAGAGATGCTGAGATTCCTTCACGCCTGGAGGCTGTGCTGCAATTAAGTTTTGTATCAGCTCGGGAAAAACTGCCCGATTTCAATTTTCTTTTCTGGAAAAGCCAAGGCTGTAACCTGATCGCCTGGATGAACGAAAAACTGCTGCAAATATTCGGAATTCTGCGGCTGGCGGAAAATTCGAATACATCCAGCATTCACATCTGCCACCCAGTAATCGCTCACCCTACTACGTGCATAGGCAGCAAGTTTTTGATTAATGTCAAACGACAGCGTTGCGTCTGACACTTCGACTAGCAAAAACAGATCCTCGACAGTAGGGTGACGATCGTAGTAGTTGCGAGGCTGCATTCGTACTAGGGCAATATCCGGTTCTGGTTCGGTGCGATCGCTTAAAACAATTGGCTTTTGGCTCCTCACTGCTGCCACCCCTTCAAACAACACTCTGAAATATTTCTCAATGTTGTCGCTAATTGCTGCGTGCGGTGGTTTTTGTGCTGCCATTAAAATTATTTGCCCTTCGATGAGCTCGGTGCGTTCTTCAGGTTTGAGTATGCCGCATTCTGCCATCTGGCGATATTCATTAACGGTAAAAAGTCTTGTTGTTTGTATGGCATTCATAGTGGTACAGTTGCGATTCGCAGTTGCGATCGCGCTAAAAATTTTCCGCTCTCAAAGCACTACCGCTTGCAGTAGCGGTACTAGCACAACCGCGAATTTTGTTAGAGAGTGTCGAATGCATGTCCGACCATAAATATTCCTCAAGGTAAAGGTTCATCGTAGGACCGAGCGAAGGCATAAGCGCAAAGCCGATGACAATCTTCTGCATTGTACAACTTTAAACACTCACTTTATAGAACACTTGCACTACTTTAAATTTAGTCGTAGTATAGCCGGATAAAAGATAAGAGACTCTTATTTTATATAACGGGGGTGGTATACTGGTGAAACTGAAACCATAAGTTGACCAAATAGCTCGAGCTGTGATTTCAGTAGAAAAGCGTTAGCGCAGCTTAACAAAGTTATCGCGTTCCTCATGGCGCAAGAGAAAGCTATGTCGGCTGAAACCACGAAATCACAAGAAATATCTCCTAACCAGGTAATGGGGTGGTCAGCGCCAGAACCCCCTAGCGATCTCGTTTTTGACGATGGAGAGCCTTTGGAGACTAATCGCCACCGAATTGCAATGAACGTATTAATCGATTCGGCGCTATCGGCGTTGGCTGGGCGATCGGACTTTTTTGCTGGCGGCAATATGTTTGTCTACTACAGCCGCAATCAAGCAATGAATCGCGACTTTCGCGGTCCAGATTTTTTTGTCGCTTTGGGTGTGGATGGCAACCGCGAGCGCCAGGGCTGGGTTGTGTGGGAAGAAGACGGTCGCTATCCCGATGTCATCGTTGAATTACTTTCAGCGAGTACGGCAAATGTGGATCGCGGAGTGAAAAAAGATTTGTACGAACGGGTGTTCCGCACTCCAGATTACTTCGTTTTCGATCCTTTTGCTGCCGACTCCTTGCAGGGATGGCACTTGGAGTTAGGGCGCGGCTATCAGCCCCTGATCCCGAACGATCGCGGTTGGTTATGGTGCGAAACTTTAGAATTGTGGCTGGGGACTTGGAATGGTAGTATCCGTCGAGAGCCACCGACTGGAGCTTGCGATTGGCTGCGCTTCGCTCGATCGCGCCTTCAATTTAGTCTTGCTGCCAGAGGAAATAGCCGCGCTCCAACAGCAACAAGCCGCTTCAGAGCGCCAGCGAGCAGAGCGACTAGCACAAAGGTTACGGGAATTAGGTGAAGATCCCGATCTAGTCTAGATATTTCCGCTTTTTACTTGACTGATGCTTGCACGCACAATTACAGTTAGCTTAAATGTGCGTATAATGTAAATGTATCGCACACTTTATGCATAAAACGATGCTATCTCCATTTTTAGCCGAGGTGATGGAGCCACACAAGGGCGTAATCTCTCCTCACCTTCTCGCGCAGATGTTACATATTTCTTTAGCGCGACTATCCGAACTGACGCAACTTCATCGCAATACTTTGACTCGTCATCCAGAATCCCCAGAAGTACAGCAGCGCTTGGGAGAAATTGCGCGGCTCGTCACTGTTGCCGCAGAACTAGTGGGCGATCGCACTCGTGCCATTGTCTGGTTTCGTCATCAACCGTTAAGTGGGTTTGACAATAAAACTGCTGAAGAACTAGTAGCAGCAGGACATGCAGATGCAGTGCTAGAGCATTTGGCAATGCTGAGTGATGGAGTTTACGCTTGAATGTACCGACAATTGAGCTAAAACGTCGCTGCTGGAGAATGCTAGCGCCCAAATGGGCTTATCAACCATTAAGTGGTGTAGGAGCAGCTCGTCATGGCGGACGTTTCAACGAACCTGGTATGGAGGCACTGTACATCTCCGAGGATTACATCACGGCAATCTCGGAGTACGAGCAAGAATTAGGTATTCGTCCAGGGACTCTGTGCGCCTACGATGTCGATGTCAAAGGAATTGTCGATTTAACAGATCCCCAGGTGCAGACGATCTGCTCTGTTAGCTTAGATACCCTCAAATGTCCCTGGAAAGAGATTTGGCTAATTTCAAAACAGCGCCCGCCAACCTGGGATTTAGCATCGCGACTGATTGCTGAAGATTATGCGGGAATTAGAGTTCCCTCTGTACGTGATCTGAATGGTGTCAATATCGTTCTATGGCGCTGGAACGATCGCGAAAACCGACGCATTCGCGCACTCGATCCCCGAAATGATTTGCCAACCGACCAAAGCTCGTGGAATGCTTAAAGAGGAATATGACGCTCTATGAGGCGTACTTGCGAAACTAATGCTTGTTTGCTGGACGATAAACTACCGTTGTTTAACGATCGATATAGCGAGTCTGGTTATGCAGCCTTGGTGCTACTCAGATCGTGAGGCTACCATTTTTAGTTTTTGAAAGATTTGTACGTATGGATAATCGCGAGCGTCTACCACCCATCAAAGTGATTTCCCTTAATTCCGATCGCTTGGATGCTGCGCCCCCATCTCAACCCAGACGGGGTAGACCTGCCAAGATTGGGACGGCACTAACCGATCTCCGTGTGACTAAAGTTAGAGAGTTTATCAACAGTAACAACTTAGCACCTAACTCGCGCAAGGTTTACGAACGAGAACTGAGGCGCTTTATCGCCTGGACCGATCTGCTGTGGTCAGAGATCAAACCGCGCCATATCGCCCAGTACAAAGCTTATTTAGTGGAGTCAGTGCAATCTCAATCGGGCAGATCGCTCTCCAAAAGCAGTATCAACAGCGCGATCGCCACGCTCAAAAGCTTCTTTGGCTGGCTGGTGCTAGCCTATCCTGACATCCTTGCTGTCAATCCGACTGCTAGTGTGAAGCTAGAGAAGATCCCTCTACCCCCTGCCCAAAGTTTGACAGCCGAGGAAGTAGAGCGAATTTGGGCGGCAACCGAGTATCTGGGCGAGACGCAGCAGCGGGATTTAGCTTTGCTCCACATCTTGAGTCACGGCTTGCGGGCGGGAGAAATTGTCAGCCTCAACGTCGGTGCGTTTGACGGCAGGCTGATCTTTGTCGCAGATACCAAGACAAACGAACCGCGATTAGTGCCGCTGCGAAAACAGAGCCGCAATGCACTCAAAGAGTATTTGTCTTGGCGCGAGTCACAAGGGGAAGAGATCACGAGCGATCGCCCCTTGATTCTGTCCCATCACGCCACCCGTAAAGGGGAAAGATTGAGCTATCATGGCATCTACTTTGCTATCGAAAAGATCGGTGAATTAGCAGAAATTCCCCAGCTACACCCACACTCGTTCCGCCACACCTACAGCACCGAATTGTTGCTGATGGGTGTCGATCCCACCCACGCGAGAAAATTGACCGGACATCAGAGTGAGAAAGCTTTTCGGCGCTATACCCTGCGCGGCGAACAAGAAGCGGCGATCGCTGCTTACTATCGTGCAGTTGGGGAAGACATGGAGAAACAAGATTTAGAATGAGAATGCTCTCATTTTATTAAAGGTTCTACCTCACCACTACTTCCATATCACTATCAAAAATTTAAGTATCTAGTTTGCGATTTCACTTAAATTGAAGTGGAATCAATCAGTAGACTATCATTAAAAATATTTGGTCGTGCTAAAACTACGCTACCTGAAGCGTCGATAAAACTGAACCTATTATTTCCAAGGACTAAAGCAAGTAACGTAACTGATGTTAAAAAATCACGAACAATGCCGCTTTTATAACCACTACTTACTAGTTCTTGATAGCTCGATCTATCACTATTATTACCTAGAAATGTGTTGGTAAAAGCATCATTGTTACTCAAATTAATTGAATCTGAATCAACACTGGTAAAACCATCTGAGTTCCTCCCTAGCAGGTCATTATCGACCGTGACAGACTTAAGTATAAAAGCCTGAGCGTCTATGGATTGAATGTCCGAGCTAGCTTCAAAAAAAACTGATACCACTCCAGCAGTTTTTTCTAACTTTTTCAGTTGATTTAAAACGTTCATAAAATTATAAAATTAACTTTCTTTGAACTATTTTCTATAATTCTATATAAATCAAAATTTGACAATTCAGTATTGTTCTGGTGTCGACTGGAAAAGTTCTGGGATTTTGTCTCCTGGTATTGTCAACTTAATTTAGCTCAAAAGTTAAAACATAGTATTTTTGGCTTACTACTGAGTTATTTCCTGATTTAGATACACTAACCCTAGTAATTCTCTTCCATTCATTTATTTTTAACTTCATCATCTCCCTAGTTGTGTGAAAGTAGAGTAGAACAGGATGGTTCTCAGTCTGCTCATTTAAGAGTGGTATTTGCCATCGTGATTCCTCACTCACATTTGATACACTTTGATACACGTTGTTAATTGTATCCTCATTCATTTCTCAAAACTACGAGTGATTCAACTACTCAAGGGCTGAAAAAGTCAATCAGTCACTCATGGTTTCTTGGAAATTTGATGTATCACTTCCTTTTGTTGCTGGCAGCTTCAGATATATCACGAGAGTTTCTTCTAATCGCTTTTATGGTGTAGAAGAAGGCTATGATGGTTTCATCGTTGACGCTACCATACATAGCCTTTATAGCTGCTGCAACAAGCTGCTCGGGAGATTTTCCTGTTTCTTTTGCAGCACTAGCTAGCAACTCCAAGTCTTCCGGTTCTAGCTCCAAGACTAAAGTTTCTTTGTGCATCGATTATTAAAAGTTTGATTTTGTATTGGTCGAGCATGAGAAGCAGTCGGCTATAAAGTATAGTTATTTGGGTAATGTTCTAGATCGGTTGGTAGAGTATAATGAGTAAAAAGCTTGGTTAAGGTTAAGTCTTATGACTGTTTTGGTAGCAATTGAATGTCCTCATTGCCACAGCACAGAAGTCACGAAATACGGCCGCTCACCAGTAGGTAAACAACGTTATTGCTGCCAAAACACAGATTGTCCCTACCGCACTTTTGTTCTAACCCAGACTTACTCAGGAAGGAATCGAGAAGTCAAGCAGCAAATTGTCGAGATGACGCTAAATGGGAGTGGAGTCAGAGATATAGCCAGAGTATTGCGTATCAGTCCTACAACAGTAATCCAGGAATTAAAAAAAACTCATTCGCCTCGAGCAAGTGAATCAGAAACTATTACAGCGGCAAAAACCTGAGAGCGTGGAAGTAGAGATTATCCGAGTTGAAGAGTCTCAAGAAGCTGGCATCGAAGAGTCTGAGCTAGACGAAATGTGGAGCTACGTAGGCAAAAAGAGCAACCCCAGATGGCTATGGCATGCCATCGATCGCAGAAGTGGAAAAGTTTTAGCTTATGTGTTTGGTTGCCGAAAAGATGAAGTATTTCTCCAACTGAAGAAACTACTGGAGCCATTTGGAATCAAGCAATACTGTACAGATGGTTGGGGGGCATACGAGCGACATTTACCAGCAGAGTCTCACGAGATAGGTAAACGGAAGACTCAAAGAATTGAACGAAAGCACCTGAGATTAAGAACAAGAATAAAGCGATTGGTTCGCAAGACAATTTGCTTTTCTAAGACAGAGGAAATGCACGACATAGTTATAGGTTTATTCATCAACCGCTATGAGTTTCGTTTACTAGTTTGAGGTAAAACCAACCGATTTAGAACATTACCGCTTTTTTACCGTTCGCAAGTCCTTTGACTTGACCATTCTCCTCCATGAATGTGCGACCCACACGAACCACTTGATCGATGTAGGCTTTGAAATTGGACGGAATGCTGAAGTTATACATTGGCACACTGAAAACACATCGATCGGCTGCCAAAAACTCATCCACTAACTCATCAGAAAACTTCAGCAGTTCAGCCATTTCTGGCGTAAGGGCTTCTGGAGGAGTAAAACAAGCCGCGATCCAGTCTTCGGTGACGTGAGGAACTGGCGTTTGGTTTAAATCACGATAGGCGATCGCATCATCAGGATGTAAGTCTTGCCAAGCATCGATAAACTCCTTTGCCAACTTGCGAGATTTGGAGCGATCGCCCCGTGGACTTGAATCAAGATGCAAAATGCTTGCCATAGTGCCTCAATCAGAAATTTCAATTTAATCCCAAGCAGGTTGACAACAACGTGAACGATGACGGCGATCAGATCGATCCACTGCGGCGGAATACCTCCGCAGCGATCAGACCGACCACCAAGGCTACGGGGAAGGCGGTGTTGATACCGTGACAAGCTGAAAAAAGTCTAATAACACGGGATTGACCCGATCGGCATGAGTCCAATTGATGGCGTGCGGTCCGCCAGGAATGATGACGAGTTGACTGTTTTTAATCAGCTTCGAGAGTCTTGCTGCGGTGGACTCCAGCGGCAAAATGCGATCGGCATCGCCATGAACGATCAGGGTTGGAACATCAATGCGGGGCAGATCATCGCGGAAATCGGTGAGCCAGGACGGTACACAATCCTTAGATTTGTGCCATGCCACCATCGACGAATAGCTCGATGCCGTTGACAAAGCTGCTGTCATCGGAAGCGAGAAAGACAACCGCTTTGGCGATCTCGTCGGGCGTGCCGACTCTTCCCAGCGGGATATTGATGGCTTGGTTATCTATGAATGTCTGTAACTCCTCATCACTCAATCCAAAGCGATCGTAACCAGGAGTCGGAACCGTGCCAGGACTAATCGCATTCACCCGGATTTTGCGTTTTTTAAGGTCGAGTGTCCAGTCGCGGGCAAACGATCGCACGGCAGCTTTAGTCGCGCCATACACGCTGAAGGCTGGCATACCAACGATAGAAGCAGTTGAGCCAGTCAGGATGATGGAAGCACCCTCTGGTATCAGCGGCAGTGCCTTCTGTACAGTGAACAGTAGACCCTTGACATTGGTGTTGAATGTTTTGTCAAAGTGTTCTTCGGCGATCGATCCGAGCGGGATGGGTTCTCCAATGCCAGCATTAGCAAAGACCACATCCAAGTGACCTTGCTTTTGCTCAATCGTGGCGTAAAGCCGATCGAGGTCTGTCAAATTTGAGACATCGCTCTGAATGCCCATAACGTTCTTACCAATCTCGTTTACAGCAGCATCAAGTTCAGTCTGACGACGACCCGTGATAAAGACATAGGCACCTTCAGCAACAAATCGCTTGGCAGTAGCAAGACCGATGCCGCTAGAGCCGCCAGTGACAAGCGCAACTTTTCCTGAGAGTTTTTGTGACATGGTGTTTTCCTGGTTGAGTTTACGTGAGTTAGATTTTCACAGTGGTGAAGCCGATCGCGCTGTCGAGGAACGTGCGAATCAAAGTTGCCACCTCCTCCGCATGTGTCTCCAGCGCGAAATGTCCGGCATCGAGCAGATGAATCTTTGCATCCGGGAGATCTCGCTGATAAGCGGCGGCACCAGCGGGCAGAAACGCCGGATCATGACGACCCCAAACGGCGAGAAGTGGCGGACGGTGTTCGCGAAAGTAGGACTGGAAGGCGGGATAGAGCGCGACATTGCTGCGGTAGTCGAGGATTAGATCGAGCTGGATCTCCTCTGCGCCCGGTCGCCCCATGTAGGCGATGTCGAGTTCGTAGCCGTCGGGCGACAAAAGGTTTGGATCGGCTCCGGTCCCATACTGCCAGTTCCGGATTGTGTCCGGCGCGAGCGAGGGTCGGCAGGCTTCCCGATTCGCTGCGCTCGGTTCGCGCCAATAGGACTCCCACGGGTCCCATTCGTCACTGAAACCCTCGATGTAGGCGTTGCCGTTCTGCGAGACGATCGCAGATATCCGTTCAGGATGGTGCATCGCCAAACGCAGTCCTATCGGCGCACCATAGTCAAAGATGTAGAGCACGTATTGATCGAGCGACAAAGCAGCGGTGAAGCCTTCGATCACGTCGGCAAGGCGGTCGAACGTGTAGTCGAACGTCTCGCGCGGCGGTGCCTTGGTCTGTCCGAAACCAGGCAGATCCGGCGCGACGAGCCGAAAGCGATCGGCAAGGAGAGGGATCAGGTCGCGGAACATGTGGCTAGCGGTTGGAAAGCCGTGCAACAGCAGGATTACTGGCGCATCGCTTGACCCAGCCTCGCGGTAGAACACTTCGACATCGCCAACCTGTCGAAACCCGTAGCGTACTTTCATATCTTTTCCTTTGATTGCGCCTGTAAAAGGTTTGATCGTCTTCGGACTGAGCTTCGACGCTTAGATTTGGAATCCGCCGGACACATCATCCGAATCGTATTTCCGTTTGAGGTCATTCTTAAACATGCTTTTCGGAAATCGGTGCGTCACTTCAGTGCTGCTGTTGCCTCAACCTCAACCAATGTTTCTTTTGAGGCAAGTGAGGCAACGCCGATGACCGTCAGTGCTGAACGCGACTCTCCCAGATATTTCACCAATTCTGACGCAATATCCTCAAGGAACTCTCCAAGTTCACCCCGAACATAGATGCGAAGGTTGAGCAGATTCTCTACAGAGCTTCCCGCTGCATCTAGAACAATGGTTAAATTTGTCAGCGCCTTCGAGAGTTGCCCCTCAACGGTATGGGATGAAACTTGGTAGTTCATGTCCCAGTCAACCTGACCAGAAATATAAACGGTGCCTGTCGCGGTATCGACAACAGCGTGGGATAGTCCGTGTGGTTTGCCATCATAGCGTTGTGGCGGATTGATCGGTTGCTTTCTCATTGTTATTCATTGTTACTAACCAGAGCAGGGATTGGTTAACATAAAAGAGTAGCTAAGTCTGGAGTGTGCCATGAAACTCAAAGACGCTCGCCATATGTCAGCCTCTGCCCAAGAAGCACTGCGGTATCGAGTCGTAAATGCAATTGAAAATGGCATGAGTAAATCAGAGGCATAGGAGTGTGTTTAAGGTGTCGCGAACCGCAATACACAATTGGACAAAAGCTACAGCCACCGAAGGCTCAAAGGCGTTGAAAGCCAAAAAGCGTGGACCCCATTCCAGCTCGCGGCTGCTGCCCCATCAAGCAGCAACAGCGGTACGGCTAATGGAGTTACAGTGTCCAGAGCAATTAAGTTTACCATTTTACCTGTGGACTCGTGAAGCAGTGCAACAATTTTTGGCAGAGTGTTTTGGTTTATTGGTATCAGTGTGGACAGTAGGGCGTTATCTGAAAAAATGGAATTTTACACCGCAAAAACCACTACGTCGAGCCTACGAACAAGATCCACGCTTCTGTGAAGCGATGGTTAGAAACGGAATACCCCCAAATTTGTCGCATGGCTCAATTTGAGAAAGCTGAGATTCACGCTCGGTGATGAAATGGGTGTGCGTTCTGACTACCAAGCGGGTTACTTCTACGGGCGAGTTGGAAAAACGCCAGTCATACCAGCTACTGGACAGCGTTTTAGCTGTAATATGATTTCCACAATCATCAATCGTGGCAAGTTGTGCTTTAAGCTTTTCACACAACGTTTTGACTCTACTGTGATGCTGGATTTTTTGCGTCGCTTGGTGCGTCAGAGTGAGCAGAAGATTTTTCTCATTGTCGATGGTCATCCGGTGCATCGCTCTCGTGCAGTTCATCAATGGCTAGTAAAGCATCAAGATCGCATCCGCCTCTTTTTCTTGCCCGCTTATAGTCCCGAACTCAATCCCGACGAGTTACTCAATCATGATGTCAAAGCTAATGTTGTGGGACGGCAACGTGCCAAACACAAAACTGAGATGATTGACAACATCCGTAGCTATTTACGTAGTACACAACGTCAACCTACCATCGTGCAAAACTTTTTTCGTGAGAAACATGTTGCTTACTCCGCTGCCTAAAACTGTTCACTATTCTATGCTCTGGTTAGTAATTGTTGTGCTGTAATGCGAGATGTCCGATCGTCGATCGAAACACATCATCTGGATCGTATTTCTGCTTAAGATCGAGCAATCGCTCATAGTTCGACCCAAAAGCAAGCCGAACACGCTCCTGTTCTTCCTGATTCAGAAGGCTGATGTATCCGCCTTTCAAGGCATAGGGTGCAAGGGAGCGTGAGATGTTTTGTGCCCATTGGATATGCCGCTGCTCGTCGTCCTGTGGCTCCCAGGCTGCAATTAGCTCAACCATGAGATGATCCTGCCGCAGTGCAAAAGCAGTTTCCGACGCACCGACGCGGCTCGCGGCTCCATGAAAGTGATGCAGCGCGATGAACGAAAAGGGGGAAGAAAATGGCAGTCCCTGTTCGATCAGTGTGTCAATGATTTCAGGCTGAAACCCTTTGATCGACTGTGTTTTAGCATAGTAGTGCCTTCCCTTCGGTGCATTCGCATCCCACTGATGAATATATTCGCGATACGTCATGGATCGCATCCGATCGACTAGCACAGTACCAAAGGTTCGTAGGGGTGCGATTACTTGCTCACCTACTGCACTCTCACCACAGTAGAGCGGTAAGAGAAAGAGAACTGTCGCGCCCTCTGTCATCTGAATGAACCCAGACAGAATCGTCAATTCATCGGGGATAGTCGCCATGAAGTCGTTCAAACGGCGTAACACGGTTCTAGCTTCCTCTAGCGGATAGAGCAGCATCCCAGATAACACGGTCGTGAGTGGATGCAGGCGATACTCCAGCGAGACGACAACGCCAAAGTTGCCTCCCCCACCGCGTAGTCCCCACATGAGATCGGGATGTTCTTCGGCGTTTGCGGTTAGAAGTTGCCCATCGGCAGTGACCACTTGTGCAGACAGTAGATTATCAATACCCAGCCCATAAGCCCCTGTGAGTTCGCTGTATCCTCCTCCCAGGGTAAATCCAGCCATGCCAACGGCGGAGCAGGTTCCTGTCGCTGTCACCAACCCATATTGGGTGGTTGTCTCGATCAGATCGCCGATCGTTGCTCCAGCTTGAACGTGAGCTGTGCGCTGGTCTGGATCGACGGTGACAGTTCTCATCTGAGAAAGATCGATCACCACGCCCTCAGACAACGCTCGTCCAGCAGTATCGTGTCCTCCCGCTCGAACCGAGAGGGGTAGATTGCGCGATCGTGTCCAGCGAACGGTATGAATCACATCTTGGAAAGTGAGACAACGAGCGATCGCAGCGGGTTGTGTCTTCACCTTACCATTCCAGAGTTGGCGCACCTGTTCATAATCAGCAGCTTGAGGAAGAAAAAGCTGTCCTGTGAGCAGTGCGGCAAGTTCGTTGAAAGCAGCACTGTGAGTGTATGTAGTTGTCATGATTTCTCCTTTTCAGGTCATTGTTTGTTGAATGACAGCGAATGGGGTGCGAGATGTCCGATCGTCGATCGAAAGACACGATTTATGCAGCTTCAGAGGCAACTTCCTGTCTTACTGCAAGCTCTAAATGCTTCACTCCTGCCGATAAAAAGGCAGTTGCAGCTCGATCGCTCTGGGCCCAATCCACATCCATCAGGGGTGTAGATGCAATCGTGAGGGCGAGGCGATTGCCCAAGGTCGCAACTCCAACGCTCCGCCCTGCCACACCTGAAATGACAGCAGGTGCATGGAGTGCTTTAATCCGAATATTGCCGTATTGTTGAGCCATATCGATGCGACCGAGATTTGTGACGTTCAGTTGACAGAGATATTGCGATTGCGCTGCTTCAACAAAGGCGGTGGCATCGGTGAGATTTGCCATTGTGGGTTGTCGAAGTTGGCGCTCCTCGACTAATTGCTGGGCAATGTCAATTTGTGAGAGTTGAGATTTGACCGATCGCGCCACGTCCCAAAACGTGGAATCTGCCTGAAGGGAATGAGTCGTCATACCCATGTAAATATAAAGCCCAACTCCATCTGGCATCGGTAAGGATAGCTGCGATCACACATTGAAAGGGTGTAAACATCGCATCATATCGCTGGATTTGGCATCTTGCCGAGTGAGAGCGAGCAAGAAGGCTGCGCTGATTGCACTATGTACGGTTGTGTGTTCAGCTCGACTGCGTTGGATCAGTTGCTGGGTGAATTCGGGAGAGAAGAGAGCGGTGCGAATGTGGGGTCGGGAACGACGAGACAGGGGGGGTGGATAGTCCTTGGGCTTAGCAGTCGCTTCTGGAGACGGTGCAATGCCAGGAAGCGCTGATTCGAGCGATAATGCCGCAGAAAGGTCTGACCAATCAAATATTTTGCCTCCTAACCCTTGGAGAATATCTCGCATCAGATAAACGCCAGATAGCCCATCTGCGATCGCATGATGGCAAATAATCATCAGTTCGGATTCAGCCCCCGATTGCAGCAGCACGACTCGCAGTAAAGGTGCAACCTGCCAATCTAATGAGCGAGCCAGTTCGACTTCGAGTTCTGCTTGCCAGTGCCGATCGTCCGTTCTCGCGACCAGCCGCAGCGGAATCTCGTCGTCGGTTTCGACAAATTTAGGCTGTCCAAGCGCGTCAGTGGCGATGCGAACTCGGAGCAGAGGATGGTGTTGCTGAACTTGCCTAAGCACCGTCGAAAGTTGCTCGGAACTAAACTGCCCCTGAAGTTTCGCAACGGTAGCAAAATCCAATGGATAAAACTGGTTGTAGAGCCAATATAAATGTTCAAATGCGCCTAAATATCGTTCCATGAGCGGCTCCTATTGCTATTCTCGGTTTGTTGGATCGACAGACAGATAAATGTTGCTAGTCACGTCCTGCCACAATAATCTTTTCGGCTAACCCGATCGGGTTAGAAAACATTATCTCGTGACCACCGGGCATTTGTACAAGCCGAAACAGCCCCAAGCGGTTAGACATTCTCGGATGCCAGCCCTCGCCTTGAGGAAGAACATTATCTTCTGTACAGTAGAGATAACTTTTAGGAATGGGCAGCGAGTAAAACTGCTTCAAGTCCAACTTGTCAATCCACGGTTGATACGGTTCAGGAGATAGTTGTGCGTAACTCGATCGAGCCAAATCGAGATCAGCATCATTGATCAGCACTTCTCGCCAAAGCTCAAACGGCAGCATCATCGTACGATCGTCTGATTCTCTAGCTAGAGAGTCAAATAACGTTTGATAGTGCGGCGGAATGCTATCTCTGAGGCTTTCACCATCATTGAGGACAAAGGCATCGAAGAAAATGAGCCGTCGAATGCGATCGCTAATCGCTTCAGCAACTTTCGCAATGATTGTTCCGGCAAAACTATGACCTAAGAGAACAATATCGGTTAAGTCTTTGCCAACAATGTAATCGACGATCGATTGTGTGCATTGAGCATGGTTAACGTTTTTATCTACGCTTTTACCATGTCCGGCGATCGTGGGAGCAAACGCTTGATGCCCTTTCGCTTCTAGCTGTTCGATCACTTCGTTCCAAGCAGAACCATCATGCCATGCGCCGTGAACCGAGACAAACGTTGACATAGAATTGCTCCTTAAAGTGATTCAGCGTTCTAATATTGACCTTCAGCACAAACTCAAACTAACCGAAGACTTCGCCAACTCAGCGCTCGCTCATTGAGTAAAACGCTTCCCGTCTATTAATTCCACGCGATCAATTTGACCAACTTGTACCGGATAAGCAAGTTTTCAGCAACTCAGCAACTTCTTGCGCGATCGCAATCAGGGCATGATTAACTGAGGAGTCGTGAAGAGAATCAGTCTGAGGTGTACCTTCATGCTCAGAATCATTGTCTTGTTCGGAAGCTTCGGGAATGTCTGCGATCGCAGTTTTATTAATCGGGCTAATGGTAGGACGAGTTTTACCATCCGATGCTGATCGCCATTGTCCATTGATGTAGAGTTTAGCTTGTTTAATCGGCGGTTTGGGAAGTGCGATTGTGGAATTGAAAGTTGCGGTCATTGTAATTCCTCTATAAATGGTTGATTCTTGATTTTTACATTAAGCTGTGTACCGAGCGTTACTTCCTGCCGCAATGTCAAGTGCGATGCCGGAGATGTACTTGGCTTTGTTCGACGCGAGGAACAAGATGCCGTCAGCGATGTCCTCTGGGTTCAGTGCCGGAATGGGTAGCGCGTGGATAAGCAAGGTTTGTGCGTCTTGCGCTTGTGGCGAGTCTACGCCAAGTATCTCTTCTCCCGCTTCGGAGCGGTAAAGTGGCGTATTTACTGCTGTCGGACTGATAGCGTTTACGGTAATGTTATATTTACCTAATTCCAAAGCTACACTTTTCACTAATCCGATCACACCCCATTTTGTCGCCACGTAATTCGCTATGCCCGAAAAGCCTTGTCGTCCAAGGCTCGACGCAAGCACAATCATTCTGCCACTTTTTTGCTTTTTCATCTGCGGTAGTGCTGCCCACATTGAGTTAGCCGCACCAGTCAAATTTACATCAACCACATCTGCCCACTGCCCTGGCTTCATTTGCTCAAACGGACTGCCAATTACAATGCCAGCACTAGCGACCAAAATATCTAGCCCACCGAGTTCTCGAACTGTTCTTTCCGCCGCTTGGTTCATCTGGGTCAAGTCGCGCACGTCAGCAACGATTTGGATTGCATTGCGTCCCTCTTTTTCAACTAAACTCGCGGCTTCGGCAAGCTCAGAGCGCTTTGCTAAACGGTAGCCGTCAATGTTTTTCACCCCTTTGGGGTCGGCAATATCGATCAAAGCAATGTCTGCGCCTTCACGCGCCATCGCTACAGCAGTTGCCCGCCCAATTCCTCGTGCAGCACCAGTAATCATCGCAACCTTGCCTTTTAATCTTGCCATTGTGTTCTCCTTATTTGTGTCTTATCTAACTTGAGTGTAATGAGTTGCAATGCTTGATTTCTTTCAGATTCTTAGGGTGAAGGGCGAACTTGCTTGGGTGTCATTCCTGTGACTCGTTTGAACTGTTGCGTCAAATGGCTTTGGCTGGAGAAGCCGACTTGTAGGGCAATGTCTGCGATCGCAATGTAGATCTACTGACCACAATAGTTTTGCTAAGTTGTCGTATCAGTAGGCAAAATTCCAGGTGGCCCCCGAAATCTCGTCGCCGATCTCGGCAGAAATGCGATCGCTCATTGTTAGTTCTCCTTAATCTAATATTAAAGACGCTTAATAAACTTTTCGCTTTTGCGCGATTGGATTATAGCGATAAAGCCATGCTTCAAAGTCATCCTGACTCCTAAAAGATGGTTTCATCATTTCAGTGAATGTGTTTTCACTATCGGGTTGATAAGCTTTATAACCCTGAGTAGCACTGCAATCGTAAATAATTGCTGTACGAGGAATGCGACTGTTTTCATAAGCATTAAGTGCCGCCTCTATATTCGGAGCGACGGCAAGACACTCCGCTAGTTCGTAAGCGTCCTCAAACGCCATATTTGCACCTTGTCCTAGAGAGGGGACGACAGGATGAGCCGCATCTCCCAAGAGCGTCACTCTACCCTTACTCCAACGGTCTAAGGGCGGGCGATCGCAAATAGGGCGCTCTACAATATCTGCTGCAGGTGTGGCTGCGATTATCGCCCCTACAGGCTCTGCCCACTCTGCAAATATCTTCAAAACGTGAGTCTTAGCATCGGTTGCCCGTCGATTGACATAATCGTCTGCCGATAATGCACTTGTACCCCAAAAGGTATAACCATCCCCCAAGTCCATGAGCATGGAATTTTTACCATTAGGTGACGTTATTACAGTTGTTGTGTTGGGAGACAATTGCTCGTGAGAATATCGAACGAGCGCCCGCCAAGACATTCGCCCTGCATAGTTAGGAAACCCATCTCCTATTATTCCCTGCCTAACAACAGAATTAATGCCATCTGCGCCAATCAGCAAGTCTGCTTGGACTGTTTTTCCATCTGGAAAATAGACCTTAACACTGTCGTCTTGCTCCTCAAAGCCTACACAGCGATGCTGAAGATGAATGATTTCCGGCGGTAGTACCGATGCCAGAATTGCTTGCAGCTTTGACCACTGAATCATTAACATGGGCTGTCCATATTTCTGCATTGTATCCATTGGCTTTGACGCGAGCGTCTCTCCAGTACTGCGTTTCAAGATTAGAATATGGATTGGACTGCCTGCTTTTATTAATGTCTGGGCTATCCCCGATTGAACCGCATTGAGGCTATTCAAACCGTTTGGAGTTAAGCTTAGACCCGCACCAATCGGTCGCAAAACTTTGGCTCGCTCGTAAACTTGCACGTTGAATCCCTTCTTGAGTAGCGCATTCGCAGTTGCCAACCCGCCAATTCCACCTCCAATAATTGCAATGTTCATAAAGCTATTTCTCTCAGTATTTATTGTTGAAATTTGCTTTCAATTAATCTTCCAAAACTCACTGGCTAAAAAGCTTGGAGTTTTCGTCAAGTAACCAATGAGCAGTAAGTTTTTTCTGTTTGGGTTTAATATTTGTCGTAATCTGCCTTTGACTGAAATCGATGTCATTTGTTATGGGAATTTTAGTGTCAGTAAGTTTCATCGATAGTTCCCCCTGAAAAATAGTTTTCTTAATACTGTCGCTCATGTTCGGTCATTTTTGCTCAATAGCCGTCATCAAAAGTGCGACGGGCAGCGAGGATAGCATCTTCTACATCTCGATCGTCAGCTTCAGGAATATCTACGATCGCAGTTTCATTAATCCCGGATTTCTCACTACGCTTAGCCCTAAAATAGCTTGTAAAGCCTGTGAAGCAAGGCTTATAGAAAAATCTTCAAAAAAACAGTCTGTCATGCAAGCCAGATTGTCTAGAACGCTCTTTTGTTCAAGGTCTCTAGCTCCTAAAATGGCTTAGGCTGATGAGAAATCTGGGGGGCTTGCTCTTCACCAGAAGAATCTGACAAATCGTCGTAAGAATCTGAAAGCAGTCAAGCATTGGAACTCAATATACTTCAGATAGAACGGTGGTGTTCTAGATTTATTGCTATGAGCCTGAAGGGTTTAGATGTTGAACGTTTCAGGAGTCTTAATCACTAATCTAGAACACTACCCATAAATAGAAACCAAGGCACAAATTACATCTAGGACTATCCATTCAAGTTAGGTGATTTCACAATTACAGTCCTGAGCGACGGCACACTCCCCCAGGATCTACATACGCTGCTGTCGAATACGAACCCAACAGAAACCGATCGCCTGCTTCAGAAAAACTTTCTGACTAATCCTGTCGAGGCATCGATTAATGCTTTCTCGATCGACACTGGAGAGCGACAAGTACTCGTGGACACAGGAGCCGGAACAAAGGTTTGAAGGAATTGGGCTAAATCGAGAGTTGCGCGGATATTGCTATTCTGCAAGAAGCGAACTTCCTAGTTGCAAGACTTGAGCATTCCGTAAGCTTACACACTCATCTCGGGCCATCGTTCTCTGCCCCGGTGTACGTGCTTCAATACCTGGTCGAAGCCGCCACGACTCGTTGTAATCCTCTGCTAAATGAAAAAATAGCGGCTCCGTCCTGTCTAGGGCAAGAAGTCTGCCACGATAGTCAACCAAATGGCGCTCACGAATCTCTTGACTCCCTCTGGCAGCAGACCAAGCAATAAATGGAGGTAGAACATCGAAGCCGACAAAGCGGAGAATACCATTCTGAATTGGCCAGAGCACTATGTCTATATCACCATGACGACCGTTGTGGGCAAAGGTATCGAACGGATCGCCAGTAGTGAACGAAAGCATTGCTCGCTTGCCTTTCAATCCGCCAGTGTCGTAAGACATACCTTTGCTGTAGGCAAAGCCCGCCGTGAACACCCGGTCCACCCAGCCCTTGAGAATGGCGGGCACCGAGAACCAATAAATTGGAAATTGGAGGATTAGCAAGTCTGCCCAACGCAGCTTTTCTTGTTCAGCCTTGATATCGTTAGCTAGCGCATCGTTCTCGTAAGCATGTCGCTGCTCAATCCCGTACTTCAAATAGTCGGGCTCTAGCATCTCCTTAAAGTCAGCCCGGTCGGCAATGGCTTTGAAATTCATGGCATACAAATCCGACACTTTTACTTGGTGGCCTACCTCGGTCAAAACCGCAACAGCGATGTCTTTCAGTGCGCCATTAAAGGACTTGGGTTCGTGATGAGCATAGACAATTAGCACATTCATAGTTAACTTCTTTCAATTTCCTTGGAGTACTTAATTTGTTCCTCTTGTTTACAGCGATTAATTTTTTTCTCAATCGCTTCCAAATGGCAACTGAGTTCACACAGTCGCTCCTTAACCTCCTGCCGATGTGTTTCAAGCACCGCCCGTTGTTCCCGCACAGTGCTATCACCCGCATTGCTCACAAGTTTTGCGCTCCCAATCACTGAAAGCTAGATAGAGCTTATGTTTAACTCTATTTTGACTTAGCAGTCAAAATAGACAGTGTGTTGTTTTCAAGAAATTGGCGCTCATACAGCTAGGATGGCACTACTACCAGGTTACTAATCTGTTAGTGAGAAATGCCGGTGTTGTATTTCATGCTGAGTCGCCATCGCTGGCACGATCGATCAGTGCGTTTGAGGGCAAGTTCGGATCGAGTACCTTGCGCGCACTGTCAACCCCTACAACGGGCAGTGTACCCGGATCGAGCAAGCCGAGTTGAACCAATACGCTCGCTTGATCCCAGTAGATGTGTTCGTGAGCTAACTTGCCGTCACGGAACTTGACGATCGCTACTGATGCTACCTCCACCCGTTTTCCGGTGGGAGCAACGCCGGGTAATATCCATTCCATCCAAACGGTATGAGTGAACTTAGCCACCATTTCATCCACGAGTTGATCTGTCCCGATCGTGCGCGAGATTGGGGTCAACTCCATGTCCGGCGGCATCTGTGGAATGAAGTATTTGGAATAAAACTCGCGCAGTGCTGGTTTTCCGACTCCCCCAGTCATTACTGGAATATTATTAACGTAAGCATCCTCAACCATCGTGGCAAGAGCATCTTCAACGTTGTGAGTGCCAAACTCGTGTCGCAGATGCTCTTCCCAGAGTGATTGCAAAAACTCCTGGGCTGGTGTCAGGTTGCTAGTTGCCTTTCCATTTGCTTGTTCGTCTACAGATTGCTGTTTGACCATGATTGGATTCTCCTAGTTCTATTTATTTAAAGTGTATTGAGTTTCAAGGCTCGACTTCTTTCAAATTCTTACAACGATTTATCAAATTCTTATGATGAAGGACGCACCTGTTTTGGTGTCATTCCAGTGAATCGCTTAAACTGTTGATTCAAATGGCTTTGGCTGGAGAAACCTACTTCTAATGCAATGTTGGCGATCGCCAAATCCGTCTTCGATAGCAGCATTTTCGCCTGTTCCACTCGCTTTTGAATCACGTACTGGTGTGGAGAAATCCCTGTTGCGTGTTTGAACAAACTAGCAAAGTAAGTCGGGCTGATATTAATGACTTGGGCAATTTCAACCAGCGATAAATCTCGGTCAAGGTAAGTGTTGATATAGTTGCTTACTTGTTGCCATTGGCTGTGAGTTAAGCTTCCGTTTTTAACTGTAATTGTTGGCATAGTTATTAAAATAATTGATAATTTTGGGTAATAAAATAGGTAGCAGTAACAAACCGATAAAACATAACTTTTGGGTCAAGAATTAGGCACGTTGAAACCGCTCGAACCCTAAGTCAGACATGAATTGAATTGAGGAGCGGGAAACTTAATAACTTGCAGTAACAATAGCTGCCGTCAACTGCGTATTGTTCCAGCGCCCAGTGTACCGAATTTCATTGATAAACAAAGCTGGAGCAACTGTTATTCCACTATGTAATCCACTTTCGATATCTTCATCGATCCGAGCAACATGCACTTGTTTGGACAGCTCTTTTAGGAATTGGGAAATATTAAGTCCTAGATCGTTGGCATACTCCACAAGATAGCCGTTTTCCAACTCTTGTTGATGGGCGAACAAAATGTCATGCATCTGCCAAAACTGACCTTGGGCAGCTGCTGCTTGTGCCGCTTGTGCCGCACGTTGAGCATGAGAATGAATCTGTGTCTGGGGAAAATGACGAAAAATGAAGCATAAATAGTTCTCTCCAAACGAAATACTAAGCTGTCGCCTAATGGCTTTAATCAGTCGATAAAGGTTGGCACATTCAGAACATTGATAGTCTCCATACATCACCAGCACCACGCTGGCACTCAGTACACCTTGTATGCGATCCTCTGTTGAAGCTGGAATGAATAACGAACTACGATCTCGGTCTTGACTCACTCGAATACCTCTAAGGGAAGAGATGGCGATCGCAAGCACTCGCCATACAATCCTCTTTGTGCGATCTATGTCAAGCAAACTTCTCAGTACAGGACAAAAGCTTGCAAAAGGGTAACAAAAAAGGGTTTCATGAGAATTACCACATTCTTTAGCCATGAAATCAGGTTCAACTTATGGCGATTATGGCTACGGATTTCGGCAATCAGTTGGTCATGTAAGTGCTGCTGTTGCCTCAATCTCAACTAAGATTTCTGGATAGCCAAGTGAGGAAACGCCGATTATAGTAAGAGATGGACGCGACTCTCCCAGATATTGCGCGAGAATCGGTGCGATATCCCCGATGAATTCCCCAACCTCACCACGAATGTAGACACGCAGGCTGAACAGAGACTCTACCGAGCTTCCCGATGTCTCTAGGACGGTGGTTAAGTTAGCCAGTGCCGTCTTTAGTTGCCCTTCGACGGTATGTGATGAAACTTGGTGATTTGTCTGCCAGTCAACTTGTCCAGAAATGTAAACGGTAGACAATGCGGTGTCAATAACCGCTTGGGACATTCCGAACTGACTTCCATCATAAATCTGTGGCGGATTGATCAGTTGCTTTCTCATTGTGTCTAATCCCTAAATGAATAATTTTTTGGACGTTCTACGATTTTTCTCCTGTACTTAAAGCAAGCTTAGTTCTTGCAACTAAATTGCTGTTAGTGTTTGCATAAATTCAATATATGAAATTGACTCCAACTTGTCGTCCATATCGAGTTGAAACTTTTACTCAGTAAAGCGATTGATGAATCAGTCCATCGATCGAAGGAAGGTTGACTCCAACTAAAGTTGGAATCTAAATTTCTACTGAAGTCAAGCTTACAAATTAACAATTCCACGTTTTACCGCCACAATGACAGCAGATGTGCGATCGCTCACGCCTAATTTACTTAAAATGCGATTCACGTGAGATTTGACCGTACTTTCACCAATAGTTAAGGCTGCTCCAATGTCTAAGTTGCTCATCCCTTGCGCCATCAAACCAAGTACCTCTAGCTCTCGATCGCTCAGTTCTGGATTGCTTAGGCGCTGCACCAGTTTTGCACCCACTAGGGGCAGAATATACTGCTGACCGCGAGCCACTGTACGAATTGCCTGAAGCAGCTCGTTGGGTTTAGCATCCTTAAGCAGATAACCTTGAGCGCCTGCGTGCAATCCCCGATAGATATCTTCATCACCATCGTAGGTTGTGAGTACGATAATTCGGGCAGATTTAAATTCGGCACAGATAGCACTAATGGCTTCCACCCCTCCGACTTGCGGCATTCGCAAATCCATCAGCGTTACATCCGGTTGGTGTTGGCGAAAAAACTCGATCGCCTGCTGTCCATCTTCTGCTTGAGCAATTACCGTCATTTCTGGATCGCGGTTCACGATCGTTGCCAATCCTTGCCTGACAATGGAATGGTCGTCAGCAATCAAAACTCGAATCGTAGCAGATTGGCTCATGACGATCCTCACTTGCAATTGACAATGACAACAATTTCTGTTCCTTGCCCAGGTTGGCTCTCAATCCGCAATTGCGCTCCGATGCGCTCTGCCCGTTCGCTCATGCCCAACAATCCAAATCTGCCAATCGGTGGCACGCCACCAACTCCAAAACCCCGTCCATCGTCTATGACTCGCAAGCAGCACTGTGCATCGTCATATACCAACTCAATCCAAATAACGCTTGCACGAGCATATTTAATCGCATTGGTCAGTGCTTCTTGTCCGATCCGCAGTAAGTTATTTTCTACCTCGGCGGGTAACCCATAGGCTACACCCTGAATTTGGTAAATCAGAGCAGTATCGGTAGCGGCTCTCATCTGGGCTACCAGGCGAGCGATCGCAGTCGATAAATCGCCATCCTCTAACAACTGGGGACGAAGTGCTGTGACCGATCGCCGCGCCTCAGTCAGTCCGGTGCGTGCTAATTCCTCGATCGTGTCTAAATGCGATTGGGTTACTTCTGGATCGTCTGTTAGCACTTGAGTTGCCGCACCGAATTGGATCAGAATGCCTGTAAACGCCTGGGCGAGTGTATCGTGAATTTCGCGTGCCATGCGGTTGCGTTCTTCTAGAATTGAAGTGGCTTCTGCTTGCTTTTGCAGCGTAATATCTCGCGCCAGCCAAATCACCTGTTCGTGCCGAATCGGAGCAATGCGAGCCGAAAACCAGATCTCTCGTCCAGCGATCCACTGACTGTATTCAACGGTGAGTATCTGTTGGGTTTTCACCGCCTGCTGAATATAACTCAGGAATTCATCGGCTTGTTCCTTGGCATAGAGTTGATGCAGTGTTTTGCCAATATACTCCTCCCTACATAAATCTCCATAGGACGGATTTCCTTGAATTGCACAGATCAATTGCCCCTCAGCATTGAAGATATACATTGGATCGGGAATGGCTGAAAAGAGCGCCCGCAGTTCTGCTTCAGAGGCTTGTAGCGCTATTTCTGCCTGTTTGCGATCGTCGATATCGGTATAAACTCCCAACGCTCGGATGGGTTCACCAAATTCATTCCAGGTAACAATTTTGCCGACAGAAAGAATCCATTTCCACTGACCATCCTGGGTACGCTGGCGAAACTCTGCTTGATAGTTGGGGACTTCTCCAGTAAGACAAGCATGGTAAGCTGCAACCACTGATTCTCTGTCGTCAGGATGCACACTTTCAATCCACTCGTTTTCGGTTGTGTGCAATGTTGCTGGATTGTAGCCAAACATTGAAGCGTATTCTGGGTTGACAACTATTTCTCCAGTTTTGATATTGGTATCGTAGAGTCCTTGATTTGCAGCGGTTAATGCTAAGCGTAGTCGTTCTTCACTCGTTTGCAGAGCGACTTCTGCCTGTTTGCGATCGCTAATATCTGCAATCACCCCTTCGATGTAGTCATCGGCTGCATTCAGATAAGAAGAGAAAAGTCCCCAGAACACTGTACCATCTCGTTTTCGCATCTGGATTTCATAGCTTCGCACTTCCCCGTCCCGCTTCAGCACCTCAATGAATTGTTGGCGATCGTTGGGATTTACATTAAAGCCTGTAGTGTGTTCCAGCCCAATAATCTCTTCTAGCGAATCAAAGCCAAGCAGATCGGCAAAGCGTTGATTGGCATTGAGAATTAATCCATCATAGGTGCGGGTGCGGTAGATGCCGACCTGGGAGTTTTCAAAGATAGTGCGGAACTTGGCTTCACTGCGTTGTAAAGCTTCTTCTGCTTGTTTGAGTTGGGTGATGTCATTGCCAACGGATAGAATTTCCACCACCTGTCCCTGTTCATCCAAAATTGCCTGATTTGACCAGGCAATCCAAACACGTCTGCCGTCTCGACAGAGGTTTTCATTCTCGGTTTGCAAGTAAGCTTGAGGCAAGGGAGCTTCAAGATTGTCAAACAGATCGTCAACAAATTGTTTGAGATTGCGTCCAGAGGTTTCGGTTTCTGGAACGATCGTTTCTAGCAGGGTACGCCCTAGAATCTGGTCTTCCTCATAGCCAAAAAAGCTCAGTCCACAGTCATTTACGTATCGAATTCGTCCTTGTGTATCCGTGCGCAGGATGACTGAATTTGAAGTTTGGATTAGATTACGGTAATTGGCTTCACTTTGTCGTAACGCGGCAGTTCTTTCTGCGACCTGTTGCTCTAAAGTGCGGTTGTAATCGGCTAGTAATTTCTCGGCTTGTTTGCGCTCGGTAATGTCTTGAAAAGCTGCGATCGCATAAACCACATTACCCTGTTCGTCAAATACTGGCGTTCCCCACACCTCAACTGGAATTAATGCGTTGTTTTGATGAATTTCTACATCGTCAATTGTGCTGCATTCGCCATTTAATGCACGAATTCCAGGCAGTTCATCAGTTGGATAAGGTCGATCTGTTCCAGCCAGATAAAGTTGATAAATCTCTGAAATTTGTTCTAATGAGATTGAAGAATCGATCCCTTGACCTAATAGCTGAATTGCTCGTTGATTGAAGTAATCAAGATGACCCGTCGGATCAACTGCTACAATCCCGACTGGAACCGCTTCTAAAAATTGAGCTATCCTACTTTCGCTCTTTCGCAGTTTTGAGTAGAGTTTGGCATTTTCGAGCGCGATCGCTGCCTGGGTTGATAATAGGTTCAAGACCTGCGAGCGCTCGGATGTAAATGCCCCAACTGCTAATTGATTTTCTAAATATAATACGCCAACTAGCTTGGTTTGATTGAGCAGTGGCAAACAGAAAATAGATTTAGTTTTATTTTGTTGGATATATGGATCGTTGATAAAACTACCTTCACAAATCGCATCATTTAAGATAACAGTTTCATGAGTTCGAATTACATAATTAATAATTGATTCAGGCAGGCAATTTATCATCGGAACGGATCGCAGCAATTGTATATTGTAGACATTCTCGCCATCACCATCATTTAGTTGACTGGTCGCTTCAATTAACCATTCTTCTGAGTTTTCCAGAATCAGATGTCCAGTTTGTGCGCCAGCATTTTGAATTAATATCTGCATTAAAGAACGAAGCAACTTCTCTAGTTCGATTTCACGATAAATTGCTTGTGAGGCTTTCATTATTGCTACTAAATCTAAAGCAATATTCGAGCGAGTAGAGCTAGTTTCAGAAGTGGTAGATACTGACGTGGGAGTTACCTTAGACAACTGAGAAAAAAATTGCGGATAGCGATTTTCTAAATCTTTAACTTTAGCTTTTGCACCCCAGCGTTCATAGCAGTAGTGGGCTTCTTTCATGTAGGTCTGGGCAAACTTTTCCCGACCTCGCGCCAGATAATGTTTTGCAGCTAATTCGTATGCTAACGCCTCTTCCTGAATATATTCATTTTCTCTGGCTCCTTGAATCGCTTGTTCATAGAATTTTTCTGCTTCAAGCAACTGACCCAAGACCCGTGCTTTCTCTGCCTCAACTAGATGATATTTGTGCAAATAATTCATGGGGGCATGATCTGCCCATAGCTTCATCTTCTCCTGGCTAATCGCGACTTTTTCAAGAATTTCCTCTTGTACTTGAGCGTTACTTTCAGAGTGTGTTGCGAGTCTTACTAGAGAATCATAGAGGTAGTACAAAGGCTCAAAGGGACACGATATTGCTTGAATCAAATAACGTTCTGCTAGGATAGTGTTATAGATGAGTTGAATCGGCTTCAAATCTCTACTTCAAACTCATACTTATTAATGAATAGCCCAATCACCAAATCGTGCATCTGAATCGATTTGGAAAAGCAGATTGTCTTCCTTGCTAATCGCTTAATTCTTGTTCTTAATGTCAAGTGCTTTCTCTCAATTCTCTGCATCTTATATTTACTCACTTGCCGCATCTCCACTGGAAGATGTCTTTCGTAAGTTTTTAAACCATCTGTATAAAACTTCTGAATTCCAAAAGGCTCTAACAACTTTTTCAGTTTTAAGAACACTTCATCTTGCCGTGAGCCTAACACATAAGCTAGTATTTCTCCGGTACAATGGTCTATTGCATGCCACAACCAACGCTGCTCTTCCTTTTTTCCAACAAAGCTTTGCATTTCATCAACTTCAGCTTTCCTGGCTACGTCGCCCCCTTCATTCTCTGCTGATTCTAGCTCCATCTGTGTTCGCTGCACTACTACGATGGCTGTATCTGTATTAATAGCTTCTAATACTTTAGAATTAACGTTTTCTAGTTGTTCTTCTTTTTTTTTAATTCCTGAATCACCGTAGAGGTGCTGACCCCTAAAACTCTTGCTGTATCCCGGACTCCGCTGCCGTTAACAGTCATGTCCACAATTTGTGCTTTAACTTCTTGACGACGGCCAGGATAAGCGTGAGGTTCTAAAGTAAAAGTGTGGTAGGGACACTCAGCATTGTTACATGCGTATCTTTGCTTGCCCGTCCGAGTTTTACCAAATTTAGAGAGGTTACATCCGTGACAATGAGGACAACGAAGAGGAATGATAGTCATAAGTTAAGCGTTTGACCCAACATCTCGCTACCTATGATCATACACATATCAACTCATCTACAACACTACCCCATTCATCGCCTGCTAGAGTTCGACCCAAAGACCATGAAGTTTAAGCGGGATGTAGATTTTCCTATCGAAGCACGGGCGATTGTCGTAGATGAAGCTTCGATGCTGGACTTATTTCTGGCTCACTCTCTGCTTAAGGCAATCCCGCCCGATGCTCAACTATTACTAGTTGGTGACATTGACCAACTGCCATCAGTCGGACCAGGGAACGTATTGCGGGATTTAATTGCATCAGAGCAAATACCTGTAGTGCGGCTAACTCAAGTATTTCGCCAAGCAGCAGAAAGTGAGATCGTCACTAATGCTCACCGGATTAATTCGGGGCAGTATCCGCTGCTAGAAGCCGTGTCTTTAACTCCCAACTCGGATTGTCTGTGGTTAGAAGCGCCAGAACCACAGTATGGAGTGCAGGGAATTCAAGAACTAATCGCTGATGTCATTCCACAGTTAGGGTTTGACCCAGCAAAAGACGTGCAAGTGTTGTGTCCCATGACGAGGGGAGAAGTGGGGACGCGCAATCTCAACGCTGTACTACAAGAACTGCTGAACCCACCTAGCTCTAACAAAGCTGAAATCTTCCAAGCCGGAATCAAGCTGCGCGTTGGCGATCGCGTCAGGGAGCGTAATAAATTATTATGCTTTGTACTACATTGAAACACACCGTTCACAAGTGACTAGTTTATTGAGAATAGCATGGCTTAATTTCCTATTTTTTCCTCACTCATTCTCATTAAGCTTTAGGTTTTCAACGGCATACTACAAAACACAATAATTTATTACGCTTCCTTCCCGACTTTTTTCTCGATCTTACAGCGGGAAGGGAGTAACCTGATTTAGCCCTACTTGTTGAGAATGCGCATCTTTCGTGCTACGAAACAATCGATATTCTAGCCTTTGCAAATCAGTCATTTTCTCAACAAGTCAGATGTTAAGTGCTTAAGTTGACAATACCTGCTAAACAATACCCAACACGTTGAACATTGAATCGCTGAAAGGAACGATACCCGCCAATAAACGTTAACTAAATCCAGGCAGTGGATCGAATTCTTACCCAATAATTGTCTGCTCGTCCCTGGTCATGAGAATGACCTCCGCACCCAATGGCTTTAAACTTTGTTCAGCAAAGCACTGAAGGAGAAAAAACAATGCCTCATATCAGCATCAAGCTTTATCCCGGCAGGTTGGAACAGCAGAAGGTTCGGCTTGCCGAGCAAATCGTGAAAGACGTTATTTCACTTCTGGAAAGCAGCGAAGACTCGATTTCGGTAGCAATCGAAGAAATCAACCCAGAGGATTGGGTAGAGAAAGTCTATAAACCAGAAATCTTGAACAACCCAGAGAAGCTCTACAAAAAGCCAGGCTATAACCCACTGGAATAGCAATAGACGGCTTCGACTTCTAATTCAAATAATGCATTGCTATTAGGCATAGAGCCGAGATAAGTGCAAGTGCGATTCGTTCTGGAGAAACCCAGATTTGGGGGGATTCCAGGCATTAGTAGAGTAACCCTTAATGGGATGAGTTCGCACTTTAATCCTCTACTAGTGACAACTTGATACCCATGTAAGTGAGGCGATTAACCTAGAAAGCCAACTCTTACCACCCTGGTGCGGGGATGAAAGCGCATAAACTACCAGTAATGGTAGCCCCTACGAAGGAGACTGACTATCAAATTCGTAAAGCGGGGATGAAAGCAGTTAATGGTGGCAATTGCTGAAAGCACCAACTGCCAGCAAGAGTTTATGAGGAGAGTAAACGAAGTGTCGTTGAGCCATCGTTAGATCTCACCAAGGGATATAAGCTTGTGTTCCGGACACACCTTGGGCTGGAAATAACCGGCAAGGGGTTTGGACTGTTAGGATCTTGCAACCAAAGCAGCGTACCTCAAATGACCCCCGGTGGATAGACACCCTCTAAAGACTCAAAACAATGGATATCAGGAACGAAGTAACCCAAATGATAGTTCCTATAGTGGTCGATATATAGGTAAGCAGTCAAGCCAAAAGCATTATTTGGGAGGGATGGGTTAACAAGCAAATGCCTAGACCGAACTAACGGTCAAAGCCTGAAAAGGGATGGAGTAATATCCAGGATAAGCAGACATAACCCGCAATGTGTTTGTATCTAGAGGTGTAAGTAGCAGTGAATATGCCTAAATCAGATTCAACAATGGATACTGAGGGATGGAAGACTATCAACTGGCGAAAAGTTGAGCGATATGTCTTTAAATTGCAAAAACGCATCTATGCCGCTTCACGTTGTGGTGATAGGAAGCGAGTTCGACAGCTCCAGAAAACCCTAATGAGGTCCTGGTCGAATCGGGTATTAGCGGTAAGAAGGGTAACACAAGATAATCAAGGGAAAAAGACCGCAGGAGTGGATGGAATTAAATCACTATCCCCAGCGGAGCGATTTAACTTGGCAAAGGGTCTATTCATTAACGGTAAATCCAAACCTACACGTAGGATATGGATACCCAAACCAGGGAAAACCGAATTTAGACCACTCTCAATACCCACTATCTTTGACCGTGCCCTACAGGCGGTAGTAAAAGCTACCCTTGAGCCAGAATGGGAGGCTCGTTTTGAGCCATCAACCTACGGTTTTCGACCCGGGAGATCATGCCATGATGCCATCAAACACATCAAAAACTGCATAGTATCGAAACCTAAATATGTCTTAGATGCAGATATTTCGCAATGTTTTGACCGAATAAATCAGGAAGCATTAATTCTGAAGCTAAACATGAACGGTTCAGTCAGGCGACAAATCAAAGCTTGGCTAAAGTCGGGAGTGATAGATTCAGGAGCTTTTACTGCCCCAACGGCTGGAGTACCTCAAGGCGGGGTGATTTCGCCATTATTATCATCCATCGCCTTAGATGGATTAGAAAGCCTAATAAACCATGATTTTCCTACTAATTCAGCAGGAAAAATCAGAGGGGCAAAAAGCAGATTTGGCTGCGAAATATCCCAAGTTACTTGTATCAAGTACGCGGACGACTTCGTGGTCATAAATGAATCCCTAGCGGTCATAAAAAGATGTGAGGAAATCATCAAAGATTGGCTCAAAGGTATTGGTTTAGAATTGAAACCTGAAAAGACTCGGATAGCACACACGCTACATCCCCACTTAAGTGAAGATGGTAAACCTGGATTTGATTTTCTGGGACACCACATTCAACAAGTACAAGTAGGGAAGTACCGAGACAATAAAAGTAGTCAAGGTATCCATCTTGGTTTCATCACTCTCATTACCCCTTCAAAGAAGGCAATTGAAACTCATAAACAACGCATGAAAAGCATCATCACAAAACACAGGTCTCATTCCCAAGCGGAACTCATTAAAGACCTGAACCCTGTTATTAGGGGATGGGCATCATATTATAGAGTTTCAGATGCTGGAACTACCGGGGATTTTGCTCGGTTAGATAGAATCACCTATCTTCGTTTAAGAAGATGGGCTAAAAGACAAACCGGAAGCATTAATCAGGGTCATCAAAAATATTGGCACCCCATAGGAGACAACCACTGGGTATTTACCACCAGGTCAGAAAGTAATCCTTTACGATTACTATCACATAGCGAATTTCACTCCAGCGTGAACGATTATGTCAAGGTGATTGGTGATAAAAGCCCTTTTGATGGAGACTTAATTTACTGGAGTTCAAGACTAAGCAAACACCCTGAGATGCCTACTACTAAAGCGAAGCTTCTCAAACAACAAAAGGGTAAATGTGCTTGGTGCGACCTACATTTTCAACAAAGCGATTTATTGGAAATTGACCATATTAAACCCATTTCTTGTGGAGGTAAGAAGGAATGGCAAAATCTCCAATTATTACATCGCCATTGCCACGATGAGAAAACTGTCAATGATGGCAGTTTGAAGTCCCATATTGACAAAATGGAAACACATTGAGTAGCCGTGTGAAGGGACAACTTTCATGCACGGTTTCGGACGGGAGGGGTGGAACAGTAATGTTCCCCTCGACCCTATCAAATTTATCATATCGGACTCAAAGCTTTGCTGGATAAGGTTTGCGGCGACCAAAATGCAAGCATTGACTGTTTGCTGGGCAGGCAGTCATTCGGTTATTTGTAGCGCTGAAGCTTAGATGAGCAGATTCCTCCGGTGGTACCCAAGTAATTCAAGGTGGTCTGCTTCAATCACCCCCACTAATAAGCCGGTTAGTCTGGAAAGCTTCACATTTAATATGTTAGCCTCTGCAAAGTCCTCAATTAAATATGAATCCTTCCCGACAATATCGGCGCTAGCAAAAATGTCATATCTATCTAAACCCTCTGCTGAGCCTTGTGTAACGACCTTCGATGAGTTTGTGCAATTGGCAGATTATTCTCTGGTGGATACCTTAAATGCCGATCCTGATGCCACTAGAGATGGTGATGATCACCGGGCCCGCCAGGTTTTTTCTGGTCATTTCGTACCTGTGACACCCACGCCGCTTGCAGACCCAGAATATGTAGCTCATAGCCGCACTTTTTTTAAGGAACTTGGGTTGAGCGATGGACTGGCGCTTAATGAAAAATTTCGCCGTGTATTTTCTGGTGATCTCTCTGCTGCCCATGAGCCGATGCGTCAGGTGGGCTGGGCGACGGGTTATGCCCTGTCGATTTATGGCACCGAATATACCGAACAATGTCCATTTGGTACGGGTAATGGTTATGGCGATGGTCGAGCGATATCTGTATTTGAAGGAATCATCAATGGACAGCGTTGGGAAATGCAATTGAAAGGGGGTGGCCCAACGCCTTATTGCCGGGGTGCCGACGGGCGCGCTGTCCTCCGGTCAAGTGTGCGTGAGTTTCTAGCGCAAGACTATATGCAAGCGTTAGGTGTGCCAACATCGCGCTCTTTGACACTGTATGTTTCTAAATCTGAGACTGCTACCCGGCCTTGGTATTCTCAAGACTCCTACTCTATTGACCCTGATGTTTTGGTGGACAATCCTGTGGCCATTTCAACTCGCGTTGCACCCTCCTTTTTGCGCGTTGGTCAGCTAGAGTTATTTGCCCGCCGCACTCGCAGCAATGCTCATCCAAAAGCATTAGAAGAGTTGAGCATGATAGTGTCGCACTTAATTGAGCGAGAGTACAAAAGCGACATTAATCAAAGCCTTGGTTTTGCCGATCAATTAGTTGAGTTGGCTAAGCTATTTCGCCAGCGTCTCACTTCACTGGTGGCTAATTGGCTACGTGTTGGTTATTGCCAGGGTAATTTTAACAGTGACAACTGCGCTGCTGGAGGCTTTACCCTAGACTATGGACCCTTTGGATTTTGTGAAAAATTTGACCCTTGGTTTCAACCTTGGACTGGTGGCGGCGAGCACTTTTCATTCTTCAATCAGCCCATTGCAGCAGAAGCAAATTATTACATGTTTTGGAAAGCAGTGAGACTGCTACTTACAGAAGATGCTGAAGCGTTAGAACAGTTCGACCAAGTAGGCCGCGGCTTTTCAGAAGCCATGCAAAAACAAATCCAAAAAATGTGGGCGGACAAACTTGGCTTGACTGAATATCACCCAAAGCTATTTGAAAAATTAATGCAGTTAATGACTGACTCAGAGGTAGATTACACCATTTTCTTCCGCGAGTTATCCCATATACCAGATGATATCTCAGCATTGAAAAAAAGCTTCTACGTTAAAACTTCACCACAACTCGATGAACAATGGCAATCTTGGCTAAAAAGCTGGCGCGACCTCGTCATTAACGACGGCAATTTGGCTGAGATATCGACAAAGATGAAACAGACGAACCCAAAATACACATGGCGAGAGTGGTTGATTGCCCCTGCCTACCAACAAGCCATGCAGGGTGACTATACTTTAGTTAAAGAGTTGCAAGAAGTCCTTAGCTATCCATATGATGAGCAATCACAAGACGTAGAAGATAAATACTATCGTCTAAGACCTAAGGCGTTTTTTAACGCGGGTGGCGTGTCGCACTATAGCTGTTCATCTTGAATAGCTGCGTGACAATCAGCTATTCAAGATGAACAGCTTTGTTCTTGAGCAACTGTTGAAAGCCAGGTTTGCAATAAGTTTGAGTCCGATATGATAAATTTGATAGGGTCGAGGGGAACATTACTGTTCCACCCCTCCCGTCCGAAACCGTGCATGAAAGTTGTCCCTTCACACGGCTACTCAATGTGTTTCCATTTTGTCAATATGGGACTTCAAACTGCCATCATTGACAGTTTTCTCATCGTGGCAATGGCGATGTAATAATTGGAGATTTTGCCATTCCTTCTTACCTCCACAAGAAATGGGTTTAATATGGTCAATTTCCAATAAATCGCTTTGTTGAAAATGTAGGTCGCACCAAGCACATTTACCCTTTTGTTGTTTGAGAAGCTTCGCTTTAGTAGTAGGCATCTCAGGGTGTTTGCTTAGTCTTGAACTCCAGTAAATTAAGTCTCCATCAAAAGGGCTTTTATCACCAATCACCTTGACATAATCGTTCACGCTGGAGTGAAATTCGCTATGTGATAGTAATCGTAAAGGATTACTTTCTGACCTGGTGGTAAATACCCAGTGGTTGTCTCCTATGGGGTGCCAATATTTTTGATGACCCTGATTAATGCTTCCGGTTTGTCTTTTAGCCCATCTTCTTAAACGAAGATAGGTGATTCTATCTAACCGAGCAAAATCCCCGGTAGTTCCAGCATCTGAAACTCTATAATATGATGCCCATCCCCTAATAACAGGGTTCAGGTCTTTAATGAGTTCCGCTTGGGAATGAGACCTGTGTTTTGTGATGATGCTTTTCATGCGTTGTTTATGAGTTTCAATTGCCTTCTTTGAAGGGGTAATGAGAGTGATGAAACCAAGATGGATACCTTGACTACTTTTATTGTCTCGGTACTTCCCTACTTGTACTTGTTGAATGTGGTGTCCCAGAAAATCAAATCCAGGTTTACCATCTTCACTTAAGTGGGGATGTAGCGTGTGTGCTATCCGAGTCTTTTCAGGTTTCAATTCTAAACCAATACCTTTGAGCCAATCTTTGATGATTTCCTCACATCTTTTTATGACCGCTAGGGATTCATTTATGACCACGAAGTCGTCCGCGTACTTGATACAAGTAACTTGGGATATTTCGCAGCCAAATCTGCTTTTTGCCCCTCTGATTTTTCCTGCTGAATTAGTAGGAAAATCATGGTTTATTAGGCTTTCTAATCCATCTAAGGCGATGGATGATAATAATGGCGAAATCACCCCGCCTTGAGGTACTCCAGCCGTTGGGGCAGTAAAAGCTCCTGAATCTATCACTCCCGACTTTAGCCAAGCTTTGATTTGTCGCCTGACTGAACCGTTCATGTTTAGCTTCAGAATTAATGCTTCCTGATTTATTCGGTCAAAACATTGCGAAATATCTGCATCTAAGACATATTTAGGTTTCGATACTATGCAGTTTTTGATGTGTTTGATGGCATCATGGCATGATCTCCCGGGTCGAAAACCGTAGGTTGATGGCTCAAAACGAGCCTCCCATTCTGGCTCAAGGGTAGCTTTTACTACCGCCTGTAGGGCACGGTCAAAGATAGTGGGTATTGAGAGTGGTCTAAATTCGGTTTTCCCTGGTTTGGGTATCCATATCCTACGTGTAGGTTTGGATTTACCGTTAATGAATAGACCCTTTGCCAAGTTAAATCGCTCCGCTGGGGATAGTGATTTAATTCCATCCACTCCTGCGGTCTTTTTCCCTTGATTATCTTGTGTTACCCTTCTTACCGCTAATACCCGATTCGACCAGGACCTCATTAGGGTTTTCTGGAGCTGTCGAACTCGCTTCCTATCACCACAACGTGAAGCGGCATAGATGCGTTTTTGCAATTTAAAGACATATCGCTCAACTTTTCGCCAGTTGATAGTCTTCCATCCCTCAGTATCCATTGTTGAATCTGATTTAGGCATATTCACTGCTACTTACACCTCTAGATACAAACACATTGCGGGTTATGTCTGCTTATCCTGGATATTACTCCATCCCTTTTCAGGCTTTGACCGTTAGTTCGGTCTAGGCATTTGCTTGTTAACCCATCCCTCCCAAATAATGCTTTTGGCTTGACTGCTTACCTATATATCGACCACTATAGGAACTATCATTTGGGTTACTTCGTTCCTGATATCCATTGTTTTGAGTCTTTAGAGGGTGTCTATCCACCGGGGGTCATTTGAGGTACGCTGCTTTGGTTGCAAGATCCTAACAGTCCAAACCCCTTGCCGGTTATTTCCAGCCCAAGGTGTGTCCGGAACACAAGCTTATATCCCTTGGTGAGATCTAACGATGGCTCAACGACACTTCGTTTACTCTCCTCATAAACTCTTGCTGGCAGTTGGTGCTTTCAGCAATTGCCACCATTAACTGCTTTCATCCCCGCTTTACGAATTTGATAGTCAGTCTCCTTCGTAGGGGCTACCATTACTGGTAGTTTATGCGCTTTCATCCCCGCACCAGGGTGGTAAGAGTTGGCTTTCTAGGTTAATCGCCTCACTTACATGGGTATCAAGTTGTCACTAGTAGAGGATTAAAGTGCGAACTCATCCCATTAAGGGTTACTCTACTAATGCCTGGAATCCCCCCAAATCTGGGTTTCTCCAGAACGAATCGCACTTGCACTTATCTCGGCTCTATGCCTATCCGTTGGGTGCCAGAAACTGATATGGGCCGTCAAAGGTCTTCTGGTACGTCATGGGTTCCTGCCCTGCAATGTGTATCCTCTCCGCTCCCGTCTCCGGACTGCTGTCTGGAAGCATGAATCAGCCTCCTCATAGGTCCGGCAAAGGGTTTCCTTCATTCCGCCAAGGCGCGATCCGATTCTCCCCCACATCTTCATGACGATCCAGTTTCCAAAGAGATCCTGGCGAAGCTCGGCCCGATAGTACCGGTGCTCTCGCTTCCAGGCGAGAAAGCACCATTGGGAGTGGGTGTATCGTATGCTCATTGTGATTCCTTTGCTTGATGCCTGTAGAACGTGGCGCGTGAGATACCGAGAGCATCACACACCTCCTTCACACTCTTCCCTTGTGGGTCAGAGAGAAGCTCCATAGCCGCAGCACGTTTCCGCTCTGTCATCTTGGTTGGCCGCCCTCCTTTCTTTCCGCGAGCTCGCGCGGCGGCAAGTCCTGCATGTGTTCGTTCACGTATAATGTCCCGCTCGAACTCGGCCAGTGCCGCAAAGATGTGGAAGGCGAGCTTTCCACCAGAGGTTGTAGTGTCTATCTGCTCTTGGAGGCTTCTAAAGCCTATGTCACGAGCTGCAAGCCCCTGGACGAGCTCTATAAGGTCGGTGAGTGACCGCCCGAGCCTATCGAGCTTCCAAACGACCAGGATGTCTCCTGGCCGAAGGAAGGAGAGGGCATCCCTTAGCCCCAGACGCTCAGTGTTCTTGCCGCTTGCCTGGTCGGTGTAGATCCGCTCGGCGGCACACCCAGCGGACACGAGCGCGTCCCGTTGCAAGTCCAAGTTCTGATCGAGGGTCGAAACCCGAGCATACCCTACCAGCATAGTGTCTCAAAACTTAAATACATCCTACTTCCGAGACTACAGCTTTCGAGACGAGTTTTGCAACACATTTTATAGCCTATTTAAATGAGTCTCGAAAACGGTCCTTTTTGAGAAGAGGTGGAAGATGCAAGAGGAAAGCTTTGAAGATCACTTTCACGGTTACTGGGCGCTAATAAGAACCAAGGTAGCGTCTATTTTAGGTAAATGCCCCCTGCGTACACGCTTACTAAAAAAGTATAGGAAGAGATGGAACGACGAAAAATGACTCGCAATAGAATGTTACAGGGGGAGGTATGACAAGTACTTTCAAATTGAACTAGTCAAATAGGCTCACTGTGTACCAATCACAGTAACAAAACTTTATAAAGAATCCTGACTGAACGAATCGTTTAATGAGCGTTCGCAAATTAGTAATACTTGGTTGCCACCCTAATGGTTAACTACGCTTAAATCGTAGTTAACCATTAGAGTGACATGAACTCTTGCAGCCTAATTCCGATATTTACAGGGTGGATTCCTCAGTAGCTACTTCTCAGACATCGTCTTAAAAGTGTTTGAAGAGTCCTCGGTTAAGATGATGGAGCTTGCTTAAACCTCGACCCGTATGATGCCCGACTTTTCGACCTATCCTTTTACCTACAGTGGCACCAGGTCGACCACCAAAACGTGAGCCAACTACCCGTCCGACTACTCCACCAATTGGTTCAGCAATTGGACGATGATGCAGCTTACTTAAACCTCGATCCGTATGATGCCCGACTTTTCGACCTACCCTTTCACCTACAATGGCACCACGTCGACCACCAAAACCGCCAACTACCCGTCCGACTACTCCACCAATTGGTTCAGCAATTGGACCTACATTTATTGCCAAATAGGTATTAGATTTTTTGTCAATCCGCTGGTCGAAAATCAAGTCAGGGGAAGGAATAGTAGGAGAATATTTATCCCACACCGGTTTCTCAGCACCGTTAATTTGTAATTGCCCTTCACCTGATCCGAAACCACGATCGCGATTTAAAGTGTATCCTGCAGGCGCGATACTTAGTGTCAGTGCGTTAATTGCGATCGCTCCTAATGCAGCTTTAGTAACTAGCCCTTTCCACGTGATGTGCATTTTCAAAATCCTTTTTTCTAGCTATGGGTAAGAAGCAACATTGCTTTTCGCCTCTTATTGTGATTTCGAACCCAAACTCAAACTTTTCGCAGAAATTTGATAACTTTACAGTCGATGGGTATCTTGAGGTTTGCGTGTTAGATTCTGGCTGCTCATTAATACAGCAGAAACACCAGACTTTTGTTCTTGCATTGTTGAGCTTCCGATACATTAAGGTATTAGCAGCAGTTCTAACGGCAAGTTCTGTTGGTACAGCCTGTCTTGAACTGCTCTAATTCCTTAACGGACGGTTTGAAGCAGTTACGCAAAAAGGAGCGAAAAAAAGAGTAATTTTTTTGAATAGAGGTGTGAAACCCAACCTGAACAAATATCTCAGCTGCGCTCCTTTGTTGAAGAGAAGTAATTTGCTAAAACTAGAGGGTAGGAATTTCAGATAGACTTATAGCGGTTTTCACATGAGTGTACCAATCGTCAGCTACTAAGCCTGACTCAACTAAACAGAATGGCTTCTATCCTATTGAAAACCGCTATTATGCAATGGCGATTCAGCCTAGCTAAATACAAGAAAGCGTTTCTAGCAGCGGCGACATACTACAGTTAGAGTTAACCAGGGGATGAGGTTTTCAGGGAATTTTCCGATACATTTTGTTACATAATAGTAATGGAATTGCGGGCATTTCAGCGTTTGCCTTTAATATTTACACCTGTAGTACTACAACGTTGGAGAATAGGGTATGACCGATGCTTCTCCCCCAGATGACTCAAATCCAGAACAGCCATCAGATAATGACAGCTCATGGGAGCGCTCGAATCAAAAGTTACAGAAGGAATTGGAGCAGCGCATTCGTGAAGCCTGTCAATCTTCTACCAAGCGACAGAGACAAAAAGAGAACAACAAGATTCTATGGTTAATTCAAGAATCGGGAAAATTACGGTGCAATGGTTCTTTTTACTGTGAGGGTTGTCTTCAGCAAGTATGGTTGTACTTCTGGGAGAATTTATGTGAGGTGAATAGAGAGAAATATCCGAGAATAAAGGCGCCTTTCTGCGAAGAACCCCATATAATAGGTCGGCTCAAATTGCGCCTGAATGGCTGCATAAGGGATGCTCAGACGGAGAACCCCCTGCCCCCGATAATTCCTGATTTCGACCAAATTCCTGCGCCTGATCCGGAACCCCTTCCCTTTGCTTCGCTTCCACCATTTTTGCTAGAAACAGTTCGTGCAGCAGTGGAGGCAGATGCAACTGGGGAGTTACGCAGATGCCAGCTTGAGAATCATTCTGAGGTGAACTGCCAGATGCTGATTCTGCAACAACTTTCTTTGGAGCTCGAATGGGAAGCATTAGCAGATCAATTGAGCATCCCTGTTTCATCACTAAGCCCTTTTTATGACCAGCACTGTAAACCCCTCATCGAGAAAATTTCTCAACAGCAACTGCTTTTGCTAGTTCGAGCGAAGATAGAGGCGGATGAATCTGGCGAGTTACGTAAGTGCCACATTAAGAAATATCCGCAGGTAACCGCCCAGGTGTTAATCTTGCGACGGCTACCGCCAGAGGCGAGATGGAAAGACTTATCCAACGAATTCAACGCCCCTAGTACAGCGTTGAGTACCTTTTATGAACGAAAATGCAGACCCCGATTGAAAGCAATTTGTGAACCGTTATTGAATCAATGGCAACCAGAAGAAGAGTAAATCATGATAAGTGGCACGAATGAACCTACAGGCTTGACAATTTGTGTACCCATTAGTGCAGAAGATCGCGTTCAAGCTCAAGCTTTTGCACGGCAGCAACTGTCATCCGATAAAGCACAACGGGTTTATTGGAATACGTTGGCAGTGTTAGCGATGAACATCTACCTCCAGTGGCAACAATTTACGACTGATTTGTCAGCAGGCGACAGTTGGAGTCCCATGAACCTGATTTATGATGCAGCAGATTTGATGATCGTAGGACTTGGTAAAGTAGAATGTCATCCGATCTTAAATCTGGATGCGCCACTGCCGATCCCTGCTGAGATTTGGTATGACCGCGTTGCTTATATTGCGGTGCATTTGAATCAGTCGGCGACACAGGCAAGGTTATTAGGATTTTTGCCTCTGTCTGAGCCAGAAAATGTGCGTCGAGAGGTTCCCCCCTGTGAGTTGCAGTCGATGGATGACTTAATGGACTATTTTGAGCGTTTGGAATTGGGGCAACAAGTCTTGTTGGAAACGATAGCCGAATCTGAGCAGTTGCAACAGCGTTGGTCGAACCCCTACGAGCAATTGATGGTTGTGGCTCAACTGGAGCGTATTTATCGCATTGAGCAAAACCACCGTCTCTGGAGAGTCAAAGGGGAGAGATTACTTTCGGGAAGTGACTCAAAGGCATCGGTGAGGCGTGAAATTAATAGTTTAACTGAGCGGATTGAGTTGCAGGACATAGCCGAACGCCTACTGAAGCGTTTAGCAGAGGTTTGGGAACGCCAGGTAGCATAGCGCCATGAAACAGCATCCTTTTAGCTTGTTCTCAGGAATTGCCGCGCCTCGTAACGAGGCGCGGCAATTCCTGAGAACCGTATTGCAGCAAATTTCGCAGTATCAAGGAAACGCTCAACAAATTTATCCTATTTGGGCGAAGTATCCAGAGCGATTCAACGAGATGCTTCTAGAAGCCATTTCGGTTGAAACCTCTTTATCCTTAGGGGCAGAGCGAGAAACACAGCTCAATGTATCGTTGATGTTATTTTCATTTAGTCGATTAATCAAAAGTTTTTCCCAAGGAGACCACGCAATCAATTTGGAGCTGGCAATTGCAGCACTTTTAAAAATTCTACCTATTATATCTAAGGAGTCTTTCCCAAATGAATGGGCAAGGACAGTGAATAATCTTGCCCTTGCCTACCACAAGCGCATACGTGGGGAGTGGGCAGAGAATCTAGAGCAGGCGATTGAGTTGTACCAGCAGGCTTTGCAGGTCCGTACCCGCGAGCAGTTTCCCCTCGAGTGGGCAGCGACGGTGACTCATCTTGCCCTTGCCTACAGCAAACGCATACGTGGGGAGCAGGCAGAGAATCTGGAGCAGGCGATTGAGTTGTACCAGCAGGCTTTGCAGGTCTCTACCCGCGAGCAGTTTCCCCTCGAGTGGGCAAGGACGGTGAATAATCTTGCCAATGCCTACTTCGATCGCATACGTGGGGAGCGGGCAGAGAATCTGGAGCAGGCGATTAAGTTGTACCAGCAGGCTTTGCAGGTCTCTACCCGCGAGCAGTTTCCCGTCGAGTGGACAACGACGGTGAATAATCTTGCCAATGCCTACAGCGATCGCATACGTGGGGAGCGGGCAGAGAATCTGGAGCAGGCGATTGAGCTGTTCCAGCAGGTTTTGCAGGTCCGTACCCGCGAGCAGTTTCCCGTTGAGTGGGCAACGATAGTGAGTAATCTTGCCACTGCCTACTTCAAGCGCATACGTGGGGAGCAGGCAGAGAATCTAGAGCAGGCGATTGAGTTGTACCAGCAGGCTTTGCAGGTCTATACCCCTGAAAGCTTCCCAAGTCAATGCTATCTAATTAGTAAAGATTTGGGTTTTCTTGGATTTAATGAGGGCGATTGGGAGGTGGCAATTGAAGGCTTTGCAATTGCCATAAAAGCGGTCGAACGCAGTCGGAGTTGGGCCACAAATGAAACAAGCCGTCAGCAAATTCAAGCAGGAGCATCTGCTGTATATACACGAATGGTGCAAGCCTGCATCAATACTGGAAAATTGAATTTGGCGTTGGAAACTGTGGAGCGGTCTCGGTCAAAACGATTGGTTGAGCTGATGTCCATCAACGATTTCTATCAGGAGGAGAATACTCCAGATGAAGTCCAATCCTACCTGCAACAGTATGAAGCGCTGCAACGACAGATCGATAACCTGCGTCTCGATTTCAAGATGGCTTCAGAACCCACTCTCGTTGGTGCTGAAAGTTCAAGGCGTAGTCGTGCTGCCTGGGGCGCTGTGGATCATCAACACATTCAGGAGCTAGAGCAACAGAAACAAACGATGCGTCAACAGCTCAGTCGACTTGACCCGGTTTCTGCTGGGCTGTTGGAAGTAAGAGCCCTGAACTTGAGCGAGCTACAGCAGTTAATTGACCGACCTAACACGGCCCTACTCAGCTTTTATAGCATTGGTGACAGCAGCCATATTTTTGTCTTACGTCAAAATCAGTTAACCTATCACTCTTGCCCGTACCAGGGAAACGCACTTCTAGCATGGCTCAATGACCGATGGCTTTGGGCTTACCTCGGCATTCAACTAGCAGATAATGGAGCAATACAAAGATTGCCTCAGAGTAGCTGGAAATCAAATTTACCTGCTGTATTAGCAGAACTCTCCCAACGATTACAAATTGAAGATCTGATCCAAAACCACTTGCAAGCAATTGATGAACTGATTCTGATTCCCCATTTGGGATTGCACCAAATTCCATTTGCAGCTCTGCCCACCAGTCAAGGACTGTTAGGAGATCGATTCACGCTGCGGGTTGTTCCCAGTTGTCAAGTTCTCCAGTTCTGCCATCAGCGCCCACCCCTCACTTCTGACTTACTCGGTCTAATCGAAGATGCTTCTGGAGACTTGCCTTGTTCTAGCTTTGAAGCAGAATCAGTGGCTACCCTTTACAACGTTTCCCCTGGCTTGCGATTGCGGGGTCCCCAGGAAGCAACTGTAAGCAACTATAAACGCCTGCTACAAGAGCAACAGATTCAGATGCTCCTCTCGTGTCATCATGCCCAGTCTCGCCTAGATAACCCTTTGGAATCCAAATTAGAGCTGGCCGATGGAGCCATTACGTTAGGAGAATTACTCTCTCTCCCGCCTGGCGGCTGCCGCAATTAGCTGATGTATTTCTCTCGTGCTGTGAGACAGGATTGGGTAGATCGCTCGATCATACTGATGACGTGCTCACGCTGGCAACGGGCTTCCTCTGTGCTGGGGCAAGAAGCGTCATCAGCACCTTGTGGTCGGTTGATGACCTGGCCACAGCAATTTTCTCTATTCTCTATCACCAAAATCGCCATCAGAGGCATGGAAACATGAATCGCCCTCAAGCACTGCAACAAGCACAACAAACACTACGAGTAATGACAGGCAGTATTTTAGACCAAACCTATCGACCTAAACTCGAGGCAATGCTAAATCTGAACTACGATGAAGCAGAAAACAAGTGCAGACAGGCGACAACAAAGCAGGAACGCAAGTATTGGGCAGGGGTCACTATTCGCATTGGAGACACGCTTGACATGATTGAGTACTTATGTGCTCAACCTTATCCTTTGAGCACCCAATTTACTGGGCAGGATTTGTTTGTCATGGGCTACGGTAGAAAGATACAGCATTAGCGAAATACAAGCCCTAAAACATTCCAGTTGAGAACTCAATCGCAACACAAACAAAAGTAGTCATTAGAATTTCTGGTGTGCTAATTTTAAACCTCTCTTTAGTCAATGAATTTATATGAAACCGGGATTTTTCAGCTTTCCGATGTAGCATCCTCTGAAATTTCTTCTTCGGCGGATGATGACTTTCTTGCCTGACGCTCAAGGAGTCTCAGGATGTCCTCTTCAACCGGCGTGAGAGATGGGGCCTTTAGAGTGCCAAAATGTCGGACAAGAAGCTTTACCGCCCGATCGTCATCCCCTAAGCCCTCATCAATCGTATGGAGGCGGTCGAGAAGCTTTTTCCGAGCGCGTTTTTCCTTCGCTTTGAATGGAAGAGGCACGAGTTCGGAAGGCGCTACAGGAGCGATTCGAGCGCGATCGTAAAGGGAGATGGTGACAGAGCCGTCATTCGTCATCTCATCGACAATGGTCCAGTAGCCCCAGCGCTCGGTAAGAAGCTCGTTTGTAGTTCCCTGAATAACACAAACGTCTCCCCACTTCAATTGTCGGGGAGAAGCTTTTCCGTCACTTTCCGGTGGAAAGAGTTCCTCTTTCGTTTGCTGCACAAGAGCGCCGCTTGGGGCTTTTCCGTTCGCCTTCTCGACGGACTTCTCCCACACGACTCTTTGCTGTTCGGGGAGGCTTTTCAAGGGACGTAGCTGTGTTTCGCTTGTCGGCATGATGTGAACTTTTAGTTCACTTTGAAAAGATTGTCTGCGACTTTTGCCGCATCGATATAGTAGTAGGCAAGGCGCTTTGTAAAGTCGAACCTGTCCCTTACGTAGTCCTCGAATGTCGGGTATGATTCTCGATAAAGCCTTCTCTCGCTTATCTCTTGTAACGCTCTTGCGGCAGTAAGAAACGAATCTTCCACCTGCCGCTCGAGGGTAACAAAGCGCTCCCTTTCTTCTGCTGTCAGGGGCGCGTCTTTTCCTCCCCACCTTCGCTGGTAATGATTTCCGCATCTGCCACCGCTACGACAAGCGCGCTTTCTTCGACCTCATCCCCTTCACTGCCGTCACTCTCAGGACTCACCACGGGTTCGTCCGCTATTTCCTCAAGCGCCCGTACTTTCCCTCATCCTGTAGCATATCGATGTCATCTCCCCATGATTCGCCTCGAAAGGCGAATCATCAGGAAGGTCAGCTACTATCGCCTCGCCGTCGGCGACAGGTACTCTTTCTTCCTCCTCGGCCGGGATTTCCCGCTCTGAAGCAGCTTCAGCATTGATTGCGTCGGACTTTCTTGAAGCAGGAATAGTTGCATTCTTCTTCGTGCGGGGCATCACCGTAAACGCCCGTATGAGGCGTCGAACATCGTCCCTTCATTCTACCAGGAGAAAACGTGAATTTTCGGAGCGCGATGGGTGAAAACCGCATCGGGAGAAAACCGGTGCTCGGAGCGTGGAGTGCCCGCTCCGTCACCTTCTAGAAGCTACCTTTCCTTAGCTCTTCTAGGAAGCGCCGATTCTTAAGCGTTCATGACTCCTCTGAAAGCGGTTCTTCGAGCCAGCGAATCAGCGCCGTTCGAATCGTAATAGACTCGCAAATGAATTCTTATTCACTCGGCATCCAATCGTGTTTTTCATGGGACTTATCACAGGTAGTGAATCCAAGCTCTTCCCGCTCCTCTTCCGGAAGCGGGTCGAATGTCTCTTCAAGCATACCCTTCTACTCCAAATGCGAGCTTCACTTGGAGTTATGCGGGTTTCTACATCTCAAGCTGGTTTCAGGCGAAGCCGATGACAGTAGGAAGCGGAAGAGATTATTATGCTATAATTAGCTTCACGCTGCACCAATTAGAGCTTCCAGGACGGCGTCTTGCCATTGTCTATTCCATTCGTGACTCTCCATCTTGGCTCTAATTTGCAAGACATTATGCGCCTTCTCTGGTCCATTGCATTTTTGTTTCCGCTTATGTCGTGCATTAATCAGTAAGTCAATCTGCGATTCTACAGTTTGGCTAGTATAGACTTTTCCCTGAATTTTTCCGCTGCTCATAATTGATGAGATAATTAAGATTGTTCTTCAATAACCAAGCAATCCCTGAATCTTGGATTGCTTGGCATTATCAGTAATGTTGTCTTGGAGCAATTTCAACTTTGTAAGAGCTGCTTGGACTTCACCATGCCAGACAGCCCATTTCACGCTATCCAGGGATTCCTCAAAAGATTCACCAAGTTTTTAACATTCTGAAACTTTTGTCCAATGTGGAACCAGTCCAGAATACACTCTAAATCTAAACAATGAGATTTCAGGGACAGTACCACAGACCAGCAATTATTGGCACCATCTGCTAGACCTGTTACCCTTGTCTGTTCTGTCATTCCTTGCTTGTGGGCAGCATTTAGCACGAAACTTTTGATGGTATCCAACTCGTCATTGAGGGTTGAAACGACACAGGTCTTATTGGTAATCTGTCGATGGTTTTGATCCACCTGTTTAATATTGTCAGGTTGATACGCAATGGCAGACAAAGCTTCAAAACTGCGTTTCCCTTTCTGTTTAACCGGAATGTGTCCACCATCGACTTGGACAATCAAATCCGTCGTAGGGGCGGCACATTCTTGAGCAGAAGGCTCTCTCAGAGTTGCTTGAGATAGCGTTGCACCGACTTGAGAGGATGTCTGAGAAGTATAAATTCTTACGCTAGTCGTCTGAGCATGATGCGAAGCATAGCAGCATAGATAAAGGCTTCAGAAGTAGCAGGCAAAGCTTCATAATCAATAGTCAGTCGTCGATGCCGCACTATCCATGCTAGAGTGCGCTCGACTATCCACCGCCAGGGTAATACTTGAAAACCTTTGCTTTGCTTACGCTTAACTACTTCCAAGTCTAGGTGATGCTCATCTTTGACTTTTTGATTAAAGTCTTTACCCTCATAACCTCCGTCTGCAAAAACCTTCAATAGTCGTGGGAACTGAGCGACAATTTTCTCCAGAAGCAACAGTGCTCCAGCTTTTTCACTCACGTTGGCGGCACTGACTACTACTTGCAGCAACAATCCAGGGACGTACAAAAACTGCTGCTGTATCGTGGGATCAATGTAGTCATGAAGCAATCCGAGCCTGGTGTCAGAAAGGGAGCGCAACAGATTATGGTGTTTTGTCACACCTGTAGTATTTTTCTGGTTTAAAGCCTTTTTGTTGAGAAATTTACCTCAGAAAAGCTTATTTCTTCATCAGGTATTCTCAATAATTTAAATCCTTGAAAACCTATACTACAAATCACTTTAATTTGTTACGCTCCCTCCACTAATCACCCGTCCCGTACCTTCCCAAATTTGGCTAGCATTGGCGGGAAAGCTGAGAATATTTAGTAATAAGAGTGCTTGACAAAGCGTAGCGCCGGAAAAGATGTCCATAAGTGGATTTTTCCTCAATAGCAGAGCAGGTATCGCGCTCCCCGCTTAGGGATTATGTAGGAATAACTTGGCTGCGTGCGAACAATTCTGACGAAAATCTCTACAAAGCTTTGCTACACGCACTTAGCGTCTTCAGAGCACCACTAAATCTATGTAGATCTAGAGGGAGCGGGAAAGGGAGCGTAACAAATTAAAGTGATTTGTAGTATAGGTTTTCAAGGATTTAAATTATTGAGAATACCTGATGAAGAAATAAGCTTTTCTGAGGTAAATTTCTCAACAAAAGGCTTTAAACCAGAAAAATACTACAGGTGTGACAAAAACACCATAATCTGTTGCGCTCCCAGCGGGAAAGGCTGCCCGAGTATATTTCGCTTCAAGTGCTGAGAAATAGCTAGCTCTTTCAATGTAACCCAGATTGCACTCGGTTGTCTTGCGTAAACGCGCAATTATATTTGCGCGTTTGCCTCTAGTTTGGGTTGCACAAAATCTCTAAGATAGTCAACAGATGGTTGAGATCGATTTAACCAAGTGCAAGTCTCTCAGTTTATCCATTCGTCAAGTGCAAGAAATAGTAGTTGACAGAACAAAACAGAACAAAGTGGTTTTTTACTTCTCTTTTTAGCTTTGATTTTTCAGAAAGCATAAAGCTTCAGGAATTTAAAGTATTTAAATTAACCTGAAACGGTTTAATTTAGCTACTACAAAGATGCTGCTTCCAAATTAGATTTTCTAAATGAAAATCTTTAAAGGTGAGGCATGGAGAAGAAATTGTTTGAATAGAAGAAAACAACGTGTAAAATAACTTAAACTCGAGCTATCTAAGATATTTTATTACTTCAAATATCTTTTGCAACAGAGTCCTTAAAAATACTTTGAGGCAAACAATGTACAATATGCAAATTTCATTTGATTGCCTTTGCTATCCTCATGCTCAGGCAGTTTGCAGAGCTTGAGCTACTAAGTGCATAACACTCTCTAGGCAAACACACTGGCTTCTCTACTAGTAGCTTGTTGATTTATTAAGAGATTTTACAAAAACCAGCGTGTTTCCGGAAAGGTAAGAAGTAACTTTGAGTGATAGCTTGTAGGGCAAAATTTTAAGTTTAGTTTGTAGATATGACTTAAGCTCGACTTTATCCAAATCAAAGAATATAACCCCTGTGATTTGGCAAAAGTTCTAGCTAGTCGCGCAAAACTTTTTCTTCCATTGTGAATGGTTCTGGCGATATCGAAAAATCAATCATCTCGGCTCGACAAGAGTTTTGGCGGATGCGATCGCGCTGTCAGCAAATGGATAAAGTTGATCTAAGACATGACCTAAAGTTTAGTCGCTCTACGTAAAGCCTTAATTATTTAAAAAGCTCAGCCATGAATGGAACTACAACACCAATAGTCTTTTTTGACATTGGAGATACTTTAGGGACTCCGAGAATCTCACCTCCTCCCTACCGTTTAGAAGGACTAGATATTTATCCATACATACCAGACATACTCCAGCAGCTAAAAGATAAAAATGTTCAAATAGGCATCATATCCAACACTGGCGATGAAACAGAAGATGATATGAAAAGAGTGCTTGAAGAAGCTGGAATTTACAACTTCTTTAAGCCAAACTTACTCATCTATAGCTCAGCGGTTGGCATCAGAAAACCTTCTCCTGAAATCTTTCAATTAGCAGCTGAACGCTCAGGTTATGCTACTGCTCCTGAACATTGCTTCTTTGTGGGAGAAGATAGTAAGGAGCGTAAATCCGCCGTCAACGAGGGTTGGCGCGTAGTACCGCATCCTCTACTAGTTTGGGAAGTTCTTGACGGCAAAAGGTTGAAATATATTCGCGTGTCTGCCCCCGTCGAGCAAAGTGAGCAGGAGTGGCGGTCAGCCGTTAGAGGTCTGCCTATCGTTCCCTTGTATGTGACTGGTGAAAAAGGAAATCAGGTTTACGCAATCGCTACAACTCAGGCAGCGATGAGGCTCGATGACTTGGGATTTGCAGTGGATCGCCTGGGCAGTGAAGACGATCCCCTGACTACGGAAGTTTATCTGCTACGGGATGATCTTCAAAAAAGCACTGGCTTTCTCAACCCACAAGGAGGAGCTACGCAATTTTTTGCCAACGATGAACCCTCCAAAATGGTTTTGGCTTCTTCAACGGAAGGTCTTTTTGTTGCCTTACCGGGCGATCACTCGGTAGAGGACTATCATTTTGATAAAGCCCAACATGGACATAATCTGAAACTGCTGCCCGATCCTAGTTTGCTTGAACCCTTTGGAGAAGGCAATAATGCGAGAACCGCCAGCTTTTTACAAACTCCTAGTGTTGAGCCATCCTTGAGTCAAGCTGAACTGGATAAGTTTACAGCCATCACACCTGAAAAAATTCGCGGCTACCTGGAGCGATATGTAGGGATAAAACCCCTCAATGACGACGAGCAGAGAGTCAATATCAAGAGCCGACATATTCACAGTTCGGATATGCCATTGGTGACAGAAGCATTAGCGCAAGATCTCAAAACTATTGGAGGGGAGCACTTCAGCGTTAGAATGGATCGCTTCGTCCATGAAGGACGGGAGTTATACAATGTAGAAGCAGAACTTCAAGGTAGTGCATCAAAGGAGATTGTGTTAGTCACGGCTCATTTAGATTCCACGGCTGCCAGTGATGCTCCTTTCGATACCAAAAACGATCCTGCACCCGGTGCTGATGATGATGCTAGTGGTGTAGCTTCTGTCTTAGCGATCGCCGAAGTTATTAAAGAGCTTGTTTCCCTTAACCTTCCCAAAAGAACGATTCGCTTTGTCCTCTTTAATGCAGAAGAGCATGGCTTGGTGGGTAGCCAAGCTTATGCCAGAACACAAGCTGCTAAAGCTGCTCCCCTTGTTGGCGTGTATCAAATGGACATGGTTGGCTACAATGTCAACTCCCCTCGTTCCTTTGAAGTTCACGTTGGTTATGCAGCATCAGCCGATGTGGAAGAGCGATCGCTCGTTCTCGCCCAACGCCTTGAGCGGCTGGTTTCTACGGTATCTCCCACATTGGAACGCCCTCAGATCTATACTCAACCCGATCCTGCCGAGGGGAGAAGCGATCATGCAAGCTTTCACCAACGAGGCTATGCAGCTTGCGTAACCTCTGAGGACTTTTTCGTCGGCCCCGATCCAGCGTCACCCAATGCTGAACCCAACCCCAACTATCACAGAGAAGGGGATACTTTTGTCGATTTTGACTATGCGGCTGATATCGCCCGCGTAGTTGGTGCTGCCGCATGGGTGACGGCAAATGCGTAATTTGGGTTCAACCCATAGCAGGGTATTAAAACCTAGTTTTTTCCTTGTTCTATAATTTCCGCTTTTTCATTACAAATAGGTATGCACAATGGTACGTTTTATTGACATTCGTGACTTCAGCACAAATCGTGCGACTGACGCCCGTATTAATGAACTCAGCGAAGCTGCGTCATTTGTCTCTAATGAATTGCCCGGAGACCACACTGTTAGTGTCTCTTACTTGAATTCGCTCACAGGTACGCCCAATACTCTTGTGTCAAACAACGCCCCAAGTACAGAAGGAGCGCTGATTGACCAGGCGTTAAACTTTGTCACTCAGACCAGTGCTGCTTTCGGATTTGCTCCAAGCGATCCGGTAGAATTCGTTCCAGACCCCACGATCGAAACGACCAGTGCCGATAGTCTCGCCATTCACTTACAACAAACCTATCATGGTATCCCCGTCTTTCAAATGGTTCGTACCGTTCGCTTTTCTTCCAGGCGCGAGATTAGCGAAGTTGTTGGCAATAACGTAGATCTCCCAAATGGAATAAATATTGCACCGCAAATTGACGTTAACCAAGCCGTGACAGCCGCCGCCCAATATGTCGCCACGTCCGATGAAGCTGAGGAGATGACCGATGGCTGGGGACAACCAATGGCCCCAATTACTGTCGACCTGTCCGATTATGTTCCCCAAGTGCTAGCAGCTTTCCCCATGCCTAGTCAACCGACTGTCTTGGATAAAGGACCATTTGCTAACCCAATTTCTGCTCACCTCGTCCTCTTTTATCAAAATCCTGAGACGCGCCTGGGATGGTACGTGCTAATTACTCTGCCAGGTTATCAGGAGCAATATGAAGTCATTGTCTCAGCAGATCGTTTTGAGCCAGAGATTCTTTACTGCCAAAGCTTAATGCATACAGCGGTTGAGGCCAATGTTTACACAGAAAATCCGGGTAGAACTCCTCGGAAAATAGTTGCGTTTCCCAGAGATTTGAATGATTATCCTGTCCCAAGACCCTCTTCTCTGCCTCCTCAGTTTCCTGGTCGCTGGTGTACTAATGATAATTGTGTTGGCAATAATACTATCGCTGCTTTATGGGAGGAAATATTTCCAGAAGGGGAACGTGAAATTAAGAAACTTCAAGGGCAGATGCAAAATGGCAATGTCGTGTTCAATCCTGACGAGCCTACAGGGGATGAACAGAAGATCCTAAACATCTTCTACTTCTGTAACTACATGCACGATTTCTTCTACTTGTTAGGCTTTACTGAAGCGGTAGGCAACTTTCAAGAGATGAATTATACAGGGCAAGGAACTGCTAGCGATCCGGTGGATGCTCGCGCCTTTCGTGGTCCAGTTCGTGGAACAGCGAATATGTTAACCCTACAAGATGGGCGAAAGCCCATTATGAACATGGGGTTGGTGGCTTCTACCGGACGGCACACTGCTTTTGATGCGGATGTGGTCTTCCATGAATTTGTTCATGGTGTCACTAACCGCTTAGTCGGTGGTCGAATGAATAGTCCACAGGGACTCCAACAACCCCAAAGCCGAGGTATGGGCGAAGGATGGAGTGACTATTTTGCCCTCACGATTCAAAATTTTGGCAAGTCAGTTGAAGAAGAAAAAGTCGTCACGGGAGACTGGGTGGTCGACGATTCTAAAGGTATTCGTTTCTACCCTTACGATAGCAACTTCCCTCATGGCTTTGGCAACATTGGGAAGGATCGTTACGTCCAAGAACATAATATTGGTGAAATTTGGTGTGCCACCTTGATGGAGATGAACCGCAAGATTGGGCAGGCATTAGGGTCACAAGATCGCGGTCATCAGATTGGCTGGCAAATTGTCGTCGATGGGTTAAAATTGTCTCCCTCCAATCCCAGCTTCTTAGATGAACGTGACGCAATTCTCAAGGCACTCGATGACTTGCATACGGTGGGACGCTTAAATGATGCCGATTATACCGAAGTCAGAAGGGCAGTTTGGACAGCCTTCGCTAAGTTTGGTATGGGACCCAATGCCGATTGTTCTGGGGCTTCGCTCAATGGAATTGTTAAAGATACTAATCTGCCTCCAGGCTTATAGGTAAAGCGTAGGGGCGGAGGAGCATCTCCTGCCCCTACTTAATAAGCCTTGACTCCGTCTCATCCAAAGATTCTCTTAGGAGTAAAAAGCTGATGAATATTCCCCGCCACTCTCAAAGTCAAGGCTTTGAAAAAGCCCGTCAAGGAATTCGCGTTTTTTCCCAAACAGGGGAGATGCCTGACTTTAAAGGGACAGGAACTCGTGCCCTTGAAGCTTGGTTTTTAGGCCCGAAAGCGGAAAATGTCGATGAATTAGAACGCTTTATTGTGGAAGCTATTCGAGATCAGGCATTCTGGAGAAGAAATTTTCATCCAGGAGATCCCACACACATCACTGAGGAGATGAAGCGATCACCCGAATATCTTGAAGCAATGGATTGCTTAAAAGAGGGATATCAGTCTTTGCTGGCATTTCTGAAGAAATCTGTCCCCTTCTTCAGTATGCGCTATCAAGGACACATGAACTGGGATTTAACCATTCCTGGTATTCTGGGCTACTTCGCCGCCATGCTCTACAACCCCAATAACGTCGCTTTTGAAGGATCAACGGCGACAACAATTCTGGAAATCCTGGTCGGCGACGATCTCTGTAAAATGCTCGGATACACCATTCCCGATGAAGCAGACATCGAAAAAGGAGCTATTCGACCCTGGGGACATATTACCTGTGATGGCACTGTTGCCAATATTGAGGCGATCTGGTCAGCAAGAAATCTCAAGTTCTATCCCTTGGCTTTACAAGCAGCGTTGAAAGAAGACCTCGCCCTAGCAAATGCCAAAGAGATAGCCATCCTGCTCCCATCTGGTGAATCAGTCCCTTTGATTGGATTAGACACTTGGTCAGTGCTCAACCTCAAAGCCGATGACATCCTCGCTTTGCCAACTCGACTAACCAACGAATACCAAATTTCACGAGATACTGTTACTGCCAGTCTCAATAAATGTTCTCTACAAAGTCTAGGGATCCAAGAATTTTCCCGCCGCTTTCTCAGCCAAATTGATAAGTCTCCTGTCTTCTTCGTTCCAGGGACGAAACATTACTCATTCCCCAAAGCGGCTGCTCTCCTCGGTATTGGTGCGTCCAATATGATTGATGTACCTGTAGATACAGATGCAAGAATGAGCATTGCCGCTCTGAGAGAGCTTTTGGAAAAATGTCTAGCAGAGAAAAGACCTGTTTATACAGTGATTGCTGTGATGGGCAGTACGGAAGAGAGTGCAATTGACCCGATTCACAGTGTCTTGGAGCTACGCGAGGAATTTCGGGTACGGGGCTTAGAATTTACTGTTCATGGGGATGCCGCTTGGGGCGGCTACCATATTTCCGTCATCCGGGATGATTTTGATATGCCTGAGCCGCCTGGTTTTGTCGCCCCGCCGCCTCCCGCCATGCCGTTGAAGCAATATGTAGTTGAGCAGTTCGAAGCGTTGGGCTATGCCGATTCGATTACAGTAGACCCGCATAAGTCCGGCTACATTCCCTATCCAGCAGGAGCACTCTGCTACCGCAATTCAGCGATGCGCGACCTTGTTACTTTTAGTGCTCCTGTCGTCTTTCACGGCGATACAGAACCGACAGTAGGAATCTATGGCATCGAAGGATCTAAACCCGGAGCCGCAGCTGCAGCGGTTTACCTAAGCCATCGAGTGATTCGACCCTCCAAGAGTGGTTATGGCAAAATCATCGGCCAAGCGCTCTTTAGTTGCAAGAAACTGTATGCACGACTGCTGTGTATGGCACGACCGGAAGATCCGTTTGTTGTCGTTCCCGTTCCTCGATTGCCTGCGGAAGCGAAAGGAGCTGATATCAAGCAACAGATTCAATTCATTCGGGACAGAATTGTTGGCAAGACCAATGAGGAGATTATTAATCACACTGGAGCAATGGCTTTACTTGCAGAAATTGGTCCAGATGAGAACATCTTAGCTTATGCGTTTAACTTCAAAACAGCATCAGGAACTCTTAATCCCGATTTAGCTCAAGCTAACCGTCTGAATAAAGCGCTCTATGACAGGCTGAGCATCAATCCAGGGCATGATATTTACGGCTACGATCTGATTGTGAGCACCACCGATTTAAACGCCACTCAATATGGAGATGTCTTCATCCAAGACTATAAGCGCCGTCTAGGGGTAGGAGAGTCAGCTGGAGCATCAGTGACGGTTCTGCGCTCTGTGGTGATGGACCCCTGGGTGACTGAAACCACAAAGGGTTCATTTCTCGATGTTTTGGAAGATGAATTTCGCAAAGCTGTGACTGAAGCCCTCGAAGAAATTGCACCGACACAAACCAGGGGATACTAACCAATGCCCAGAAGATTTGCACTTTACTTTTCTTGGAGTCGTCCTCAGGAAATTGGCGCGGAACTCGGCAAGTTGGAAAACCGATATCCCACTCTATTTGAATTTCGACGGACGATATGGCCTGGGTATGAATGGGCTGCTCATCCAGGGCAATACAAACAGGGTATTTCTGGTTTCTTAGACCATGTTGTCTTGTTTGATTTTAAACATTTCAGCGACGTTATCTCTGAGGTAACAGGCAATCCTGTCCCCTTGATACAGCGGCAGGGCGATAATGGGACTATTCAATTGCTTAATGAAAATTTCCTCAAGGATATCGATACCCTCATTGTGGTTAGTTTGGATCATTTTGCGACAGAACAAAAACCCACAGTCGCCGAAGTAGAAGCCATTAAGAGTTTTCTAGAGCGTGAAGATGCCTGCTTATTAATCTGTCCTCAACATGATGTAGGCTCCGAAGACGATCAGACCTCTCGTGAAGTAGAATTTTTGCATCACGGCGATCGTCTAGTTCCTGCTCAACAACGGATTGGTGGATTTGCACGAGCGATTCTGGCTGAACTTGGTTTCCCCATTGAAAACCAATTTGGACTCAATCCAGCCAAGTCCAGTAAAGATAGTTCTCCTGCTCCTTTGCTCGTATTTCCAGAGTTGGACGATTTCAAGATTCTTCAAGGTGTTACCACGTTCAATCTCCACGCTCATCTTCCCCATTATTCTGTCCCTGATTTTCTTAAAGAGTCTGTCCGCCTACTGGCGAAGCAACCGATCAATCCAGCCGCCTCAAGTCATCCCTTTGTAGAAGTAGGAAATCACTACTTCAATGCACTCTTATGGATTCCTCCAAGTGCATCTCGTGCGGCCAACATCTTTGTTTGCGACGCAACACTCTGGAGTTCTGCATTTGGTGGAGTTCAGAGTCTTGAGGTTTTCTGGAGAAATTTAGCTCACCTTCAATCGTGAAAAATGATGTTTAAATTAACCAAATTAAAATCAAAAATTTTGATCACCTGGGGTTTGATCCTGGTTATCTTTAGTAGTATATTCTCAGCTAATAGTAATGCCTCTCCGCTAAATGCTTGCCAAAGAAAAATAAATACAAATCTTATTTTTCCAATCGATGAAATTTCCACTCGAGCGCAAAAAAACATGATTTCTGCTGATGTGGGAACTCAGTTTCAACTTAAACTTAGTGAAGTTGCCAGCATAAATTCTGGAGAGGTTGAGCTAACCTTGCTAGAAGTAACAGAAGATTCAAGATGTCCTTCCGATCTAAATTGTTTTGAGGCAGGACAAATACAAATTACTGTTAAAGTTCTAGTAGATAAACAGGATTTAGGAACTTTAAATCTAATCTGTAACGCCAGTCGTAAGGATTTAGCTATCAAACAATTTGATAATTATGTAATAGAGTTTGTCAAGGCTGAACCTTATCCAAAAAGTAATCAAAAAATAAAGCTTTCAGATTACATTATTACTCTAGTGGTTTCTCTAGCAAAAAGATAATTAATGAAGTCGAATAACGCGAAGCTATAACCTACACTAAAAGGAAAGAAAAAATTTACATATGTATTGTGCAAGTAGAGGTGCGTAAGTTTCTTTATTAAAAGTACGGATCATCTTTCCACTTTCCCTATCTCATTTGCAGATAAAGAAGCAGTTTTACACCAATTAAATTATTGTCAAATAAAAATAAATACAAATCTTATTTTTCCAATCGATGAAATTTTGGTGGCGTTACCAAACTGTTGTAATATGGAAGAATCAAAAGGTAATGTTCTAAATTGGTTGGTTTTACCTCAAACCGGTAAACCAAACTCATAGCGGTTGATGAATAAACCTATAACTATGTCGTGCATTTCCTCTGTCTTAGAAAAGCAAATTGTCTTGCGAACTAATCGCTTTATGGAAGCGTAACAAAAGAGTATTATAGTACTGTTTCTATGGTAAACTCTCTTTGAGGTTAGGAAAAGAGAGTGATGGATGGGCTGATGACACAAGAATTACGAATCGTGATTGAGAAAGTCTCTGTGAGCAGCCAAGAAGTGGTGAAGCGAGACACCATTAAAGTCTATGATATTCAAGCTCCTAAATTGATTAGTGATTTGGGTTTAAGTCATGGGGAACAGATATCTCTGCTTAAAAAAGTCCAAAATGCTTTATTAGCAGAACAATCTGTTTTGATTGACACAGGTGTAAATGTTTGCCCAAGTTGTGGTGAAAAACTAAAGAAGTTTGGATATAGAGAGTCAAATTTCCATGCGGTTTTCAGTGACCATAAGCTGCGCCTGCAAAAGCATATTTGTAGTGAGGCCGAATGCAGGTGGCAAAGTTCTCCCAGTATTAAAGCGTTGTTGGGCACGAATATACATCCGGATTTAGCCAAACTCCAGTGCGAGCAAGGGGCGTTATCTAGCTATCGAGAAGCTGAGCAGAACCTAGAGAAGTTAAATTGTGAACCGCGCCGGGTGAATAATCATACGCAAGTCAAACGCATCACCAATAAAGTGGGAGAAGTCATATCCGAGCAGAACTGCCAACCTCCTTTACCAACAGAGTGTGCAGCACCAGCACTAGATTTAATCGTACAAATTGATGGCGGACATATCCCAATTCAGGACAAGAACAAACGCAGTTTTGAGGCACTATCTGCTATCGTGTATCGACCCGAGAACCTGCAAGTAGTAGATCAGCACCATCGGCAATTGGTGAATAAAACTTGTGTCATCTCTGCCAAAGAGGACAAGTTACAAACGATCAAGACTTATGTGATTAATGCTGCTCTTAAGCAGGGGATATCTCAAGACACTCATCTAACAGCTTTAGCGGATGGAGCCAACAATTGTTGATCTGTATTAGAAGCACTACAACCGTATTGTGGTAGCAGTGAGTATATCCTAGACTGGTTTCACATTAGCCAGAAATTTCAGAGCGTGCACCAGGCTTTAGGAGAGACTTTTGCCGAATCATTAAACAGTGCTAAATGGAAACTTTGGCATGGACAATCTCAATCCGCATTGGTAAAGCTAGCATTACTTCAAGGCAACATCAGTGATGATAAGAAAAGGTCTAAGCTAATTGAACTATATAATTACATTCAAAGTAATCAAACTTATATTGTCAATTATCAAGCTCGGGCGCAAGCCAATCAGACTTATACTAGTCAGGTAGCCGAATCGCATATTGAATCATTAATCAACGCCCGACAAAAAAGATCAAAAAAGATGCCGTGGACCAGAGAAGGTGCTCATCAAGTCCTACAAATCAGGGCAAAGATGGAAAGTCAAGAATGGAAGCAGCAATGGCAGGCAACCGTGCTATCTGCCCTAGGAGCAGCAGTCTAGAATTTGCAAAATAATACTCTTTTGTTACGCTTCCAGTCGAGAAACCCGTTGTCTGAAGGTATTATTTAATCGTTCAATATGATTAGTTAGACCTGTTTGTTTGCCAACCGCTCGATGACGCTCAGGGGGAATAACTGTCTTGTAAGCTTGCCAAAAATCTGTATAAGCAACGGCACATTGCTGATAAATAGCGGGTAAAGAAGTCCACAATTGACGAGCCGATTTTCGGGTTCTATCTCCTACAAAACAACCAACAATTTCTCGGGTATCCCGGTCCATTGCTAGCCAGATGTAAACCTCATTTTCCTTGCTATCCACAAAAGACCACAGCTCAGTCATGTGGATTGTCAAGGGGATCTATTGCAATCAGCTCAAGCATCATTACTCATCCCACATCTTGTTCCAAGTAGATATAGCTCGATTCAAGGACCTTCTCGACAATCAGTCATTCGTAGTCACTGTCTTAACAGTGCTACACTTTCCTCGTTCGTTGCGAAGGGAGCTGCGCCTCAAACATCAAGGCGTGGTCGTAATCCGCTCACCGAAATGTGGACGGGGTCACAGCAGCACAATCTGTCGATGCATCCTTAGATGAGCTATTAGTTTTTGAAGAATTTGACTAAATCAAGCGCCTTTTTAGTCTTTAAGCTGTAATAGCCTTAGAATTTCGATAGTCCATTTGGTAATTAACTCCTTTGTGGAAAGCTGCCCGAATCCGACCAATCAGTTTTCTAGCAACAGCAACAATCGCTCGCTTTTTCCCAGTTCGCGGACACAGTCTCTCAAAAAACTCCCCTAATGCTCTATCTTTCTGGATTGCCCCCCAGGCACTCTCTACTAGTGGGTCATTTGGTATGAGTGTTGCCATAAAAAGGATGGTCAATTAAAGTGAAGATACATAGTTTTTCAGGTTGTGATGACACGGCAAAAAAAAGCACCTTTGCGACCGTTAAGTGATGAAGAACAAACCGACTTGAAAAAACTGAGCCGTTCTCAATCCCAATCATCTGCTAGTGTCATGCGGGCCAAAGCGATTCTAGCCGTGGCTCTTGGGGCTGATTACACGAGTGCAGCGCAGTTAGTAGGATTACGCTGTGGTGATACGGTCAGCAAGTGGGTCAGTCGCTTCAATGTTGAAGGCTTAGCTGCCTTACAGCCTCGACATGGCGGTGGGGCAGTAGTGCAATACAGCGAACCAGAAAAACAACGCATCCTGTCCGAATTTCAGCGTCAACCAGAGCGGCAGAAAGAGGGCACGGCAACCTGGTCAGTAGCTACACTTCAACGGGCTTTGCGTCAGGCTCCTGATGGCTTAACCCAAATCAGTACTTATACAATTTGGCAGGTACTCAAAGAGGCGGGCTATAGCTGGCAAAAGAGCCGCAGTTGGTTAAAAACTGGACAGGTGAAGCGCATACGCAAAGGCAAGCTAGTAGTAGTAACTGACCCAGATACCGTGGCAAAAAAAAACTGATAGAACGCGCTTACACTCAGGGACAGAAGCTAGGCTTGAGTGTGTGGTGCGAAGACGAGGCGGGACCATTTGGCACTGCTCCTTACCCTGGTAGCAATTGGCAGCCAGTAGGTAAACCGACACGGCAAGAACATGAATATATCCGTAATGGCACAGCCAAGCTGTTAACGCTATTCCATCCCGCTACTGGGCAAGTACGAGTTAAGGGTGTTACCAGTTGTACCAATGCTGTGTTGCACGAATGGCTCAAGCAAGAATTAGCTAGTGTTGTACAATCACTGCCAACTCCAGCTCGATTACTCAAGCCTGAAGAAAATCAACGGTTATGGAAAAGTTGGCAGCAGGGGTTGAAAGTACGCTTTACACTCCCACACGACTTACCGCCACTGCGAATGTTGCTAGTGATGGATAACTTGGTCGGACATAAAACTCCCCAGTTGGTATTGTGGCTGTGTGCTCATGGCATCATGCCGCTCTACACACCTCTTGGCGGTAGCTGGCTGAATATGGCTGAGTCGATTCAACGAATTCTCAAACGCCGAGCTCTAGAGGGGCATCATCCGCAAACAGCCTATCAAATTATTGAGTGGTTGGAAGCAACTGCTTTTGGATGGAACCAACAACCAACGCCGTTTGTCTGGGCAGGATTACGAGCGCAACGTCGAGACAGAGCGCGTCAAAGATTTCACTCTCTTGGTGGTTCTGGTGCCTGTACGCATCGTCCTCTTCGGCGGACAACTATTGCCAAAAATAATGGCAACACTCATACCAAATGACCCACTAGTATTCCTCTCAATCGGCTATTTCCTTGTCTACTGATATGCCCCCGGCGAATATTTTCGCCACTAGAATACTCGCAGGGTGTTAAACCCGTGTAGGAAAATAACTGGCGCTCATTGTTAAATTGAGCCATATCTCCTAGCTCATTGGCAAGAATCCGAGCAGAAAGCGGGCCAATCCCCGGCGCTGAACGATAGGTTGCGTCATGAGGATCTGTTTTAGCCTGCTCCTTAATCGCTCCAGCCAGATTGCAGATTTCTTCATCTAGTTTCTTCCAAATATTCCAGTAAGCTTGAATCACCAGCCTAAACTCAGATGAATCTGTACCACCTAGCAGCTCTTTGACCAACTTATGGCTCATAGGCCGATTCTCGTCATACTCAATCAGTCCGAGTTGGTGAAATTTCATTCTAATTTTATTTTTGATCGCTGTTCGTTCTTCAACAAGCTGTTGTCTCGTTCGCGTCAGCATTCGCCGTTGCTCTTCCTGCTCGCTGGGGATGCGGTTGCCTCTTAAGCGTCCTGCCTCAAGCAGCGCCGCCATTTTTTGAGCGTCCCGTTTGTCCGTCTTGACTCGATTGTTAGCGGCAATTTCAATCGACGCGGCATGAACCACAATATTGTCAATTCCATGTCTGACTAACTCACGGTGAAGCGCAAATCCTGAAAATCCTGCTTCATAAACTGAATGGATTGTTGCTCCACTAAAGTACTTCACTAGCTGTTGTGATAGCTCTTCCGGCGATGCAGCCGTTGTCCATTTTTTCACGACTTCTTTGTCACATCTAGCCACTACTGAATAACTTTTCTTGTGAACATCAATTCCTATGAAGACTTCTTTCCCAGTGTATGAAGTTTGTTCTGTATTTTTCATAGAACACTTCCTTGTCTGCAAAAACTAGGTCGTCTACAAAAAGTTTGGCACTATTTTTCAACTCATACAATCCAGCATAGGAACATCACATTCGAGGGTCAGTCTACCCTTGGATTTACCTGAAACCTTTATTTGCCGAGGAGTACGGGCTAGGTTCTGATTGACATAATCTTGCAACCAAGACCAACTTACTTGAGTAGCTCTGGCAATTCCTCGCAATGATATCCTCTCAAGTAAAAGCCGATCAATCAGTTGTTTGATTTCCTTTGAAACAGGTGAGTTAGTAGGATTGACAATAAATTGGCGACCGCAGCTTTTGCATTGATATTTGGCTTGCCGTTATGAACTGAACCATTTTTAATCAAATGCTCAGAGCCACAGGTAGGACAAACTCGTTCTGAAGCTTCTTCACATATTCTCTGGGAGAATTCTAGTGACTGTCGCGTTAATTTAGACAGTAGTAATCCAAATGAGTAAAGTAAGAACGCCAAAATTGTTGTCATCGAAAATACTAATGACTGGGCGATTATGTGAGGATTATTTGCATTAGCTAATATTATACAGGATGCTGACGGGGCAGGGGTTATACCTCACCACTACTTCCGTATCACTACCAGTGCTTAATTTTGCACCTGTTCCCTTAAGTTGACAATACCTTATGAACAGCAGTATTGCGATCGCTCGCTAAAAAACCTTAAGAAAAAAGCTCAAGCTTTTGGCTTGGAACTCATCCCTATTTCAACCCTGACAAAATGTGTTTCTTAAGAGTTACCTAAAATCCACGAAATTGAACCATGCCCGTTTTTTTGAATATATAGAAAAGATAAGGTTATTGGCGATTAGTCAACAGGAAATGTTATTAATTAATTAGTCCATGAATATCTAGAGAATCATCGAAAACTATCGAACAGGAATACTGAAAATATAATTCTCGAATGAGGTAATAGGACTTTCAGCCCGTCAGCACCCTATATACTTCTAGCGTATAGTGGTTGAGTTTATTTTGCATCGTATTAGACAAAACTCACCTATTGGAGGATTAAATTATGGATTTAAATACTTACTTGAAGTTATTAAGTGGATTGGATTCGGAATCTAAAAAAATCATGCTTGAGTTGGAAGCCATGTTCTCTGCTGCAGGT